>JAGXKW010000011.1 GCA_018334995.1 Wenzhouxiangellaceae bacterium
ACGGACGATTGGAGATGCTGCGCGATCTGCTCGGCCTGCCGAAAACCGATGGTCGACAGCTGATCGTAATCGTCGCTGCCCAGCGATCCCTGGGCGTGACGGACCAGCAGCAGTCTTTGTCGTCGATGCGGCATGGATGTTTTTCGAGGGCGCAAGGTGGCGAATGGGCGAAAGTCTAGCCCATTCCCCGGATCATGTTGCATCCCGGGGACGACAGGCCTTTGCCGGACGGTGCTGAAGCTTGATCCAGAGCACACATTCCTCGCTTGACGGCGGCCGCCTCGGGTTGTAGCTTGACGGGTTCCCCCAATTCCCGATAAGAGATGGCCATGTTCAACAAGCGTGAATCCAGCGAATCCGAAACCTCCAGCCATGCCGCCGGCCAGCCACAGCCCGCGGCGACGAAGAATCCGACGCCCGCAGCTCCAGCGGCAAGCGCCGGCCGGGCACCCGGCCAGGCGGTCATCGGACCCACGATTTCCATCGACGGGACCCTCAAGGGGGAAGAGGACCTGGTCGTGGAAGGTCGTGTCAAGGGGACGGTCGAGCTCAAGAGCAACATCTTGACCGTAGGGTCGAAAGGCATCCTGGACGCCCAGGTCTACGCGCACACCATTCTCGTCGAGGGCACGGTCAAGGGCGATCTGTATGCCTCCGAGCGCATCAGCATTCGAGCGAGCGCGCGCATCGACGGCAATATCCTGGCGCCGCGCATCAGCCTGGAAGACGGTGCCAAATTCCGCGGTTCGGTCGATATGGATCCCGAATCCGAAGCCTTGCGCGAGGCCTTCAAGGCGACCTCCGCCGCATCGACCGATCGCGAAAGAAAGCGCAACCGCAGCGAAAAGGAAACCGGCAAGCAAGACACCGGTGGCGCGTCTGCGTCTTCCGGGACCGGCCAGCCCCATGCCGCTGAACAAGGCAGCAAGGCCGGCACCAGCGCCGCCTGATCCATCGCGCATCCAGCCATGTCGAATGCCGTCGCGACGCCCGTCGGACCAACGTCCAGTGGGGCGGACGCACGCGTCAGCGTACCCTTGCTTGCCGAGTTGCTTACGGCCGAGGATCGCCGGCGGCGCGTCTGGGCCGATCTGGGCGGCGCGCAGGGCGGGTTGACGGACAACCTGAGCGGAAAGCCGAGTCACCTGCTGGTCGCCGATCTGCCGCGCGCGCTACTGGACGGGCAGGCGCAGTGGTTTTTGCCCGACAGCATTCTGCCGGGGAAGTTCTGGCGCGAGCCGGTGGACCGCTTCCTGTGCTGGGATCTTCTCAATTACATGAACGGTAACGAACTGGGTGCCCTGTCGACCTGCCTTGCACGCCACGGTGCAAACGAGTGCCGAGTGCATGCGCTGATCCAGTATTCCGGCAAACAGATGTCCGAATGCCCGGCCCGGTTCACGCTGGACGGCGACCTGCGATTGATCGTGGACGAGGTCGGTCCCAGCCGAAGGCAAGCACCCCGCTACAGCCCGAAGGCGCTTGAAAAGGCCATGCCGGACCTGCGCGTGGAGCGCACGCTGCTGCTCAACAACGGCATGCAGGAATTTCTGTTCGGCCTGCGCTGAACGCCCGACCGCCGCAATCGAAAAGGGGCACCGGAATTTCCGGTGCCCCTGCATTGGCGGTCGGTCCGAATGGACTTGACCGTTTCGCAGCAGACCGCGTCAGGCGGCCTTGTTTTCTTCCCGCTCGATGCGCTTGCCGTCATCCGGCTCCAGCGTCGAGCGCTGGCCACCGATTTCGATCCGACGCGGCTTCATCTGCTCCGGCAGTTCGCGCTCCAGATCGATGTGCAGCAGGCCGTTCTCGAGCCTGGCCGTGACCACCCGCACATGGTCGGCAAGCTGGAAGCGGCGCTCGAAGGATCGATTCGCGATGCCGCGATAAAGAAACTCGCGCTCGTCGCTGCCGTCTTCGGCGTCCTTGTTGCCCGACACCGTCAGCGTGTTCTGCTCGGTCACGATGTCGAGATCAGATTCGGAAAAGCCGGCGACCGCCATGGAAATGCGGTACTGATCTTCGCCGTGCGCTTCGATGTTGTACGGCGGATAGCCGTTGCCGTCGACGCGCGAGGCGTTGGAAAGCATATCGGCAAGACGGTCGAAGCCGATGGCCGTGCGATACAGGGGTGAGAGATCATACGTGGTCATGTCACTATCCTCCATTGAGCAATAGATTACGTTCAGCGATCCCGCCTTGCAGCCGGAACCGGAGGCCCCGAATGGCGGCCCCACCGTCAAGATAGGGACGTTGCGGAAGATTTCAAGATGCGCGGCGCAATCGATGATTCGCCGGCGGATGGCGGGCAGTCGCAGACCCGTCTCAACGCTTGCGGATGCGCTCGCGACGCTTGAGCTGGCGCGGGGTCAGCTTGTTGCGCCGGCCGGCGTAGGGATTGTCGGAGTCCCGGAACAGCAACTGAATCGGCACACCCGGCAGATCGAATTCCTTGCGAAAACGATTGATGAGATAGCGGCGATATGCCGGCGGTACATGCTCGGTACGGTTGCCGTGAATCACGATCCGCGTCGGAAAATTCCCGCCCGGATGCGCGTAACGCAGCTTGGCCGCGAAGCGGTGCACCACCGGTGGCGCATGGGCCTCGGTCGCCCTGTTCAGCACGCGGCTGAGCCGCCCCGAGGAAAGCGAGCGGCAGGCCGCATCGTAGACCGTCTCGATCGCGTCGAACAGTTCCCCGACACCACTGCCGTAAAGCGCGGAGAGAATGACCACGGGCGCCCAGGAAACGAACTTGAGCTTGTCTCCGGCGTCTTCCAGGCATTGCCTGCGCTGGCGTTCGTCGAGACCGTCCCACTTGTTGAGCACGATGACCAGGCCGCGGCCGGCGTCGGCGGCATGGCCGGCCAGCCGGGCATCCTGATCGGTAATCCCCTCGCCGGCGTCGAGCAACAGGCAGACCATGTCGGCCTGCTGCATGGCCTGCATCGCTTTCAGCGTGCTCAGCGATTCGACGGCTTCGTGGCGGTGGCGCTTGCGCCGGATACCGGCCGTGTCGACCAGCCGGTAGCGACGGCCGTCCCGATCGATCTCGGCAGCAATCGGATCGCGGGTGGTGCCGGGAAGGTCGGCCGTCACCGCGCGCTCGTCACCGGTCAGGCGATTGAGCAGCGTGGACTTGCCGACGTTGGGCCGCCCGATCAGCGCCAGCCGGATCGTGTCCTGGGTGTCGCGAATGTCCGGCGCTTCCGGCGGCCGGGGCAGTTCCGCGGCAATCGCGCCGGCCAGGCTGTCCAGCCCGCGCCTGTGCGCCGCGGCAACGGCAACCGGCTCGGAGAGCCCGAGCGCGGAAAACTCCGCGATCGCGCTATCGACGTCGATTCCGTCGGTCTTGTTGACCACCAGCACGACCGGTTTGCCGAGCTGCCGAATCCGTGCCGCAATTTCGAAGTCCTCGGAGGTGACTGCACCCCGACCGTCGACGACGAAGGCGATCACGTCGGCTTCTTCCAGTGCGACCCGGGTCTGGCGGCCCACGCCGCGAATCAGCATGTCCGGATCGGGATCCAGGCCGCCGGTATCGACCAGCATCACTTCGGTACCCGCAATCATCGCACGGCCGTAGATGCGGTCGCGCGTCACGCCCGGCTGATCGGCCACCAGCGCATCGCGCGTGCGCGTCAGCGCATTGAACAGCGTGGATTTGCCGACGTTGGGCCGGCCGGCAATCACGACGATGGGCAGCGCCGCACGATTCATCGCCGGGCCAGTGCGATCAGGATGAAGCGCCCACGCGCCAGGCCGAGAGCTTGCCGTCGACGTCGAGCAGATATAACACGTTGCCGACGACCAGCGGCGCCGAAACCGGGGCATCGCGGCTGGCTCGCGCGCGCGCCACGAACTCGCCCGTTTCGCCGTCCAGCCAGTGGATATAGCCCTGTTTGTCGGCGACCGCAACAAAGCCGCCCTGCGCGACCGGCCGCGTCACTCCACGCCGAAGCAGCGCCTCGTTGCTCCAGGCCGTCGACCCGCTGCGCCGGTCGAGCACCCAGACCCGGTCGTCGGAATCGGTCAAGGCCATTCGCGCACGATCGATTTCTAGACCCTGGTAGGAACCAAGCTCCTTGACCCACAACAGGCGCCCCGAATCCAGCGCCACCGAGGCCGTCCGATCGTGCTCGCTGACCGCGTAGATATCCAGCCCGGCGATCGCCATCGGACCGTCGATGTCGGCCAGGCGCTCGAGCTGCGTGCGACCTTCCGGCGTTCCCACGCGCTGCTCCCAGAGCAGATCGCCGGACTGGAGATCCAGTGCGGTCAGCGTACCGTCGTCGTGGCCGATGAAAACCTGCCCGGCACGGATGACGGGGTCGGAATTTCCGCGCAGCGTCAGCAGCGGCACGCTCCGGTCGTAAACCCAGTTCCGGAAACCGGTTTCGGCATCGAGCCCGAACACACGGCCGTCGATGCAGCGCACGACGATGACATTGTCGCGCGCCTGCGGTGCGGCGAGAATTTCCGAAGACAGCTGTGCCCGCCACTTGATCTCACTACTGGCGCGATCCACGACCACGATCTGGCCTTCTATGGTGCCGAGCAGGATCTCGTCGTCACGCACGGTCGGACCCGCCGAGAGCTGCATGTCCAGCTCGAAGCGTTCCAGGCGGTCGCCGGTCTCCGCATCCAAGGCGACGACCCTGCCCTCGTGGTCCGCGCTCCAGATCTGGCCGTCCACATAGGCTGGCTTGAGCCCGGAGGCGCTCTTGCCCAGCCCGCTGCCGGTAGAGGTACTCCACAGCTTGCTGACCCGCACGCGCTCGTTGATCTCGGTCAGCTCCATCGGATCGCGTTCGGGATCCTTCTGGCCGAAGATGCCGCAACCGGCCAGGACCAGGCCAAGCACCACCAGCAGTCCGATCCTCATCAGGCGCATCACGCGCTCCCCGCGTTGCCGGCGGCCGATTGGACCGCGTCAAGCTTGGTCTCGGCCTGGCGAAAACTGCGTCCCTCGCCGCGCAGTTGCTCGACTGCCGCGGCATACGCCTCGGCGGCGGCGCCGAAGCGATTCAGATCGAACAGGATGTCGCCCCGGGTTTCGAGCCACAGCCCTTCATATCCCACCGGGGCGTTGCCTTCAAGCCTGGTGAGTGCCGACTCGCCGCGTTCCAGCTGGGTCTCGACCAAGGCAATGCGCAGGCGAATCAAGGGCTTCAGGGCGGGCCATTTTTCGGCATCGAGCAACGCGCCATAGATTGCGGCGGCCCGTTCCGCTTCACCGGCTTCGGCCAGCGATGAGGCCAGCAGCATTCCGGCCAGCGCCAGATAGGCGTGTTCGCCCACGCCCTCGCGCATCGCCGTAAACTGTTCGGCTGCCGCTTCGACATCGTCGGCCTCCAATTCCCGCTGGATTGCGGCGTAATATTCGTTGGCCAGCGCGGCCTGACCGCCCTGATAGTCCTGCCACTGTCGCCAGCCGAAAATCCCGGCCAGCGCCAGGACCACGCCCATCAGGATGGAGACGCCGTTTTCGCGCAGCCAATTCCGGACGCGCTCGCTTTGTTCGTGTTCGTCGTAGAGTTCAACAGCCATTCAGGTTTCTCGCTTGCACTCGGAAGGCGACAGCTTGCGATGATAAATCACTTGCCGTGGCCGCGCCGGTCATCGTCGAAAAACGTCCTGAGCCAGTCGTCCATCGAATCCTGCGCAACCGACGCTTGCGGCGCGTCGCCTTTCAGATCCTTGACGCTGATGGTGCGGTCGGCCATCTCCTGATCGCCGAGCACCAGCGCCAGGCGGGCGCCGGATCGGTCGGCGCGCTTGAACTGGGCCTTGAAACTGCCGCCCTGGAGATCCGTAACCAGGCGCAACTCCGGCCAGCGGTCGCGCAGGGCCTCGGCCAACCCGAGCCGCTCCGATGCGGGTTCGGACCCCAGCAGGTAAGCGTGGGGCGGATTCTCGAATCGCCCGTTCTGTCCCTTGACCAGTTCGAGCAGGCGCTCCATGCCCATGGCGAACCCGATGCCCGGCGTGGGTTTGCCACCCTGCACCTCGACCAGGTCGTCGTAGCGGCCACCGGCGCACACAGTGCCCTGCGCGCCCAGCGAGCGGGTCGTCCACTCGAAAACGGTACGGCAGTAATAGTCGAGGCCGCGGACCAGTCCGGGGTTGATTCGATAACGGATCCCCTGTGCGTCCAACAGCTCGGTGACGGCCGTGAAATGCGCCCGGGCACCTTCGCCGAGATGATCGATCAAGCGCGGCGCCGCCTTCAGCAACGCCTGCGTGGCGGGCGCCTTGCTGTCAAAGATCCGCAGCGGGTTGCTTTCCAGCCGGCGCCGACTGTCGTCATCGAGTTGATCGCGCAACGGCCCCAGATAGGCCAACAACGCCTGTCGATAGCGCTGACGATCATCGCGGTCGCCCAGGGAATTGATTTCCAGCTCGATATGTTCGGCGATGCCCAGTTCGCGCCACAACCGGCTGCCCAACGCGATCAGTTCGGCGTCGACTGCGGGCGCGTCCAGGCCGAACACCTCCACGCCGGTTTGATGAAACTGCCGCTGTCGCCCCTTTTGCGGACGCTCGTGCCGGAACATCGGGCCCGCATACCATAGCTTGAGACCGGGCGGATTGAGCAGACCGTGCTGGAGTGCCGCACGCACCACGCCGGCAGTGCCTTCGGGCCTTAGACACAGGCTGTCGCCGTTGCGATCGTCGAAGGCATACATTTCCTTTTCGACCACGTCGGTGCCCTGCCCGATCGCGCGCGTGAACAGCTCGGTCTTCTCGACCAGCGGAATCCGGATCTCCTCGAAGCCATAACGCGCCATCAGGCGCGACAGGCGTCGTTCCAACCACTGCCAGGCGGCAATATCAGCCGGCAGGATATCGTGCATTCCGCGAACGGATTGCAGGGCTTTCATCGCAACGTCTCCATGCACAGACCGGCCGGATCGCCGTGTTCGCGATCCCGCCCGTATGGTCAACTTACCGAGTGTCGGGGTGGTCGTCAGTCTACCGGCTGTTCGCGGCTGCTGGCCGACTCGGGCGGTTCGACCGTATCATCCTGGCCGACCATCAATTCCGCGACCCCGCCTTGTTGCTGACCGGCGAACGCCACCGGCTCACCATCCAGGCGAAGCTCGACGGCGCTGCCGCGCCCCAGCAAGAGCTTGAAAGGCGCGATCCCGTTGTATTGCCGCGTTTCTCCGCCGCGCAGCAGATCGAATTCGAGCCGCGTGCCGTCGGCGCTCTCGATCTCCACCCAGCTGTCTTCGCTGAGCATCACTTCGAGCTCAGAGACCGAATCGTGCCCGGATTCCGCGATAGCGGGCTGTTCGGCAGCCGGGGCTTCCTGCACCGAGACTTCCTGGGACCGGGAGCGAATCGAGGCCATCGGCAATGCCGACGCCGAAAGGTGCGAGTCGTCCTGGCGCATGCCTTCCAGCGGCTTCACGGCGAGCGCATCGGCGAAACGCTCCCTGTAGCCGGGCTTGTCTGCCGGCGACGAAATTGCGTCGTTGCCTGCATTGTCGCCTGCAACCATTTCGGATTCGAACAGCCGCGCCCCGCCAAGCACGAAAAAGTAGACCAGCGGCGGCACGATCATGGTGGTGACCAGCGCATAGGTTGCAAACTTCAGGAATCGGTCGAAACGCTGCGGCTTGCCGGCCACCGGCAACACCGATCTGAGAGGTTCGGGTTCCGTCGATCCCATGCCCTCGAGCAGGGATTGCGGATCGATACCCACCAGCCGTGCATAGTTGATGACGTAACCGCGCCTGTAAATGGGCGCTATTCGTTCAAACCGGTCGGCCTCGATGTGTTCGAGTGTCGTTCTGGACAGTTTCAGTTCGCGCGCAACCGCACGCAGGCTGAGCTGCCTGGCCTTGCGGGCCTCGGCAAGCGCCGCCCCCGTTGAACTCGATTGTTTGGCTTGTTCGCCTGGATCGGATTCAGTCATTTCGTTTCTGGTTCTGTTGCCTCAATTGCGAGGCCTGGGGTGAATCGGGATACTGCTGTGTCAGGACTGCGGCATAGCGCTCGGCATCACGCTCGCTGCCCAGATCTCGTTCAACCTGAACGGCGAGCAGCAACGACCGCGCACCCAGTCCACCGCTCGCCTCCAATCGCTGCAGAAAGGCGCGCGCGCTCAACGGCTCGCCCCGGTCGAACGACAGGCGCGCCAGATTGAACAGCGCGGTCCGGTTCTGCGGATCATACTCGAGGGCTTCTCTCAAATAGTCCTCGGCGTCTTCTTCCCGACCGTCCCGTCGCGCGCAAGATCCGGCGTTGGCCAGGGCGACTTCGGGCGTGGCGTAAAACGGATCTTCCAGCGCCATCCTGAAGTGCCGGTCCGCCTCGGAATATCGACCGATCTGGCACAGCAACGCTGCATAACTATTGTGCGCGCCTCCATCGTCGGGTGCAAGTCGAACCGCCGTCCTGAGGTGTTTCAAGGCCTTGTCGTCTCGGTCTATGGATTGATAGACGACGCCCAGCGCGAGATGCGCCGGCGAGTGCTTCGGATCCTGATCGACCGCCAGTTCGAGTTTCTGCATTGCGACTTGCAGCTCGCCGCGCTCGAGGTACCCGACGCCGAGACGGGTATTGACCTCGGCCGCGCGCACCGGACTGACGCGGTCGACGCCGGAACCGGTGCGGCGCGAATCGACGTCGTTGGCGTTGTTGGCGGCGCAGCCGGTCAGGGCGGCCCCGAGAATGAATGCGATAACGGGGCGCAGCCTCATGCCAGCGCCTGTCGGGCGAGCTGTTGCTGCACCAGGCTTCTGCGTTGGTTGCCCGAGAGCACCTTGCCCGCCAGTTGCCCGCAAGCCGCGTCGATATCGTCGCCGCGCGTTCGCCGGACGGTGGCGATCAGGCCGCCGTCGCGCAGGATTTCCTGGAAGCGCAACATGTTCTCGCTGGTGCTGCAGCGAAATGGCGTTCCCGGAAACGGGTTGAACGGAATCAGGTTGATCTTGCTGGGGATATCGGCCAGGAGCCTTCGGAGCCGGCGGGCCAGTTCCGGTGCATCGTTGACCCCGTCGATCATGGTGTATTCGAAGGTAATCGACTGCTTGGTGCCGCAGCCCTTCAAGTAGCGCTTGCAGGCGGCCAACAATTCGGCGATCGGATACTTGCGGTTCAGCGGCACCAGCCGGGCGCGCAATTCGTCGTCCGGCGCATGCAGCGACACGGCAAGCGCGATCGGCGGAAATTCATGCAGTGCGTCGATCCCCGGCACCACGCCCGAAGTGGAAACGGTCACCCGCCGGGCGGCCAGGCCGTAAGCCAGATCGTCGCGCAGGAGATCCAGCGACGGACCAACCTGGTCGAGGTTCAGCAGGGGCTCGCCCATGCCCATGAAAACGACGTTGCTGATGCGCCGGTCGCCGGTTCTCTGGTCGGCCAGCCAGACCTGCCCGATGATTTCGGCTGCCGACAGATTGCGGCTGAAGCCCTGCATCGCAGTCGAACAAAAAGTGCAGTTGAGCATGCAGCCCACCTGCGAAGAGATGCAAAGAGTGGCCCGCTCGGGTTCGGGGATGAACACGGTCTCCACGGCACTGCCGCCCGGCAGGGTCAGCAGCCACTTGATGGTGCCGTCGGCGGAAACCTGCTCGCTCAGGATCTCCGGTGGCCGGATCTCGGCGATTTCCGTCAACCGCTCGCGCAGCGCGCCGCTCAGATCGGTCATCAGCGCGAAATCGGTGATTCCACGCTGGTAGATCCACTGCAGCAGTTGCCGCGCACGAAACGGCCTTTCCCCCAGCGCGGAAAAATACCGCTCCAGGCTGGCTCGGCTCATGCCGAGCAGGTTGGTTTTGGGGGCAGCTTCAGCCATGCGCGATACGTCTTTGAATCAGCGTGAGTATATCTCATCCCCGGCGAAGAAGAAGCTGATTTCCCGGGCGGCGGTTTCCTCGCCGTCGGACCCGTGCACCGCATTGGCGTCGATGCTGGAAGCGAAGTCGGCACGGATGGTGCCGGGCGCGGCCTGGCGCGGGTCAGTGGCGCCCATCAGCTCGCGATTTCGCGCAATCGCATCGTCGCCTTCCAGCACCTGGATCATGACCGGGCCGGAGGTCATGAACTCGACCAGGTCATCGAAGAACGGGCGCTCTTTGTGCACCGCGTAGAAACCCTCGGCCTGCTCGCGCGAAAGATGCAGCATGCGCGCGGCCACGATTCGGAGACCGGCGCGCTCGAAGCGGGTGTAGATTTCGCCGACCACGTTCTTGGCTACGGCGTCGGGCTTGATGATCGAAAGGGTACGCTGCATTGCAAGGGACTCCTGAAACTCGGGAATTTGCGGAAAGTTCATATCGGGACCATTCCGCCACCGGGAACCCCGGCCTCGCGGAAGTCAAGCCCCGTATTGTAGCCGCTGGAAGCGTTCCGGGTTCAACCCCGAGCGACTGCCACAAAGCCGGGGGCTGTCCTCTTTGCACCCGCCATCGTTGGCATCTTCCGGACGCCTGGCGTTCCAGCCGCTGCACGACGTGTTCACGGCACCGCTATTCCCATTCCGCGGAGATCAACGCCCAATCATCGCCGTCACGCCGCCAGCCCGTCTCGACCCGCCAGAATCGACCCTCGTCGGGCAGCAGCCCGGAGCCTCCGGTGGCCAGCGCCCGGAACGACGCCACGGCGCGCGAATCCCCCACCAGCTCGACCTGCGTATCGACCCGCCGGACGCGAACCGCGTCGCGGGCCAGGCGCTCGCGACGCACCAGCAGACCCAGCGCGCGCCGGTCCAGCCGGCCGTTGACGGCGACGAAATCGTCGGCTACCGGCGTCATGAAATCGCCCACGTCGCCCTGCTCCACCGCCTCGGTCATGGCGTCGAGGGTGCGAAGAATCCGCGTTTCATCATCCAGTTCGGGCCCGCAACCGGCCAGCAGTACGAACACTGCCGCCAGCCATGCGCCGCGGCCGGACTCATTCGCCATCGAGCACCGACTCCAGCAGACGCGAGGCGACGACGATCAGGTCGTATTCGGTCACCAGGCCCACCAGCTTGCCGTTCTCGGTCACCGGCAGGCAGCTCAGGCGTTTTTCCCGCATCAGCCGGATCGCCTCGACCGTGGTCGTCTCGGGCCCGATCGAAGTGGGATCGGGGCGCATGATGTCGCGCACCATCACCGGCTCGGTCTTCTTGTCGATGCCGCGGGCGATGAGGCGCAGCAACTGGCGATGGCTGATCAGCCCGAGCAGCCTTCCGGAATCGTCCTCGACCGGAACGTGGCGCACGTATCGCCATTCCATCAGGCTGGCGGCGAAGTCGACGATGTCGTCGGGCCGAACCGTGAACAGGTCGGTGGCCATGAACTGGCCGACGGTACGGTAGCTCTCGCGCCAGTCCTGGGTGCCGCAGAACTCGGCCAGCTCCCATTCGGAGACGGGCTTTCCGGTCTGCTGCTGCTGCACCATGCTGGCGGTCAGCGCGCGCATGCGCTCGTGGAGGCTGCCCTCCGACTTCATGTTTTCCAGCGAATCGAGCTGCCAGCGGGCGCCGGTGCGGCGCGAATCGACCCGCCTTTCGATCACGCCCAGGTAGCGCTCGATGTCGGCCGAGTCGATCGAGGCTTCGCGCAGCCCCTGCTCGGCCAGTGGCAAGAGTTCCTTGAGAATCAGGTCCTTGGCCGGCATCTGGTGCTCGTCGAACCAGACCTGCTGAGCGCGCAGACCGTCCCTCGCAGCCGACATGAAGTTGCTCTTGACGTCGGAGAAATTGAAGTGCTCGCGAATGTCCTCGATGCTGTGCGACAGGCGCGACATCATGCCGAAGAAGAACGCCGCGTTCGCGATTTCGTCGAGCACGGTCGGGCCCGACGGGATGACCCGGTTCTCGATTCTCAGATGTGGCTTGCCGTTTTCGGAAATGCCGTAGCAGGCGCGATTCCAGCGATACACCGTGCCGTTGTGCAGCCGCAGGGCGTTGAGCTTGGGAATCTCGCCGCGCTGCACCATCCCGATCGGATCGTCCTCGAAGTCCGTCGTCAGAATCACACGGAAACGGGCAATGTCCTCCTTGAAGATTTCGATCACCGACTTGTCGATCCAGTGATCGCCGAAGTGCACACGGGGCTGGAGCCCGCGAGCGGCCAGCGCCTCGGAGCGGGCGTCGATTGAATTCTCGAACACCGCGATGCGGCTTTCGTGCCAAAGACGCTTGCCGAGCAGGATGGGCGAGTTCACGCAGGTCGCCAGCAGCGGCCCTGTGACCGCCTGGGCGACGTTGTAAAGCGACGCGAACTCCTCGGCGGCAACCTGGAAATGCACCTGGTAGCTGGTGTTGCAGGCTTCCAGCATAAGATTGTCGTGCTGGAAGTTGAGTTGATCTATACCTTTGATCGCAAACTGAAAATCCGACCCTCGCAGGCGCCGCAGCGCTTCGTTGAGGGCAAAATAGCGCGCCGTGGGCACCATCGCGTTCAGGCTGAGATGGTCACGCGTCAACGTCGGCAGGATGCCCACCAGCGCCACTTGCGATCCCACTTTCTTCGCTCGCTCGCGCGCGAGGGAAAGCACCTCGTCGGTTTCCGCTTCAAGACGACGCAGACAATCGCCGCCAAGCTCCAGCGGCGAAAGATTGGCCTCGAGATTGAACAGGCCCAGCTCGTGGGTGAAACGCGGATCGTCCATCCCTTCGAGCATCTGCATCGCGGTCATCGCGGGCCGATAGGCGCCGTCGACCAGGAACATCTCCTGCTCCGCGCCGATCCGTCGGATACCGCGTTCGAACATATCGGAGTCGAGCATTTCCTCCATCGCCCGAACCTCGTTCAGCAGCGCCTTCATGAAAGCACGGCGCGTGGCCTCGTCGTTGCTTTGCTCTACGTTCTGCTCACCCATGGAGATTTCCGAATGAAAGGATGGATCAACCGGGCCGGCTCGCTGACTGGAGCATTCACGCAAGCGCGGCCGAGTGTGGATGATATACGCCTCGGACTGCGGCGGCAAACATCCAGTGGGCCTCCCTGGTCGCAGGGGCAATACAGGCTTGTATGCAAACTTGACCTGTGAGAATCTAGAGGCAGGGTAGACCAAACACAGAGAAACCAACCGCAATGACTGAAAAAACCTGGCTTGATCACTACTCGGAAGGGGTTCCGGCAGAAATCGACATGTCGGAATTCGACTCGGTCGTCGACATCCTCGAACAAAGCTGCGAGCAATATGCCGACCAGACGGCCTACGTCAATTTCGGCCGCGAGATGAGTTATCGCGAACTCGACCGGCTGAGCCGGGCCTTCGGTGCCCATCTGCAATCGCTGGGCCTGGAGCGCGGCGACCGGGTCGCGGTCATGCTGCCGAATCTCCTTCAGTATCCGGTGGCGCTGTTCGGCATCCTGCGCGCCGGCATGGTAGTGGTCAATACCAACCCGCTCTATACCGGGCGTGAACTCAAGCACCAGCTCAACGATTCCGGCGCCAAGGCAATCCTGGTACTGGAAAACTTTGCCCACACGCTGGCGAGCGTGATCGACGACTGCCCGGTCGAACATGTATTCGTGACCGGGATCGGCGACATGCTCGGATTTCCCAAGGGCACGCTGATCAATTTCGTGTTGCGCTACGTCAAGAAGGAAGTGCCGGCCTATGATCTGCCCGGGGCCCGGCGCTTTACCGAGGCGCTGAAAACCGACCCCGAACGTCTCGAGAGTGCAAGTCCGGGCCACGACGACCTGGCGTTTCTGCAGTACACCGGGGGTACCACCGGCGTGTCCAAGGGCGCGATGCTGACCCACGGCAACATCGTGGCCAACGTGCAGCAATCGGCCGCCTGGATGGACCCGCTGATCGAATACGGCCGTGAAACCATCGTGACCGCGCTGCCGCTCTACCACATCTTCGCGCTGACGGCGAACTGCCTGGTGTTCATCAAGTTCGGGGGGCGCAACGTGTTGATCACCAACCCGCGCGACATGGACGGCTTCGTCAAGGAACTGGGCAAGGAAAGATTCACCGCGATCACCGGCGTCAATACGCTTTTCAACGGCCTGCTCAATACACCATCGTTCAGAAAACTGGATTTTTCGCCGCTGCGACTGACGCTGGGCGGCGGCATGGCGGTCCAGCGCGCTGTGGCGGAGAACTGGAAAAAAGTCACCGGCGTGCCGCTGATCGAGGCCTACGGCCTGACCGAGACCTCGCCGGCGGCCTGCATCAACCCGATGGATCTGGAAGACTACAACGGGGCCATCGGGCTGCCCATTTGCTCGACCGAATGCAAGGTCATCGACACCGAAGGCAGCGAGGTCGCGATCGGCGAGCCGGGCGAATTGTGCATTCGCGGCCCGCAGGTCATGAAAGGCTACTGGGAGCGTCCGGAGGAGACTTCCAAGGTACTCGACGCCGATGGCTGGCTGAAGACCGGCGACATGGCCTGCCGCGATGAAATGGGCTTTTTCTACATCGTCGACCGCAAGAAGGACATGATCCTGGTCTCCGGCTTCAACGTCTATCCCAACGAGATCGAGGATGTCATCGCCGCCCACCCGAAGGTGCTGGAAGTCGGGGCCATCGGGATCGAGGACGAAAAGTCCGGCGAACTGGTCAAGGCCGTGGTCGTGCCCAAGGACGATTCGCTGACCGTCGACGAATTGCGGGAGCACTGCAAGAAGGAGCTGACCGGCTACAAGGTCCCCCGCCACATCGAATTCGTCGACGAGTTGCCCAAGACCAACGTGGGCAAGATCCTCAGGCGCGAATTGCGCGACAGGTTCGGCGAAGCGCGCAGCAGTTAGGTGCCTTGCAAAAACCTGATTACTTGGTGCCCTAAGCCATGCCGGAATCTAAAGCTGCCGAAACCGCCTGCGCAGATCCTCGGAAATGACTGATGATGCCTGGAAACGGTCGTCTGGCAACACGCCGGACAATCCAATTCCCGCCGTGACTCGGTTCGACGTCATGCACGGGGTAGCCGTCAGACGATCGCAGCGGAGTGAAAGTGCGCCATTCCACATGCTTGCGAGAGACTGAAAGACGGTGCCTTCGTGCCCAGACGTCCCCCTTATTCGATCATTCCGTATGAATCTGCGGAATCCGCGGTTTCATGTATTTGCCTCTCGAGCATCTTCCGGCAACAGCTGCCCGGGATCTGGATTGCTCTCCAGGGAAGAGACGCCGACCCCGATCAAGCGAACGCCAACCCGGGACTGATAGCGCATCCAACCGGCAGCCATTTCGAACGCGGCCTCGGAAATGTGGGCCGCCGAACGCGTGTATCCTGCCAGGGTCCGGCTGCGCGTGAGCGTCGAGAACCCGCCCGAACGCAGTTTCAAATGCACCGAACGGGCGTAAAGCCCGCGTTCGCCCAGGCGCCGGGCGCACTTTTCGGCCTGACCCCGGATGACGTCCTCGATGTCGCTCATCCGGTGCAGGTCGTGCTCGAAGGTCGATTCCTGGCTGATCGACCGGCGCGTGCGCACCGGGCTTACGGCCCGATCATCGATGCCGGCCGCGCGCTGGCGAAAACCGAACGCCTGGCGCCCCAGAACCGGCAGCAGCGAATCCAGCGGCGCCTGTCGAAGCTGCCCGATGGTGAGGATACCCGCGTCCTGCAGACGCGCTCCGGTACTGGGCCCGACGCCGGGCAGCCGGCGCACCGGCTGGGGATCCAGGAACCGCTGCACCTGGTCGGGACGAATCCAGGTCAGCCCGTCGGGCTTGTCATAGGCCGAAGCCAGCTTGGCCACCAGCTTGCTGTTGCCGATCCCGATCGATGCGGTCAGGTTCAGCGCCAACGATATTCGCTGCTTGAGACGCCGCGCCAGGACCGGTATTTCATCGTTTCGCGAGGGCTCGGTCATGTCGATGAAGGCCTCGTCAAGGCTCAAGCCCTCGACCAGTCCCGAAAAATCGGCGAAGATTTCGAATATCTGCGCCGAAATCTCCCGGTAATGCGCGTGGCGCGGCTGCACGAATACCGCATGCGGGCACAGGCGACGCGCGCGGCCCGCCGGCATGGCCGAATGCACGCCGTAGCGCCTCGCTTCGTAGCTGGCTGCTGCGACCACCCCGCGCCGGCCGTCGCCGCCTACAATGACCGCCTTGCCACGCAATCCAGGACGATCACGCTGCTCGACGCTGGCGAAGAACGCGTCCATGTCGCAATGAAATATCACGCGCCCGGCTGAATCGGAATTACTGCTCATGAATTATCGCGAACTGTTTCCCGTGGTCGATCGACATGCCTGGCTCAATCACGCCGCCATTTCGCCGTGGCCGGCACCGGTGGGTCGCGCCATGGCGAATTTCGTCGACCAGAATATCGCGCAGGGCCCGCTGGGCTACGCCGAATGGCTGGCGACCGAGCAGCGTCTTCGCCGAGGCGCGGCCGAATTCCTTGGGGCCCGCGACGACGACCTTGCGCTGCTCAAGAATACCTCGGAAGGCCTGAGCCTGATTGCGGCCGGGCTGGACTGGCAACCCGGCGACGCGCTGGTGTGCTGCGGCGGCGACTTTCCCAGCAACCTGCTGCCCTGGCGCCAGCTGTTGCCCGATTTCGTCGAAGTGCTCGAGGTGCCGTTCGACAACGACGACCCCGAAGCCGGGCTGTTGCAGGCGCTGGACGCGAACGTCCGGCTGCTGGCCGTCAGTTCGGTGCGCTACGACTCCGGCGTGCGGCTGGATCTGCATCGGCTCGGTCAGGCCGCCCACGCGATCGGGGCGCTGCTCGTCGTCGACGCCATCCAGCACCTCGGCGCATTGCCGCTGGACGTGTCGACCGCACCGGTCGATTTCGTCGTCGGCGGGAGCCACAAATGGTTGCTGGCGCCCGAGGGGCTGGCGCTGTTCTGGTCGCGACCGTCGGCACGCCAAAGGCTCAAACCGCTGCAGACCGGCTGGCGCATGTGGCCCGACATGTTCAATTTCGAGCGCGGCGACTGGCGCCAACCGGAATCGGCCCGGCGTTTCGAGCCCGGCACCCTGAACATGGCCGGCATTCATGGCCTTGCCGCGGCGATCGAGCTGCTGCAGTCCATCGACCCGGAATTTCGCGCCGAGCAACTGCTACAGCGCACCGGGTGGCTGATCGAAGGGCTGGAGCGCATGCCCGGTGTCGAAATCATCACCCCTTCCGATCCCGATCGGCGCGCCGGCATCGTCTGCTTCATTCCCGGCCGCCGCGACCCGGGCGACGTCCTGAAACAACTTTCGGCCGACTCGATCTTCGCGGCAAAACGCGGCCCGGCCGTGCGGCTTTCGCCCAACTTCTACACCCCGGAGGCCCAGATCGGCAAAGCGCTGGAGGCCGTCAAGGCCGTCATGACACGCGCTGCGTGATGCACCTCCGGCAAAACACCGGTGCCCCCCGTAGATCCCGCATCTTTCACCGGCCGCTTTTCTCCAGATAGCGCTGATGGTACTCCTCGGCCCGCCAGAATGGACCCGCGGGCCGGATTTCCGTGGCGATCGGTGCGTCGAAACGCCCGGAAGCTTCCAGGCCGCGCTTCGAGCGCTCGGCGGCCTCCTGCTGCTCGGCATCGTGCGTGAATATCGCGCTGCGATATTGCGAACCCATGTCCGGGCCCTGGCGATTCCTCTGGGTGGGGTCATGCATCCGCCAGAACGCCTCCAGCAGCTCGTCGTATCCGATTCTTTCGGGATCGTAGGTCAGGCGCACCGCTTCGGCGTGCCCGGTGTCACCGGCGCATACCGACCGATAGTCCGGGTCGTCGACCGTCCCGCCCGTGTATCCCACCTCGGCGTCGAGCACGCCTTCCAGTTCGCGGAATCGCGCCTCCGGACCCCAGAAACAGCCGGCGGCAAAAGTTGCAGTTTTCTCGCCCATCATCGTTGGTCCTTCATCAATAGCTCCAGTACTTTTCTCAGGCATGAAACCGCCTTTTTCAACCTGCTGAGACTGGACTGCTGAGACTCGACATCCAGGAAACCTCAGTGCAGGATTCGGCGGGCATCGATCGCAGAAGGCCTCGCCACGCGTCGAACCGAAGCGATCGATGCCCACCGGTGTCCGAAGTTCTGAATCTCGGCTGATCAACGTTTTATTTGGCAACATCCTGCTTGGTCACCGTTGAGGAAATATACGCCTCCCGCGTGAAGCAGCACCCGACTGGCGTTCGCCGCTCGCGCAGGCGACAATGGGCGCATGAGCGCAGACACCTTTCTCTGGCACGACTACGAAACATTCGGCGCCGACCCCAGGCGCGACCGGCCCTGCCAGTTCGCCGCGATCCGCACCGATACCGCGCTGGAACCGGTCGGCGAGCCGGTGGTGTGGTATTGCAAGCCGGCCAGCGACATGCTGCCTTCGCCCGATGCCTGCCTGATCACGGGCATCACGCCGCAGAAGGCCGAAGCGCGCGGCATGCCCGAATACGAATTCGCCGGACGCATCTTCGAACTGATGAGCGAGCCCGGCACCTGCGGCGTTGGCTACAACAACTTCCGTTTCGACGACGAAATCTCGCGCTTCATGTTCTGGCGCAACTTCATCGACCCCTATGCACGCGAGTTCCGCAACGGCAACAGCCGCTTCGACCTGATCGACCTGCTGCGCATGACCCGCGCGCTGCGGCCCGAAGGCATCGAATGGCCGGTCAACGAGGCGGGCAGTCCCAGCTTCCGACTCGAAGACCTTGCCCGCGCCAACGGCTTTTCGACCGAGCACGCCCACGACGCGCTGGCCGATGTGGAAAACACGCTGGGCATGGCGCGCCTGGTCCGGCGCTGCCAGCCCAGGCTCTGGCACTGGGGCCTGGGGCTGCGCGCCCGCCAGCGAGTCGAGCAGCTGGTCGACAAACGCGAAATTCTGTTGCACGCATCGTCGCGCTTCCCGGCCGCCGAGGGCTGTCTGGCACCGGTACTGCCGCTGTTCCGCCACCCGACGATCAAGAGCCAGTGGCTGGTGTGGAACCTGCGGGAAGACCCCGCCGGGTTCGCGGAATTCGATACCGAGACCCTCGCCGACCTGTTCTGGACCGCCAATGCCGATCTGCCGGAAGGCCTCAAGCGGCTCCCGGTCAAGTGGATCCGCACCAATCGGTGCCCGATGCTGTCGCCGACCGGCACGCTGGATGCCGCGGCCGCCGAGCGCACGCGTATCGATCTGGGCGCGGCCGAACGGCACGCGCAAACGCTTGGCGCCATGCCGGAATTTCTCGAGCGTCTGGTCGGGGTATTCGTCGCGACCCGACCCGGCCCGGCCTTCGATCCCGAAACGGCGCTCTATGACGGCTTCATGCCCGACGGCGATCGTCGTATTGCCGAACAGATCCGCACCCGGCCGCCGGATCGCGCCGCCGCGCTGCTCGACAGCCTGAAAGGCCCGTTTGCCGACCAACGGCTGGCGGAATTGCTGCTGCACTATGCAGGCCGGCATGCCGAAGCCAGCCTGAACGAATCACAGCGCCGGGCCTGGCAGGACTATCGCCGGCGCCGACTGGTCGATGATCCCGAACTCGCCCCGCTGCGCGTGGATGAATATCTGCAGCGAATCCAGGAACTGCGCCACGAATTTCCGGGCCATGCGCCACTGCTCGATGAACTCGAGCAGTGGCCGAAGCATATCGGAATCGACGATCTTGACTGAAACGAAAAATCAGGAACTTGAAGCAGTTTTCTTGAAATGACGTCGCAGTGTTATGCACAATCCCTTGATTTGACAATTGACAGTTTCTTTACGCCTGATTCTTCGTGGGATTGCCAGTTCGGGATTTATAAATTATTGTTTAAAATAAAGTTTTTTCGCCTGGTCAAAATTCGTTCATTTCGTTGACGCGCAGACGACAACGGGCAGGCAGCGTGGTTGCACACAGAGTTTTCCACAGTGATTGTGGATAAAGATCCGGCCTACATCACGGCCAACGCAAGTTGGTCCGGACAACCGGCCGGCGGCTGACGATACTGCCGTCGGCGCGTGTGTTCGATTGCGCTCTTGAGAATACGGTCGCTGCGCGGGGATACGAATTCGAGCACGCTGCCGTCTTCGAACTGCAGCATCATCACCATCGGGGGTTCGCCTTCACGTCCCGGGCGCGCGATCACGCCGCTGATGCTCTTGCCGACGATCTGCTCGCGAACGGCACGGCTGGACTGGTTGCTGTTCTGGCTCATCCTGCAATCCTTCATTCCGGTTCAGGATGATTGAAGCACGCCGATTTATCAAAACCTGAGAAAGCCGCGCCGGATTCCCGGATTTCGGTCCGCGACCGGAAATTCACTCCAATACGGGGAAATTCACTCCGATACAGGCAATCGCGATGCAAAGGCGTGCGCCAGCGTGGTCTGGTCGGTGTGCTCGAGCTCGCCGCCCAGCGGCACGCCCTGGGCGAGACGGGTCAGGCGCACCCCGTGCCGGCTCGCCAGCCCGGCGATGTAATGCGCGGTGGCCTCGCCTTCCACGGTCGAGTTGGTCGCCACGATGACTTCTTCGATGGGTTCGCCGGCAAAACGCCGCTCGAGCTGATCCAGGCCGATGTCTTCGGGACCGATGCCGTCGAGCGGCGAAAGCCGGCCCAGCAATACGAAGTAGCGGCCCTCGAAACCGGTGGCCTGCTCGATGGCCAGCACGTCGCCCGGGGCTTCGACCACGCAGAGAACCCTGTCCGAGCGCCGATTGCTGGCACAGATGTCGCAGATGTCGGCCGAGGTGAAATTGCGGCAACGGTCGCAGCGCCGGATATCTCGTACGGCACGCCCCAGGACGTCGGCGAGGCGCTCGCCGCCGCGTCGGTCACGCTCGAGCAGGTGCAGTGCCATGCGCTGAGCCGTACGTCCACCGACGCCGGGCAGGCAGCGCAGCGCCTGCAGCAATTCCTCGAGCAGCGGATCGCTCAAGGCAGGGTAAAGCCTGGCGGCACGGGCATGCCCCCGGTCAAACCGGACATCTTTTCCTGGCTGGCTTCCTGCACCCGGTTGACCGCATCATTGAATGCCGCTGCGACCAGGTCCTCCAGCATTTCAACGTCATCAGTGGCACCGGGATCGATCCGGATCCCGCGCACTTCGTGCCGACCGCTGAGGGTGACTTCCACCATGCCGCCGCCGGCCTGCCCGGTGACTTCCAGATTGGCCAGTTCTTCCTGGGCCTGCTTGAGGCCTTCCTGCATCTTTTGCGCCTGCTGCATCAACTGGGCGATATTGCCTTTCATTGTTCACTCCGTGGATTGGCGGGTCGCACCGACCCGGGCACGACTTCGGCGTCGAACTTTTCCTGCATGCGCTGTACGACCGGATCCTGAGCAACCGCGGTTTCGGCATCGGCCTGGGCACGGGCTCGCGCGTCGTTTTCCAGCCGGGCCGGGGTCAGCAATTGCGAATCATCGTCGACCGGCTTGAACTCGACCCGCCGCTCGCGTCCGGAATACGTTTGCAGCGCGCGCGCCAGACTGGCCTTGAAGCGATCGGTCACCAGCATGAGATCGTCCCGGACGAGTCGAAATTCAACCCGGTTGTCGTCGACTTCGCCCACCGCCAGCAGGCCGGCGACGGCCTTGACCGACCCGTTGAGGTCCAGCGACTGCAGCACGCGCGGCCAGCTATCGGCGTCCAGCGCCTCAGGCGCTGCGGACGGCGCCGGCCTTGCCGGTTCCGGCCGGGCCGGTTCCGGTTCGGTCATGGTTTGCGGGGCCGGCGCGGCTTCGCGCACCTGCCCGGGCGAGGCGGCGGATCGAGTCGAGGGGGCCCGGGTGGCCGAGCCTGGCGGGGCCGCTGCGACGGGATCGGCCGGCTGGAACGCAAACATGCGCAGGATCGTCATTTCGCAACCGCTTCGATCGGACGGCGCCAGGCCCAGGTCGCGTCGCCCGGTTACCGCAATCTGGTAGTACAGCTGCACGTCCTCGGGGTCCAGGCGGGCCGCGTAATCGACGAGGTTTTCCCAGTCGGTACGGCTGTCGTCGCGATAATCGGGCACTTGCTGGACAAGCGCGATGCGGTGCAGCATTTCGGCCAGGTCGGCCAGCAGGCGCGACAGGTCGCGTGCCAGGCCGAACACCTCTGCGACCGCAGCCAGCGCCGCGCGCGCGTCACTTTCGATCAGGGCCTCCACGACGGTATTGAGATGACGCTGCTCGACCGTGCCCAGCATGTCTTCTACCGGTGCATGTTCCAGCTTGCCGCTGCCGGCGGCCAGTGCCTGGTCGAGCAGGCTGAGGCCGTCGCGCATGCTGCCGTCGGCGGCGCGTGCAAGCAGCGCCAGGGCAGCGTCGTCGTAGGTCAGTTCTTCGCGGCCAAGGATGAACTCGAGCTGGCCGGTGATCTCCTCGACACTCAGCCGGCGCAGATTGAACTGCATGCAGCGCGACAGGATGGTGACCGGAATCTTCTGCGGATCGGTGGTCGCCAGCACGAACTTGACGTGGTCCGGCGGCTCCTCCAGCGTCTTCAGCAACGCATTGAAGCTGTGCGTCGACAGCATGTGCACCTCGTCGATCAGGTACACCTTGTACCGTCCACGCGCCGGCGCGTACTGCACGTTGTCGAGAATCTCGCGGGTGTCGTCGACCTTGGTCCGCGAGGCCGCGTCGATTTCCAGCAAATCGACGAATCGCCCCTCGTCGATCGCCACGCAGTGCTCGCATTGGCCGCACGGCGTGGCCGAGACGCCTTCCCGGCAGTTCAGCGACTTGGCCAGGATGCGGGCAACCGTGGTCTTGCCCACGCCGCGGGTGCCGGTAAACAGGAAGGCGTGGTGCAATCGTCCCTCGTCCAGCCCGTTTGTCAACGCCCGTACGACGTGTTCCTGGCCGACCAATCCGGCGAAATCCCGCGGCCGCCATTTTCGCGCAAGTACCTGATAGCTCAAGTCAATTCCTCTGTTTCCGGCGCGGCCGCCGTTCACCGGTCGGCCTTTTTCCAGCTACGGTCGCAAGACCTGAAAGTCTACACCACCGGACCCGATTCCGCCGTCGACGCCAACGCCGTCCCGGCAATATTTGTTCCCGACGCCCATAGAACAGTTTTCACGGGCCCGGCTTACGCGGCCATCAGCGGATTCATTACCGATTTCTGCAATCATGGCGCCGGACCCCGCCTTCTTGGCGACTAAACTTGCAAGCATGAACGCCGACGCGCCTTTGCTCAGCATCATCATCCCGGTCGGCCCGGATGATGATGCCTGGTCCGGACTGCTGGAACGGCTCGACGGTTTTCCGGCGTCCTGCCAGATCGTGCTCAGCACCTGCGAGCCGATCTGCTCGTGGAACGCACGGCATGACGGTCAGAATCGCGACATGGTCGCGGTACAGGGCCCGCCCGGTCGCGCCGCCCAGCTCAACCGGGGCGTTGCCGCTGCCAAGGCCGACTGCCTGTGGCTGGTGCATGCCGATTCTCGTCCGGACGCCGCCGCGATGAAAGCCGCGGCGGGATTCGCCGAAATGTCGCTTATCCGCCCCAGCACGCTGGGCTGGTTTCCTCTGGCCTTCTCCGTCGATGGCCCGCGTCTGGCGGTGCTCAACGCACTCGGCGCCAACCTGCGCTCACGACTGTTGCATATGCCGTTCGGCGATCAGGCCTGGCTGATGAGCCGGACGCTGTTCGACCGGGCCGACGGCTTCGACGAGACCTTCGGTCGCGGCGAAGACCTGGACTTCCTGGTTCGCGCCCGCGCGGCGGGCGCGCGCCTGAAGCGGTTGCGACCGCCGATCCGGACCTCGGCGCGCCGCTACCGGGAGCAGGGCTGGCTGCGGACAACCCGTGCACATCTCTGGCTTACGCTACGCTTGGGGCTGCGGGCCCGAAGACGGGCCAGACACCGGATGACCGGAAACGGAAGCTCCAGGACCAGAAAGACTTGAATCCCGCAATCGCAATCTTCGTCAAGACCCCCGGCCTGTCGCCGGTCAAGACCCGTCTGGGCGCCAGCCACGGCAACGGCGCCGCGGAGGCCTGGCACCGGCTCGCCTCGGCATGCGTTCAGGCCACGGCGGTTGCCGCCGGCCTTCCGACCTACTGGGCCGTTGCCGAAGCCGAAGGCATGGAGCATGAGATGTGGCAGAACCTGCCGCGCCTGGCCCAGGGCGAAGGCGGACTGGGGCAGCGCATGGCCACGGTGCACGGCGAACTCGTGCGGCGCCACGGCGCCGGCATTCTGATCGGCGCGGACCTGCCCCAGATCGAAACCGGCCACTTGCGCGCAGCCGCGCGCTGGCTGATCGCCGACGAACCCCGCCACGTCATGGGCCCCGCGTGCGACGGGGGCTTCTGGCTGTTCGGCGCCAATCGTTCGCCGGCAGTGGAAACCTGGGAATCGGTTCGCTACAGCCGCGCCGATACCGCGCGCGAATTCATCAAGGCGGTGAACGCTGCGGCCTGGGAGATGCTGGCGCCACTGACCGATCTCGATCAGGCCGAAGACCTGCCGACCGTGCTGCGCGAGCTCGAGGCCGTCGTCCACCCCACCGAATGCCAGCTCGAGCTCGCACGCTGGCTCGAACGGCGTATCGAACGGGCAGCATGAATCGCCTGCCGGCGCTGCCGTGGAAGCCGTTCCGGGGCTGAACGGGTTTTCCGGTTTCGAGCTCTTGGGCGAGGTTCCTCAGAGAAACTGCTCGTTGAGAATGCGTTCGTCCAGCGAGTGCTCCGGGTCGAACAACAGCTCGTGGCGAACATCGTCGGCTTGACGCACGACGACTCGGGACACGTCGCGGACCTCGTCGTAATCGGCGGTCGCGCTGACCGGGCGACGCTCGGCCGTGAGCACCTGGAACTCGATTTCGACCGCGGCCGGCAAAACCGCGCCGTGCCAGCGCCGGGGCCTGAACGGACTGATGGGCGTGAGCACGACCGCTTCAGTGCCCAGCGGCAGGATGGGTCCGTGGGCCGAAAGGTTGTAGGCGGTAGACCCGGCCGCGGTCGACACCAGGACGCCATCGGCCACCAGCCGGGCGACCCGTTCGGTGCCGTTGACCAGGATCCGGATATGCGCGGCCTGGTTGGTCTCGCGCAGCAGCGCGACTTCGTTGATGGCAAGCCCGGTGCGCACCTCGCCCTGAATGGTCTCGGCGTGCATGCGCAGCGGCGCCAGGCTGAAGCACGAAGCCTGCGCGATGCGCTCGGGCAGGCTATCGGGGCTGAAACGATTCATCAGAAATCCGACCTCGCCCAGGTGCATCCCGAATACCGGCAGATTCCGGTCGCTGTTCTCGTGCAGCGTGTGCAGCATGAAACCGTCACCGCCCAGCGGGACCAGCACGTCGGCATCGTTGCGCGAGCAATCGCCGTAGCGCGCGGTGAGTTCGGCCAGCGCCTCGCGCGCCCGTGGATGACCGCTGGCGGTAAATGCGATGCGCGTCGACTCACCCACGGGAATCTAGGCCGTTGCACTCAGCAGCTGGCCGAGGCCGTGGATAGCCACCTGCATGGTCGCGAAGTCCAGCGTCGAGGTCGCGCGCATCTCTTCGAGCATGGCGCGGGTGCGCGCCACCACGGCTTCGTGCTGATCGAACCAGGCTTGGATGGGGTCTGAACTGTCGCGATGCTCGATCAGGATGCGGCGGGCCAGGACCCGATGGTGGCTGAACAACTCGTCGCGCAGATTGCCGCGTGCGTGCGCGTGCCACTGTTTTTCCACCGACAGGCTTTCGATGGTCTCGCGCAGCCAGCGCAGGCAAAGCTTGTCGAACAGGCCGAAATAGACCTTGCCGACTTCGTCCACGCCCAGATCCAGGTTGCGCGATTCGTCGACCACGTCCAGGGCCGAGTACATCCAGCCCATGGCAGCGAGCCGGGCCGCGAAATCAGCAGCGAAGCCCGCGTCCTCCAGGGATTCGCGGCGGCTTTGAAGCGCCGCGCACTCGACTTCGGTCAGGATGTCGGGCAGCGCCTCGCGAAAGTCCTTCATGCCCGGCCCGAAACGGTTGACCTTGCTTGAAATGTCGATGGCAAAACCACCGGGCAACGTGATCAGGCGCCGGGTGCTCTGGCGCATCAGGTTCCAGATCTCCAGGTACATGTGGTTCTGCACATCGGCTGGCACGCTGGCGTCGTAGCGCTCCAGCTCGTGCCAGTAGGCGCGCGCCTCGAAGATCTCGCGCGCCACGGTATAGGCCTTGGCGACCGTGGCCGACGTCGCGCCGGTGTCTTCCTTGATGCGCATGGCGAAGTAGGCGCCCATGCGATTGACCAGATTGTTGGTCACACGGGTGGCGATGATCTCGCGCCTGAGCTTGTGCTCGGGCATCAGGTCGGGAAATTCCTCGCGCAGCGGACCCGGAAAATAGTCTTCCAGCTCGCGTGAAAGATACGGGTCTTCCGGCACTTCGGAAGCGACCAGGTCCTGGTACAGGGTGATCTTGCTGAACGAGAACAAAACCGCCAGCTCCGGACGCATCAGGCCCAGCCCGCGGCTGACCCGGTCGCGGAGCTGCTCCTCGTCGGGCAGATCCTGCAGGTCGCGGTCGATCAGCCCCTGGTGTTCGAGCATGGTAATGAAGTGTGCCTCGGCGCCCAGGCGGGTCGAGGTGAGCGATTCCATCATGCTCAGGGCCTGAGTCTGAAGATAGTTGCTGCGCAGCACCAGCGCCTCGACTTCTTCGGTCATCCCGCCGAGCAGCCGGTTGCGGCGCGCGCGGTCGAGGCGGCCGGCAGCGACCGCCTGGTCCAGCAGGATCTTGATGTTGACCTCGTGATCGGAGCAATCCACGCCGGCGGAGTTGTCGATGAAATCGGTATTGATCCGACCGCCGTGCAGGGCGTATTCGATTCGGCCCCGCTGGGTCAGCCCGAGATTGCCGCCCTCGCCGATCACACGGCAGCGCAGGTCGCGCCCGTCGACGCGCACCGGGTTGTTTGCCAGATCGCCGACTTCGGGATTGGTCTGGCTGGAAGCCTTTACATAGGTGCCGATTCCGCCGTTCCACAGCAAGTCGTAATCGGCCTTGAGGATGGCGCGGATCAGGGCCTGGGGCGCGAGCTCGGTCTCCTCCGTGCCCAGCCATTCGCGCACCGCTTCCGGCACCTTGATGGATTTGGACTGGCGCGAGAACACGCCGCCGCCCTCGGAGATCAGGCCCTCGTCGTAGTCCGACCAACCCGAGCGCCCGAGCTCGAACAGTCGCTTGCGTTCGACAAAACTCTTTTCCGGATCCGGATTCGGATCCAGGAAGATGTGCAGATGGTTGAACGCGGCCTTCAGCCGGATGTGGCGCGACAGCAGCATGCCGTTGCCGAACACGTCGCCGGACATGTCCCCGATGCCGACCACGTCGAACGGCTCGTTCTGGGTATCCAGCCCGAGTTCGCGGAAATGCCGCTTGACCGATTCCCAGGCACCCTTGGCGGTGATCCCCATCTTCTTGTGATCGTAGCCGTTCGAACCGCCCGAAGCGAACGCGTCGCCCAGCCAGAAGCCGTGCTCGACCGAAATCGCGTTGGCGATATCGGAAAAGGTCGCCGTGCCCTTGTCGGCCGCCACGACGAGATAGGGATCGTCATCGTCATGCCGCACGACGCCCGCCGGCGGGTCGACGCGATCCCCGTCGAGGTTGTCGGTGATGTCGAGCAGGCCGTTGATGAATGACCGGTAGCAGTAGACGACTTCGGCCATCATTTCGTCGCGGTCATCGGATTCGGGCGGGTTCTTGACGAAGAAACCGCCCTTCGCGCCGACCGGAACGATCATCGTGTTCTTCACTGTCTGGGCCTTCATCAGCCCGAGCACCTCGGTGCGGAAATCCTCGCGGCGGTCCGACCACCGCAGCCCGCCGCGCGCGACCTTGCCGCCCCTGAGATGAACGCCCTCCACGCGCGGCGAATAGACCCATACCTCGCAATACGGACGCGGCTTCGGCAGCTCGGGCAGGCTGGCGGAATCGAACTTGAAGCTCAGGTGCTCGCGCGGCTGGTCACGCGCGTCGAGCTGGAAGAAGTTCGTTCTGAGCATCGCGCGGATGGTGTCGCCGAAGCTTCTGAGGATTCGGTCCTGGTCGGCGCTGGCGACCGAATCGAGGATTCGCATCAGCGCCTTGCGTACCGTAACGGCATCGTCATCGCGTCCCTCGGTTTCGCGCGCGAGAAACACGTCTTCGAGGAATTCCTTCAAGACCGGATCGTCGATGCCTTCGGCCAGTTCCGTGCATTGCTGGTAGAGCTGCTTGCGCGCCGCCATCCGCCGGGAGCGCTTTTCCCCGGCGCGGCCGGGGTCGAAACGCGCTTCGAAATATTCCACCAACAGGCGCGCGGCCAGCGGCCAGGCCGCCAGCGTCTGTTCCATGTAGTTCTGGGAAAACGGCGAGCCGGTCTGCTGCAGGAACTTGGCGCAGGCACGCAACATGCAGGCCTGGCGCCAGTCCAGCTTGGCCAGAAGGATCAACCGGTTGAAGCCATCGTCCTCGTTGTGACCGCGCCAGGTCTGCTCGAACGCCTGCTGGAAATGGCTGCGAATCATTTCCAGGTTAAGCCCGCCGGAAATCGGCGGCTGCATATCGAAGTCCTGGATCCAGATCCGGTTGCCGTCGGCCAGCGTCAGTTCGTAAGGACGCTCGGATACGATCCGCATGCCGAGATTCTCCAGCATCGGCAGCACGTCGGAAAGCGGGATCGGTTCCTGGTACTTGAACAGCTTGAAACGCAATATCCCCTGCACCCGGCGCTTGGGCTTGTACAGGCTCATTTGCAGATCTTCGACGTTACGCAGGCTGGCGGCAGTCAGCACGTCGAAACTGGCCACGTGCGGCGCAACGTCGCCCCGGTAACTGAGTGGAAACGCATCGCCGAATCGGCGCAGCAACTCCAGCCCCTTCTCCTCGCCGCACTTGCGGATCAGGATCTCGCCGAGCTCGTCGTTCCAGCTGCGGATGGCCTGCTTGATCCTGGCCTCGATTTCCGGGACGTCGAAGTCCACCTCGCGCTCGGCCCTGGGGCGAATGATCACATGCATCCGGGCCAGCTTGGATTCGCCGACCTGGACCGAGAAATCCAGGCGCTCACCCTTCAACGCCCGCTTGAGAATGGCCTGGACCTTCTGTCGATTCTCGGTGTTGAACCGGTCGCGAGGGATGAAGACCATGCACGAATAAAACCGGCCGAACCGCTCGCGGCGAACGAACAGGCGGGTCTGGGCGCGCTCCTGCAGATCGAGAATGCCGATGCTGAGTTCGAGCAGATCCTCGATGCCGGCCTGGAACAGCTCGTCTCTGGGCAGCGTTTCGAGAATGTGCATCAACGCCTTTCCGGCATGCGACCCCGGCCGCAGCCCGGATCGCTCCAGCACGCGCTGTACCTTCATCCGCACCAGCGGCGTATCCTGACAACGTCGTATGTACGCGCCCGAGGTGAACAGGCCGATGATGCGCTTTTCGCCGCGGACGCGGCCGGTGTCGTCGAAGCGCAACACCGAGATATAGTCCATGTAGCCGTCGCGGTGAACGGTGGCCCGACCATTCGTCTTGGTGATGATGATGGGGTGGATTTCGCCGCTCAGCCCGCGCGAATCCCCGGACAGATCGCTGATCAGGCGCGAAGGCGACTTGCGGTGCATCTCGCGCATGAGGCCGAGACCGCTGTCCTCCACCGGCGCCAGGATGCGGCCCCGTTCGCTTTCGGAGATCTCGTATTCGCGATAACCGAGAAACGTGAAGTGATCATCGGCCAGCCATTTGAAAAATTCGCGCGCCTCGGACAATTCTTCGTGATCCAGTCCCGAGCGGCTCCCGGCAAGTTCGTCGGCGATTTCCAGCGCCTTGCGGGTCATCGGCTTCCAGTCCCGGACCGCGAGGCGGACGTCGGCCAGCGCCGAGCGAATCCGGCGTTCGATGCGCGCAAGCGCGTCGGGCGAGGTCTGCCGGTCGACGCGAATGTGGATCAGCGACTCTGCGGTAATCGAGCCTGACGTATCATCGCCGGCCATTTCCAGAAAATGCCCGCCCTGGTCGCGCCTGAGACGAACCACCGGGTGAATGATCGAGTGTACGCCGACATCCAGCCGTGAAAGCGCGAGGACGACCGAGTCGACCAGGAACGGCATGTCGTCGTTGACGATCTCGACGACGGTATGGGTGGACGTCCAGCCATGCTCGTCTTCGCTCGGATTGTAGACCCGGATCAGAAGCTCGCCGGATTTCCGCTGGCGCAGGAAATCGAAAAATCCGGAGATCATGCGCGCCTGTTCGTCAGCGGAATCCTCGCCTTCCTCCATCGCCGGATAATGACGCAGAAACTGGCGCGCAAAAGCGGCTTCCGGCGCCGGTACCTGGTCGCCGAAGTGATTCAGGACCTCGTCGATCTTCTTGTTCTTGTTCATTGCTCTACCCCAAGCAAGCGCGAGTCTCGCGCCGTTTCCGGCAGCGGAGATCAGCGCAGTCCGGTTTCCAGCCGGCCGATGACCATACGCTGGATTTCGCTGGTACCTTCGTAAATCTCGGTGATCTTGGCGTCGCGGAAGTACCGCTCGACGGGCATCTCCTTGCTGTAACCCATGCCGCCGTGAATCTGGACGGCCTGGTGGGAAATCCACATTGCCGCCTCGGAAGCCACCAGCTTGGCCATGGAGCCATCGACCGTGAACCGCTGTCCGGTGGCCTGCGCGCGCTGCTTGACCCAGGCGGCCTTGAGCGTAAGCATCCGGGCGGCCTCCAGCCGACACTTCATATCGGCGATCTTGGCCTGGATCATCTGGAAACTGCCGATCTCGCGGCCAAAGGCCTTGCGTTCGCGCGCATAGGCCAGGCTGGCTTCGTAGGCGGCCTGGGCAATGCCGACCGCCTGCGCCGCAATGCCGATGCGGCCGGCATCGAGCACGCCCATGGCAATCTTGAAGCCCTCGCCCTCGGCGCCCAGCAGACAGTCGACCGGGCATTTGTAATCGTCGAGCTCGATTTCGCAGGTGGCAGAAGCCCGAATCCCGAGCTTGGGCTCGATCTTGCCGCGGCTGAAGCCTTCGGCCTCGCTATCGATGATGAAGGCAGATACGCCGTTGGCGCCCGCATCGGGGTCGGTCATCGCGAACAGAACCAGGTAGCGGGCGTGCGGCCCGGAGGTAATCCACGACTTGCGCGAATTGATCACGTAATGGCTGCCGTCGTCGGACTTTATCGCGCGCGATTTCATGCTGGAGGCGTCCGACCCGGACTGGGGTTCGGTCAATGCATAAGCCCCGATCTCGGCGCCGCTGGCGACCGCGCGCACGTACTTGTCCTTCTGCGCCTCGCTGCCGTGCTTCAGGATGCCGTTACAGAACAGCGAGTTGTTGACGCTCATGATGGTGCCGTGGGCGGCGTCGGCGGCGCAGATCTCGATCATGGCCAACACGTAGCCGATCGTGTCCAGACCAGCCCCACCGTAGGCTTCCGGCACCTCGATGCCCATCAGTCCAAGCTCGCCCATGGCCTGGATGTTTTCCAGCGGGAATTCACCCGACTGATCGTGTTCGGCGGCCACCGGAAGGATCCGCTCCTGCGCAAAATCACGCGCGGCGGCCTGGATCATCTGCTGTTCTTCGGTCAAATTGAAATTCATGACGGAGTTGTTCCTGGCAAAGCGATTGAAAACGGCCACTGAGGCCGGAATCCACGCAGATTCCGGCCAGATTTCTGGCGCTGAAGAAGACGCCGTAAAGTATATCACCGGCCTGCAGGATTTCATTTGCAGCGCGCACTCGTCCGGCCCGCGGGCGACGGTATTTGCCCCAAGAGTGAATAAGTTCTCTTGACACCATCGTAGAGTGCGCTAAACTTGATTCTCCGGTTTGGGGTTCCCCCCTTCCCCGTTCCGGATTGTGGCCGAGGTTTCCCCCTTGCCTCGGCCACTTCTTTTATGCCGAGGTGGCGGAATTGGTAGACGCGCTGGCTTCAGGTGCCAGTGTCCATTAGGACGTGGAGGTTCGAGTCCTCTCCTCGGCACCATCTCTTGCTCGATTCGAGGCGTCGCAATGCGGCCTGCATGCGGCCAGTCGCGGTTAGAATACGCCTGCATGCCGAGGTGGCGGAACTGGTAGACGCGCCAGGTTTAGGTCCTGGTGGGATTTCCCGTGGAGGTTCGAGTCCTCTCCTCGGCACCATGCCGACGCAGATATCGCGCCAACCGGCCGGAGATCGGCATTTGCCCATTTCGCGCCCGGTCGTCTAGAACGCGTTGATGCCGGTCAGTTCGCGTCCCACGACTAACTGATGGATCGTTTCGGTGCCTTCGTAGGTGATCACCGATTCCAGGTTGAGCATGTGCCGGATCGGCACATACTCCAGCGTGATCCCCGACCCGCCCAGCACGTCGCGGCATTCGCGCGCGATGTCCAGCGCCATGCGCACGTTGTTCCACTTGGCCAGGCTGACCTGCGTTGGATGCATGCTGCCGGCATCCTTGAGCCGCCCAAGGCGCAGCGACATCAACTGGGCCAGCGTGATCCGCCGCGCCATGTCGGCCAGCTTGAGCTGCACGGCCTGATTGGCCGCCAGCGGACGCTGGAACAATTCACGTTCTCCGGTGTAGCTCAACGCCTCTTCCAGGCACGCGATCGCCGATCCGATCGGCCCCCAGGTGATCCCGTACCGCGCCTGGGTGAGGCACGAAAGCGGCCCCTTCAGGCCCTTGGCGTCGGGCAGACGATTGGCCTCGGGCACGCGCACGTTGTCGAAGAAGAGTTCGGAAGTCGCCGAAGCCCGGAGCGACATCTTCGCCTTGATCTCGCGCGCCTCGAAGCCGCTCGAATCGGTCTCCACGATGAACCCCTGGATACCGTCGTCGGTGCGCGCCCAGACGATCGCGATGTGCGCCAGCGTTCCGTTCGTGATCCACATCTTGGCCCCGTTGAGCACCCAGTCGTCGCCGTCGCGGCGGGCATGAGTCTTCATGTTGGCCGGATCGGACCCGCCGTGCGGTTCGGTCAGCCCGAAGCAGCCGATGATTTCCCCACGCGCCATGCCGGGCAGCCACTTCTCGCGCTGCGCCTCCGAACCGAAAGCATGGATGGGATACATGCAAAGCGACGACTGCACCGAGACGAAGCTGCGCAGCCCGGAGTCACCCCGCTCCAGCTCCTGGCAGATCAGGCCGTAACTCACCGAATTCAGCCCGGCGCAGCCATAACCTTCCAGGCTGGATCCCAGCAGCCCCAGTTCGGCAATTTCCGGAATCAACTCGGTCGGAAAGCGCCCGGTATCGAAGCACTCCGGAATCAGCGGCAGAGCGCGCTGGTCGACGAAACGGGCGACCGCTTCGCGAATCATGCGCTCTTCGTCGTCGAGCTCTGCGGTAATGTCGTACAGGTCAAGCGGATCGAGTTTTGACATGGGACCCTGGTTGTTCGTTGGTAACGCAATCGAATGGGCAATGGACTGCCCACGCGGCCGTGGGCAAACCGACAATCGACAGATTTCCCGCCGCACGGCCGGGTCGCGAGAAGGCCGTCTCAAGCCTTTCCGCGACACAGTGAGCGATTGTACCAGTGCGTGCTCAATACAAGCCCCGGGATCGCTATAATAGCGGGCTGGAACTGTCTGGATCTTACTCTATGCGCCGCATTTCGATTGTAAGCGCAACCGTCCGCGCAATCGTCCCTGCAATCGCCCTCTTCACGTTTGCGATCGGCCCGCTCGATGCCATCGCCCAGGGAGATCCCGAACGTGGAAAAGTGATCGCTTATACCTGTACCGGGTGCCACGGCATTCCGTTCTACAAGAACGTCTATCCGACTTATACCGTCCCCAAGCTGGGCGGGCAGAATCAGGAATACCTGATCACGGCGCTGGAGTCCTATCGATCCGGCGAGCGCCAGCATGCAACGATGCAGGCGCAGGCATCCACGCTTTCGGACCAGGACATCCTGGATGTCACGGCGTATTTCGTCAGCATTGGGGAGAACGAATCATGAACCGCTGGAATTTTTTCGCCGCAGTGGTGATCGCGAGCCTGCTCGCCAGCCATGCGCACGCTGCCGCCGGCGACCATCGGCGCGGGCTGGAAAAGTCGCAGGTCTGCCAGTCCTGCCACGGCCGCACGGGCAACGAGAGTCTACAGCCGAGCTACCCGAGGCTGGCAGGCCAGCACGAGGACTACCTCATTCATGCGCTGAAGAGCTATCGCGACGGCAGTCGGCAGAATGCCGTGATGGCCGGTTTTGCCGGCGATCTAAGCGACCAGGACATCGCCGACCTGGCCGCCTGGTATTCGCGCCAGGACGGCCTCTCGGATCTGAAAGTCGACTGACTGGCCGACAACTCCGGTTCCCCGGGGTTCAAAGACACCTTTGCAAAAAAAATCACGCGTGGGCAACGGATGGTCAGCACCGGCGTCAGCCGGCCGCGCAGTCGTTTTACAGAGGTTTCTTCAAGCGTAGTAGGGGTTTTCGCCGGTAGCGTGATCGGTGCCGTCGGTGACGTTGCGAATTTCGGGCACCAGTTCGCGCAGCTGGGTTTCAATGCCCTGGCGCAACGTCACGTCGACCATGCCGCAACCGTGGCAACCGCCGCCGAAGCGCAGAATCACGTCATTTTCATCGGTCACGTCGACCAGCGACACCACGCCGCCGTGCGAGGCCACCATCGGGTTGATGCGCGACTCCAGCACCCAGCTCACCCGTTCGTGGAGGGGTGCATCATCATCGGGCGCCTGTCCCTTGAGACCGGGCGCACGAATGCTCAGCTCGCCGCCGGTGGCGTTGGTTTCGAAATCGATCATCGCCCCCGACAGCGCATCCTTGCTTTCCTCCGAAACGAACAGCGTGAAAACGCCGCAGTCCACCGCTTCGTCGTCGGCATGCTGTTCACCCATCGGACAGAAGTTGAGCGTGACGTCGGCCGCCGGGGTGCCCGGATTGCGGGTGGACAGCCGGAGCTGCGTGCCTTCGGGCTGCTCCTCGAGCAGCTTGGCAAAATAGTCTCGCGCGGTTGGGGTTACGGTCAGCATGCCATCACCATCATCTGTTTCGCTCGGGATTCAATACGAGAGTATATCGCACTGAATCGGTCCTGTTTCAACCGACTCCGCTATCCAGGCGCTTCAGCAGCCACGGCAGCGAACGATCCAGGCGCCAGTCCAGACCGCTGTGCGTGCCATCGAATTCCTCGTGATGATGGGCGATCCCGGCCTCGGAGAGTCGACCGGCCAATTCGCGCGTGCCATAATGAATGAAGTACTGGTCGCGGTTGCCGGCATCAAGCCACAGCGCGCCCAGCCGGCCGAGCGCATCCATTTGCCCGGCGTTGTAGTGAACCGGGTCAAAGGCCAACCAGCGCCGCCACACCTCTTCCCGGAGTCGGGCCGTGCGCAGGTCGAACGGCAATTCCAGGTTGAGCGGGCTGCCCGGCGCCGGTGAATAGCTAGCCGCCAGGCACAGCACCATCAGGGTGTGGAATGCCCGTCCCGACGGCTTTCGCGCGCGCCAGAACGCCTTGACGAAGGCTTCGCAATCGCCATCGAAAAGCGCCAGCTCATCGCAACAGGTCACGAAGTCGCGCAGGTAGACGCGGTCGAAACCGCAGTCCCCGGCATGGCAGGCGACCCCGCCGAACACGCCCGGATAACGGGTGGCGACGTGCAAACCGCCGAAACCGCCCGAGGACTTGCCGAATATCCCGCGCGCTTCCGGTCGGGCAATGGTCCGGAATTTCCGGTCCACTTCGGGCACCAGTTCTTCCACGATGTGGCGGGCGTAATTTCCGATCGCCGGCGAATCCACGAATTGGTTACCGCCCAGTGCGGTGAAGCTGTCGGGCATGGCCACGATCACCGGCGGCATGCCGCCGGTCTCGATCAGCCTGTCCAGACGCTGCGGCAGGTTCTCACCGTGATTGCGCCAGGCGACCTGGGCCGGACCGGAGCTGGTGTAGGCCGGCAGGCTCAACAGCACCGGATAGTGGCGTTGCGAGTCGTTCTCGTAACCGGGGGGCAGATAGACAAACATTCGCCGCCGCACCGGATCCTCCAGCGGATTGACCTCGGCGAGCACTCGGGAAGCGTGAACCAGAGATATGACCGATCCGCTGCGTTCAGGTCGCTGCGGTCGCAGCCCTTGCAGATGTCGCAAATCGCTCATGCCTGCTTGAGCGGAACGACCTTGCGCTGGTTCGGCGGCATGCCACCCATCTCGGGCACCAGCCGGGACAGGATCCGCCGCAGCTCTTCGGAATCGTAGCGTTGAACGGCACGTTCGGCCGCCTGAACCAGCGACTCCAGCTCGTCCACGTTGGCCATCCCGTTGCGCGCCAGGAAGATTTTCTCGTGGCCGGTATTGGCATACGACTCGTCGGCGTGGAACAATTCCTCGAACAGTTTCTCGCCCGGACGCAAACCCGTATATACGATGTCGATGTCCCGGCCCGGCTCCTTGCCCGCCAGGCGAATCAGCTGCTCGGCCAGGTAACTGATGCGTACCGGCTGACCCATGTCGAGCACGAAGATTTCGCCGCCCTCGCCCAGCACGGCTGCCTGCAGGATCAACTGGCCGGCCTCGGCGATGGTCATGAAATAACGCGATATTTCCGGATGGGTCACGGTGATCGGCCCCCCGTTGCGGATCTGCTCGTTGAACAGCGGAACCACAGAGCCGGTGGAATTGAGGACATTGCCGAAGCGAACCGTGATGAAGCGCGTTTGGACCCGGGTGTTGATGTGTTGACAATAGAGTTCGGCGATCCGCTTGGTCGCGCCCATGACGTTGCAGGGGTTGACGGCCTTGTCGGTGGAAATCAGCACGAACGTCCGCACCGCATGGCGAGCCGCGGCCTCGGCCATGCGCATGGTGCCAACCACGTTGTTGCGAAATGCCTCGCGCACCTGGTTCTGGAGCATCGGGAGGTGCTTGTAAGCCGCGGCGTGGAAGATCACTTCGGGGCGGTGGCGCGCCAGGACGGTCTCGACCGTGGCCGGATCGCAGACGTCGCCGAGCACCGAATCCATGACCAGATCGTGGAACTCGAAGCGCAGGTTGTAATCGATGCGGTAGAGGTTGTATTCCGAGCTGTCGAGCACGACCAGGCCGGCCGGGTCGAGGCGCGCAATCTGGCGGCACAGCTCCGCCCCGATGGACCCGCCGCCACCGGTGACCAGCACGCGCTTCCCGGTAAGTCCGGCGCGAATCGCGTCCCAGTCCAGCGACACGGGATCGCGACCCAGCAGATCGTCGATGGCAACCGGCTTGAGATCCTCGAAGCGGGTTATGCTGGCGCCCAGCTCCTTCAACGTGGGCAGGGTCTTGAACTCCACCCCGGACTCTTCACACAGCGCCACGACCCGCTGCATCTGGTTGTTGGTAGCCGAAGGTATCGCGATGACCACGAGATCGATCGCCGCCTCGCGCGTAATTCGCGGCAGCTTCTGGATATTGTCGAGTACCGGCACGCCGTCGATTTCGGTACCCTTGAGCCGCCTGCTGTCGTCAAGGAAACCAACCAGCTCGAAGCCCCCGCGACGCCGCAGCTCCGGAAGAAGAAGCCGACCGGACCGTCCGGCGCCGACGATCAGCGTACGTTGGCTTGTGCGGCGCCAGCGCACCTCGGTGCGCATGTCCTTGAAGGTTCGAAACGCAAGACGCGGCAGCCCCAGCGACGACAAAAGAATCAGCGGGTAAAGCCAGAGCATGGGCGCGACGACTTCCACGCCGTGCTCCATGATCAGCAGAACCGCGCCGATTGCCACGGCGCCCAGCAATGAAGCACGCACCAGGTTGCCGAGGTCGGGCAGGCTTGCAAAGCGCCAGAGACCACGATACAGGCCGATACGCCAATAGACGAAACCCTGGATGCCCATCAGCAACGCGCCCTCGGTTGCAAGTCCCAGCGGCTGGGGCCATGGCGCGGCGAAGAATACCTGTGCACACCAACGAGCCAGCAGCCAGGCAAGCCCGGCCACCAGCAGGTCGTGCAGCACCACCAGGGTGCGAACGTTCTGATAGCGCGGTGGTCGTTTGAGCACGCGCAGGCTCATGTCGTCACGCGCTCCTTTGCAATAACGAAATGAACCACGTACCAGGCTCCTGCAAGAATGACTGTCAGGCCCGCAGCCGCCCCCAGATCAAACTGCGGTTTCCAGAGCACCAGGGCCGTGACCGGCATGACAAGAACGGCGTTGAGCGCAATCCAGGCCAGCAAGACACTGAGATGGCTCCAGCCCATTCGTATCAGGTACTGGTATGCGTGCTCCGTGTGCGGAGTATACCACCGCTCACCGCGTATCAATCTCCAGCCAAGCGTCATGGTGGCGTCCACGACGAACGGCGAAACGATCACGAACGCCAGCCAGATCGAAACGCTCCCGCTCAGCGTTCCGAACAGTGCCAGGGCACCGACGCACCACCCAAGCAGCAAGGAACCGGAGTCGCCCAGAAAAATGCTGGCTCGGGGCCAGTTCCAGAACAGGAACCCGGCCGTCGCCGCGGCCGGAATTGCGGCCAGGACGAAAGAAACCGATTCGGATTGCAGGGCGAATGCGACGGCAAACAATCCGCAGCTGATCACACCCTGCGCCGAAGCGAGGCCGTCCGATCCATCCATGAAATTGAAAAGATTCATCAGCCACACCAGCGCAACCACAGCCAGCGGCGACCAGATCCATTCGAGGGCGAACGCTTTGCCCGCCACATGAATCGATTCGACCGGCCCCAGCCATGCCACCAGTCCGGCGGCGACGAAAACTTGAACCGCCAGGCGCCAGCCAACCCGGACCGGCCGATGATCATCCCACCACCCCAGCAGAGATACGATCATCGCACCGAGCAGAAACGGCAGCACCTGCGGCCCGGCCGGCGCCCATGCGCCAGTCGTGGCCACCAGCGAAATTGTTATGGCCAGCCCGCCGCCGCGCGCGACCGGGGCGGAGTGACTGCGCCGTGCCCCGGGCTTGTCGATCAATCCGCGCCATCGTGAATAACATCGAACCAGCGGCGTCAGCACGAAGGCGACGGCCAATGCCGTGACCGCGCATTGCCAGGTCGACCCACTCACTCGCCGAGTACACCGACGACCGGCCGCGTCGTCTCCCATTCCCTGCAGCTGGGACACTGCCAATGCCAGGTATGGCCGCTGAAGCCGCACTGACGGCAGCGAAAGCGGGGTTGATCTGCAAGCAGCCGATGCATCAGGTTGCGCAACAGCTCGGGGTTGATCTCGTCGATCCGGTGACCGTGGCGATGCATCAATTCGAGCAGTTGATAAAGGCCCCGCGCGGTAGGGCGCTTTTGCAGGTGTTCCAGCAGGAAATCGATGGCGCTGGCCGGATCGCTGTCGGCCCTGATCGCGGCACATGCCAGGACCGGCGCCAGCGTGGAACCCTTTGTGACCAGCCGCTCCAGCCATTCGAGCAGCTCGGGCTCTCGCCCCTGCTCGGCAAAACATCGCGCAAGATCGTCCACGACCAGCACGCTGATATCCGGGTCCAGCTGGCAGGCCTGCTGATACTTCAATCCCGCCGATTCCCAGCGCGCGTCGGCCAGGTCGAGGTCGGCGTCCAGCAGCCAGGCTCTCACGCATTCGGCATGATGACTGCGCGCCGAAGCAAGATGACGCCTTGCATTTTCACGTTCACCGGCTTCCTTTGCCTGTACCGCGAGTTCGCAGTGAAACTGGGCGATCAGCGCCGAGGTGTCTCGATCACAGACTCCACCCAGCTTGCGCGCCTGAACGATGGCGTTTTTCCAATCCTTTTCCTGTTGATAGATCGACAGCAGATTGCCGATGGCGACCTCGGAATAGCGGCCGTCGTCGGCAAGTTCGCTGAACAGCTTTTCGGCGCGGTCCAGCAGGCCGGCGCACATGTAGTCTTCACCCAGCTCCAGCAGCGCCTGGGTCCGGTGCTGCTCGCTCAGGTTCGAACGGCCGATGATATGTTGGTGAAACCGGATCGCCTTGTCGACTTCACCCCTGCGACGGAACAGGTTGCCCAGCGCGAGGTGCGTCTCGGCCGTCTCGGTGTTGATTTCTGCGAGCTTGAGGAAGACTTCGATGGCCTTGTCGGGCTGCTCGTTGAGCAAGTAGTTGAGACCACGAAAATAATTCGAGGAAATGGTCTTGCGATCGCGTCGCTCCTCGCGCTTGTATGTCCGTGCGGCCGCCCACCAACCCGACAGCGCTGCCAGTGGCAGCAACGCCAAGACAAGCCACAAGGGTTCAGGCATCGAACGGGCTCTCGCTCGCCTCCGAGGATTGCATGGATTGTCCGCGGTGTTTGCGACGACGGAAGGCCAACAGGACCGTGGCCGCCGCGAAACCGAACACCAGGCCGGCGCCGGCCGAAAGCGCGACGACTGCGCCCAGTGAAGCCGTCCACTGCACGAATGCCAGTTCCAGGGTCACCGGGTCCGGGTTCAGCGCACCCAGTACGATCCCCGCAATCACGCCGAGGATCAGCGCCAGACCGAGCAGCCAGCGCCACATGCCCTAGTCTCCGAGCGCGCGGTTGACGCGCTCGCGCAGGTCCTTGCCGGGTTTGAAATGCGGTACGTGCTTGCCGGGAAGAGCGACCGAGTCGCCGGTCTTGGGGTTGCGGCCGATGCGGGGCGGCCGGAAATGGAGACAGAAACTGCCGAACCCCCGGATTTCGATGCGATCGCCATCGGCAAGGGCGGCGCTCATCTGCTCGATGATCGACCGGACCGCGAGATCAACGTCGGTCTGGCTCAGGTGCTTTTGTTCCTCAGCAAGCTTTTCTATCAGCTCGGACTTCGTCATGCCGTCACTCCGTGCCTGAACGGCGGGCCAGGAGGCCCGCCGCCGCGGGTACCACTACTACAGGATCAGTCCTTGCCGAGCTGCTCGCGCAGCAATTCGCCAAGCTTGGTGCCGCCGGCCTTGGGCTGCTGGTACTGGTCGACTGCATCGGCAAGCTCCTCGTCATCCTTGGCGCGGATCGACAGCGTCAAGTTGCGAGTCTTGCGATCCAGCGCGACGAACTTGGCTTCGACTTCGTCACCGACGCTGTACATCTTGGTTGCATCTTCGACGCGCTCCTTGGCCATATCGTTGGCCTTGAGGTAACCATCCACCCCGTCGGCCAGTTCGACGACCGCACCCTTGGGATCGATCTCGCGTACCTTGCCGGTGACGATGGACCCGCGCGGGTGCTCGGCCATGTAGGTTGCGAACGGATCCTGATCAAGCTGCTTGATGCCCAGCGATATCCGCTCGCGCTCGGGATCCACGGCCAGCACCACGGCCTCGACTTCCTCACCCTTGCGGTAATTGCGGATAGCTTCCTCGCCCGGGGTCATCCAGGAAATGTCGGACAGGTGCACCAGGCCGTCGATGTCGCCTTCCAGGCCGATGAAGATGCCGAAATCCGTGATCGACTTGATCGTGCCCTTGACCTTGTCGCCCTTGTTGTGCAGCGCGGCGAAAGCTTCCCACGGATTCGGACGCACCTGCTTCATGCCCATGGAGATGCGGCGCCGCTCGGCGTCCACGTCCAGGACCATGACTTCGACTTCCTCGCCGATGTGCACGACCTTGTTCGGATTGACGTTCTTGTTGGTCCAGTCCATCTCCGAAACATGGACCAGCCCTTCGACGCCGTCCTCGATCTCGACGAAGCAACCGTAGTCGGTGATGTTGGTGACGCGACCGAACAGGCGCGATCCCGGCGGATAGCGGCGGTCGATGTTGTCCCAGGGATCCTCGCCCAGCTGCTTGAGGCCCAGCGAGACGCGCATGCGCTCGCGATCGAAGCGCAGGACGCGCACTTCCAGCTCGTCGCCGACTTCGACCACTTCGGACGGATGACGCACCCGTTTCCAGGCCATGTCGGTGATGTGCAGCAGGCCGTCGATGCCGCCCAGGTCCAGGAACGCACCGTAATCGGTCAGGTTCTTGACCACGCCCTTGACGACGGCGCCCTCTTCCAGGCGATCGATCAGGTCTTCACGCTCGGCGGCGAATTCGTGCTCGACGACTGCGCGGCGCGAAACCACGAGGTTATTGCGGCGACGGTCGAGCTTGATGATCTTGAACTCGAGATCCTTGCCCTCGAGATAGCTCGGGTCGCGCACCGGCCGGACGTCGACCAGCGACCCCGGCAGGAACGCGCGGATGCCGTCGATGCTGACGGTAAAGCCGCCCTTGACCTTGCCGGTGATCTGTCCGATCACGTTTTCTTCGGCTTCGCTGGCCGTTTCCAGCTTGTCCCAGATCCGTGCGCGCTTGGCCTTCTCGCGCGACAGCCGGGTCTCGCCGAAGCCGTCCTCGACGGCGTCGAGCGAGACTTCGACTTCGTCGCCGACTTCCACTTCGAGTTCGCCGTCGGGCGTCCGGAACTGGTGGATGGGCACGATGCCCTCCGACTTCAGTCCGGCATTGACGATAACGACGTCCTCACGGATTTCGACGACTCGCCCGGTGACGATCGCACCTGGGCGGAGTTTAGATTCATCTAGACTCTGTTCAAATAGTTCGGCAAAAGATTCGGTCATGGAGTTGCGTGATTCCTGCAAGACTGGGGCAGCTGCTGTACTCAAAGGTGATGTCCCGTTGGATCTTGTCATCTGCATCCGGAAGCCGGACGCTCGTTAATGAAACGCACCGGCCCGCCCCTTGAACGGAGCCTTCCGGTACACGACTGCTTTACTGATTGGTCTCTTTCGGCGCCAGTTCCCCGAACCGTTGCCGGGCCAGCCCGACGACGTGCTCGACGACCTCTTTCAGCGACAACCGGGTCGAATCGACCACCACTGCATCGGTCGCCGGCACCGTCGGCGCCACCGCTCGTTCGCGATCCCGCCGATCCCGGGCCTGCATGTCCCGAAAAAGACGCGAAAGCATAACACTTTCTCCTTTTTCCTTCAACTGCTTATAGCGCCTTTTCGCCCGCTCCTCGACGCTGGCCTCGAGAAACACCTTCAATCCGGCGTCCGGGAACACGATGGTGCCCATGTCCCGGCCGTCGGCGACCAGCCCGGGGCGACGACGGTAAGCGCGCTGCAGCTCGAGAAGCGCGGCACGCAGCGCCGGAATTGCAGCGACCCTGGACGCCATCACGCTGACCGCCTCGGTGCGCAGCGAATCGCCTACGTCGCGGTCGTCGAGATAGACATCGATGCCATCGGCGCCGGCCCGGAAGGTCAGGTGGACGCTGCGCGCCAGAGCAACCAGTGCCGATTCGTCTTCCGGCGCCACCGCGCGCTCCAGCGCCGCCAGCGCGATCGAGCGATAGACCGCGCCAGAATCCAGCGCATGCCAGCCCAGTGCGCGCGCGACGGCGGCCGAGACCGCACCCTTGCCTGCGCCCGACGGCCCGTCGATCGTCAATACCGGGACCTCTTCTACTGCCATTGCAGGCGCGCTCCAAGGCTTTCAAGGTGTTCGACAAACGCCGGGTAGCTGGTCCGGATCCATTCCGCATCGGCGATTTCGACCGGCGCTTCGGCCACCAGCGCCAGCACGGCCAGGCTCATCGCGATGCGATGATCGCCGCCGGAGTCAACCCCGCCGCCGCGCACGCGGCCACCGTAGACCGTCGCCCCGTCGGCGTGCTCTTCGACCCGAACGCCGAGCCGGCCGAGCTGGCGGCTCATGACGGCCAGGCGATCGGACTCCTTCACGCGCAATTCTTCGGCGCCGGTAATCACCGTCGCGCCATCGGCCACCGCCGCCATGGCCATGATCAGCGGAAATTCGTCGATCGCCAAAGGCACCCAGGCCGGCGGCACGCGGGTCCCGGCCAGTTGATCCGGAGCGACCGTTTCGAGCATCGCGACCGGCTCGGCACCGGCGCCGGCCTCGGCCACTGGACGCCGCGTCACGGCCGAACCGGCCATGCGCTCGACGATGCGCAGGAATCCGTCGCGCGTCGGGTTGACCCCGACCGGGCCGATGTCCACACGCGATCCCGGTACCAGCAGCCCGGCGGCCAGCATGAATGCCGCCGAGGACAGGTCGCCCGGCACGGCAATCGAGGCCGCATCCAGGCCTGCCGGGCCCATCACTTCGGCCCTGCCCTCGGCGCGTTCGACAGCAACGCCGAACGCGGGCAGCAGCCGCTCGGTATGGTCGCGGGAGACGCCGGGTTCGACGACCTGTGTGCGGCCGCGGGCGTTCAGCCCCGCCAGCAGAATGGCCGACTTGACCTGGGCGCTGGCGATGCTCAGCTCGTGATCCACGGCCCTAAGCGGCCCCGGCCGCAGGACGAGTGGTGCACGGCCGTCCCGACTTTCGATCCGCGCGCCCATCGCGGCCAGCGGCTCGATGATGCGGTTCATCGGACGGCGCGACAGCGAGGCGTCCCCGATCAGCTCGACCGATGCACCGAACAGGTCGGGATGACCGCACAGCGCGCCGGCCAGCAGCCGTATGCCGGTGCCCGAATTGCCGAGATCCAGGGGCCGGCCCGGTCCGCGCAGTCCCCTGCCCTCGATCTCGACCGACCGGCCGTCGCGTTCGACGCGCGCACCGAGTTCGGCCATCGCGGAAAGCGTCGCCAAAGTATCCTCGGCCGTCAGGAAACCCTCGATCCGGCTCGTGCCGCGCGCCAGTCCGCCGAAGATCGCGGCCCGATGGGAGACCGACTTGTCGCCCGGCGGGCTTACCCGGCCGGAAAGCGGAGACACGGCAGGCTTGACGATGAGCCTCAAGGTTCTGGCCGGCCGGCTACAGGATTTCAGCCAGCGCGTTCAGCAGGCGCCGGTTCTGCGCCTCGGTGCCGACCGTGATGCGCAGGTAGTTGACGAGGCCGTAATTGGCGGTCGGGCGCACGATGATGCCGCGCTCGAGCAATGCTTCGTCGAGTTCGGCGCCGGTCCGGTCGAAGCGCGCCAGCACGAAGTTGGCCGCCGAAGGGATGACGGCGACGCCCAATCGCTCCAGCCCCGTGCGCAATTGCTCGAGGCCGGCGCTGTTCATCCGGCGCGAGCGCTCGATGAAGGCCTGGTCGCCCAGCGCCGCGCGTGCGGCAACCAGCGCCAGCGAATTGACGTTGAAGGCGGGACGGACACGATTGAGCAGATCCGCGAGGCCGGGGTTGGAAAGCGCATAGCCGACGCGCAGGCCGGCCAGCCCGTAGGCCTTGGAGAAGGTTCGCGTCACGACCAGATTGGGGAAGCGCTCCAGCCAGGTCGATGCATCGCCCAGCGCGTCGGACTCGGCATACTCGGTATAAGCTTCGTCGACCACGCAGATCACGTGGCCGGGCAGCGAGGCGAGGAAATCCTGTACCCGCTGACCGTCCAGCCAGGTGCCGGTCGGGTTGTTGGGATTGGCGATCCAGACCACCCGCGTATCCGGTCCGACGCGCTCGAACAGCGCGCGCAAATCGTGCCCCAGGGGCATGGCCGCGTGATCTTCCGGCAGCGCCGGCGCCACCACGGGTTCGGCCCCGACCATCTGGGTGGCGATCGGATAGACGGCGAAGCAGTACTGCGAAAACACCGACTGCAGCCCCGGCTGCAGAAAGACCTGGGCGAGAAAGACCAGCACGTCGTTGGAGCCGTTGCCCAGCGTGATGCAGTCGGATGCAACCCCGTGCTTTTCAGCCAGCGCGGACTTGAGATGGAATCCGTTGGCATCGGGATACAACCAGACGTCGTCCAGCGCCGCCCGCACCGCCGCCAGAGCATCCGGGCTGGCGCCCAGCGGATTTTCATTGGACGCCAGCTTGATCGAGTCGGTCACGCCGTATTCGCGCTCGAGCTCGTCGATCGGTTTGCCGGGCGTGTAAGGCCTGAGTTCGCGCACGCCGGGCACGGCGAGCTCGGAATAGTCCAGTGAGTCCATTATTCGGTTTCCGCCTTCTGTTCTCGTTCCATCAGCACTTTCACGCCCTTGGCCGCGCTCCAGCCGTGAAAGAGGATGCCGTGGACCTGTTCGGAAATCGGCATTTCCACGCCGGCGCGTTCGGCGGCCCGCATGACCTCCTCGGCGGCATGGTAACCCTCGACCACCTGGCCGATGGCCTGCATGGCTTTGGCCGGGGTATTTCCACGCCCGAGCGCCAGTCCGAACCGACGGTTGCGCGAGGCCTCGCCGGTGCACGTCAACACCAGATCACCCAGCCCTGCCAACCCCATCAGGGTCCGGGCGTCCGCACCCATCGCCTGGCCCAGGCGCATCAGCTCGGCCAGGCCGCGGGTGATCAGCGCCGCCCGCGTATTGTTGCCGAGCCCCAGCCCGTCGGCCATGCCGCAGGCGATTGCGAGGACGTTCTTGACCGCCCCACCCAGCTGCACGCCGACCAGGTCGGCCGTGTAATAGGCGCGAAAGCTGCTGCCGTGCAGCAAGGCGGCCCACGAGCGCCCGAACTCGGGCTCGGACGCGCCCACGGTCACGGCCGTCGGCAGGCCCTGCGCCACCTCGCCGGCAAACGACGGCCCGGTGACCGCGGCCAGCGGTATCGAACCGCCCAGACGCTCGCGCGCGGCCTCGGAAAGCAGACGACCGGCGCCGGGCTCGAAGCCCTTGGTGGCCCAGGCCAGGCCGCGTCCGGCATCCAGTCGCCCGGCGATCTGATCCAGCACGCCGGCAAACGCGGAACTCGGCACCGCAAGCAGAATACGATCGGCGCCTTGCAGCGCCTGGTCCAGCTCGTCGAGCGGCGTAATCGCATCGGCCAGGGGTGCGCCAGGGAGATAGCGCGAATTCTCGCGGCTCGCGCGCATCGCCTCCACATGCGCTGCATCGCGGGCCCAGAGTTGGACCGAATGACCCACCCGGGCCAGCTGCATGGCGAGCGCAGTCCCCCAGGAACCGGCCCCAAGCACCGCAATCCGCACAGTCACCGCACGCAGTCCCCGGTTACTGGGTCGCCGGTCCGTCGGCGGCGCCGTCCGGCGCGCTGTCGGCGCCCTGCTGTTGCTGTTCGGATACGCGCTGGGCAAAGATCGCCTCGAAATTGATCGGCTGCAGCGGCGGCGAGAAGAAGCCGCCGGCCGAGATCAGCGTCGAGATCTGGGCGCGGGCATACGGGTACAGCACGTTGGGGCAATGAACGTTGATCACGTAGGGCAGCTGCTGCTCGCTGAAACCCTGCAGCTGAAAGACGCCGCCGTAATGCACCTCGGCGATGAACGCGGTGGCTTCGCCCTGCTTGGCGGTGACGGTCACGGTCAGCACCACCTCGTAGCGATCGTCGCCGTGCTGGTTCACGCGCTGCGAAAGATTCATGTTCATGTCGGGCTGTCCCTGCGCCTGGTCAAGGCCCAGCGCGCCGGGTGCCTCGAATGAACAATCCTTCAGAAATACATGCTGCAGCGCCATGCTGGCCTGCTGCGAGTCCTGTCCGTTTGTTGCTGCTGCGTCGAGCTGTTCTTCGGCCATGTGGTTACCTGTATCGGTCATTGTGGTGGATTGAAGTCGAGGGGTGGCCCATGCGGATCGAGTCCCGGGCCGCCCCCGATAGATTTTCCGGCCAGTAATTCGCCGGTCGGAAGCGCGCTGCCGGCGTCATTCCCGGCGCGCTTCGCCGCCGTTTTCCGCGTCGGCTTCCGAGGCCGGCGCATCGTCCGTCTTTTCCGGTTCCGGCTTGACGTCCTGCCCGGGCGCCTTGTCCCGCTTGCCGCGTTTTCCCTGCTTGCCGCCGCGTTTGTCCTGCTTGCCGCCGGCGGACTTGCCCGCCTTGCCGCGGGTGACCGGCTGCGAATCGCTGATCCACTGCGCCAGCCCGCCGCGCAGCACGTTGACGTCTTCGAAACCCAGCTTGGACAGGCGGCTGGCCATCTGCGGCGAGACCTGGCCGTTCTTGCAATACACCAGTACCGGCCGGTCGGATTTCTTCAGCAGCTGGGCGTTGCCGGACTCGATGCGCGAAGGCGGCATGTGCTCGGCATTGAGGATGTGGCCGTTGGCGTAGTCGGTGCTGTTGGAAACGTCGAGAATCAGCGGGTCGCGTCGATTGATCAGCAGAATTGCCTGGGTCGTGTCCAGCTCTTTCCAGCGCCGGGTCATGCGCGCGAATTCGGTCGCAATCAGCGCTGCGAGCACCACGGCGAACGCCCCGACCAGTATCGGGTGGTTGGCAACGAACGTGAACAACTGTTCCATGGTGCAGATTCAATCCGGTTTCGGCCAAACCCCCATTATCCCGCATTCTGGACGACGCTGCTACACCGTGGCCGCCAATCAATCAGAGATTGCTTATGGGATAATGCGCACCGAAATTCCAACGTTTGCTACGGTAGGTGAGATGGAACCCCGAACTCCGCTTGTATTGCTGATTCTCGACGGCTGGGGACTGCGCCAAGACGCGCCTGACAATGCCATCTCGGCCGGCTCGACGCCCAACTGGGACCGCCTGTGGCACGACCGGCCGCACAGTCTGCTCCAGACCTCGGGCGAAGCGGTCGGCCTGCCGGCCGGTCAGATGGGGAATTCCGAGGTCGGCCACATGAATATCGGCGCCGGGCGCATCGTCTACCAGGAGCTGACCCGCATCACCAGGGCCATCGCGGACGGCGAGTTCGAAAACAACCCGGCCCTGAACGAAACCATTGCCGCGGCCGAAGACGGCACGGTGCATGTCATGGGCCTGCTGTCCGACGGTGGCGTGCACAGCCACGAAGACCATTTTCTGGCCACGATCGAGCTGGCCGCCGCCCGCCACGCCGGAACCATTGCCGTGCACGCATTCCTGGACGGCCGGGACACGCCGCCGCGCAGCGCGCGTGCGTCCATCGAAAGACTGCAAGCGCGGGTCGATGCGCTGGACGACGTGCGCATCGCCTCGGTCGGCGGCCGCTACTGGGCGATGGATCGCGACCAGCGCTGGGACCGCATTCGCCGGGCCTGGAGCGCCATCGTCCACGCCCGGTCCGATTTTTCCGCCGACAGCGCTCTGGAAGCGCTGGAGGCTGCCTATGCGCGCGACGAGAACGACGAGTTCGTCCAGCCGACGGTCATCAACGGCGGCGTGCGCGTGCGCGACGGCGACAGCGCGATCTTCATCAACTTCCGCGCCGACCGCGCCCGCCAGCTCAGTCGCGCCCTGGTCGACCGTGATTTCGATGCATTCGAGGGCGAACGGCCAAAGCTCGCGGCACTGGCCACCATGACCCGCTACGAAACCGGCCTCGACGCGAAAGTCGCGTTTCCGCCGACGCGCATGCAACACCTGCTTGGCGAGGAACTGAGCGACGCCGGGCTTTCGCAACTGCGCATTGCCGAGACCGAGAAATACGCCCACGTGACCTATTTCTTCAACGGCGGCCGCGAACAGGTATTCGATGGCGAGGATCGCAGGCTGATCCCGTCGCCCGACGTCGCGACCTACGATCTCCAGCCGGAAATGAGCGCACCGGCGCTGGCCCGCGAGCTGGTCGCCGCGATCGGCAGCGGCAACTGGCCGGTCATCATCTGCAACGTCGCCAACCCGGACATGGTCGGGCATTCCGGGGTCTTCGACGCCGCCGTGGATGCAGTCGAGGAAGTCGACCGGCTTCTCGGCGAAGTCGCGGCGGCGGTCGCCGACGCCGACGGCGAAATGCTGGTGACCGCCGACCACGGCAACGTCGAGCAGATGACCGACCCCGAAACCGGCCAGCCGCACACCGCGCACACGGTCAACCCGGTCCCGCTGGTGTTCGTCGGCCGCAGCGCCCGGATGGACGATCGGGGATCGCTGCGCGACATCGCGCCGACCATGCTGGACCTGCTGGGCCTGGACATTCCCGCCGAAATGACCGGTCGGGCGCTGGTCCATATCGACGACGGTCGGAATTCGGAAGCGTCCACGCACGCGCCGGCCGACAATGCGGTGGGCTGAAAGGCTCCGGCACCCGGCCCCCGGGCGCCGGAATTTCCGACCGCTCGCCCATGCACTCGTTCTGCTGCTGGCCACGTCGCTGGCATTGCTGCAACCACTGCCGGCCCCGGCCCAGTCCACCGAGGAAGTGGAAGCCGAGCTCGAACAGCTTCGCGCCGACATCCGGAGCATCAGCGAGCGGCTGGAACGCGAGCGCGACCAGCGCAAGAGCGAGCAGGCCGCGCTGGCCCACGCCGAGCAGGAACTGGGGCGGCTGGCGCTGGAACTACGCGATACGCGCGACCGACTGGATCAGGCCCGGGCACGCGAACTGGAGCTGCTCGCACGCGCCGAACAGCTGGAAGCTGCGACCCGGGAACGCCGCGCAATCCTGTCCGAACAGCTGCAAATCGCCTACCGCGCCGGGCTGCGCTCGAGGCTCAAGGCCCTGCTGAACCAGGAAGACCCGGCCCGAATCAGCCGGGTGCTGGCACTGCACGGTTACCTGGGGCGCGCGCGAATGGATGCCATCGCGGCGCTGGCCGAGGAACTCGAGCAACTGCAACGAGTGCGCGCCGAACAGCGCGAGCTGGCGCTTGAACTGCAGGCGCTGGCCGAGCGACAGGCGGCCGCCAGGTCCGAGCAGAACCAGGCGCTGACCGAGCGCCAGGCGGCGCTGGAAGCATTGGAAGACAGTATCCGGGGTCGAGCCGCACGACTGGCCGAAATGCGCGAAGCGGCCGCGGAACTCGAAGCGCTGCTGGAAGAACTGGCCAATGCACTGGCCGACATTCCGCCCGACACGCAAATCGAACCCTTCGCGAACCTGGAGGGCAAACTTCCCATGCCCGTCGACGCACCGGTGCGCGCGACTTTTGCCGATCGCCGCAGCGGCGACGTCACCTGGCAGGGCTGGCTGATCGGGGCCGAGCCTGGGCGCCAGGTGCGCGCCGTGGCCTATGGGCGGGTCGCCTACGCCGACTGGCTGCGCGGCTACGGCATGATGCTGATCATCGAACACGGCGACGGCTACATGACGTTGTACGGTCAGAACCAGAGCCTCGTCGCAGAGGTCGGCGACTGGGTCGGGCCCGGCGAGGTCGTCGCGCTGGCGGGCAACACCGGCGGCAACAACGCGCCGGGCCTTTACTTTCAGATCCGCCGCGCGGGCCGACCGGTAGACCCGGCCGGATGGATCGACCGCTGAGGAATCCGCGGCGTGTTCAGTTCGACCTATGGATAAACATAGCTGGCCTGCAGCCCCAGCGGCAATCCCGTCATCCAGTAAATCAGCAGAAATATCGTCCAGCCGATCGCCAGCACAACGGCATAGGGCAGCATCATCGAGATCAGGGTGCCGATGCCGGCGCCCTTGAAATAGCGCTTGCAGAATACGACGATCAGCGGAAAGTACGGCAGCAGCGGGGTGACGATATTGGAACTGGAATCGCCGACGCGGTAGGCCGCCTGGGTCAGCCCCGGCCCGATGCCCAGTTCCATCAGCATGGGCACGAAGATCGGCGCGATGATCAGCCACTTGGCCGAGGCCGAGCCGACGAAAATGTTGACGAACGCGGTCAGGCCGACGATGCCGACGATGGTCAGCTGCGCCGGCATGTTGATGTCCGACAGCCACGCCGCGCCGTTGACCGCGATCAGGATGCCCAGGTTGGAGCTGGAAAACGCGGCGATGAACTGTGCGGCGAAGAACGCCATCACGATGTAGTAGCCCATCGACTCCATCGACTTGCTCATGCCTGTGACCAGGTCCCGATGGCCTTCGATGGTGCCCGCGGCATAGCCGTAGACCGTGCCCGGAATCAGGAAAAGGATGAAGATCAGCGGCACGATGGAGCGCATCAGCGGCGCGCCGAACGAGGTGATGCTCTCGTGGAATGCAAGCGCCGGGTCCGGATCGCGCAGCGGAGAATCCGGCAGCAACACCGCAATGGTCAGCAGACCGACGGCGACCAGGATGCTGGTCAAGGACCATCTCAGGCCGCGCAGCTCGTTATCGGCCAGCGGCTCCAGCTTGGGCATATCCGACATGTCGCCGTCGACCGGCGTCTCGCGCGCCAGCCGCGGTTCCACCACCTTGTCGGTCAGCCACCAGCCCACCCCGATGACCAGCACGCTGGAAGCCGCCATGAAGAACCAGTTGACCAGCGGATTGATGGTGACGGCCGGATCGAGTACCCGCGCGGCCTCTTCGGTGATGCCGGCCAGCATGGGATCGATGGCCGACGGGATGAAGTTGGCCGAGAAACCGCCCGAGACGCCGGCGAAAGCCGCGGCAATCCCGGCCAGCGGGTGTCGCCCGGCGGCGTAGAAGATCACCGCGCCCAGTGGGATCACCACCACGTATCCGGCGTCGGCGGCCGTATGCGAGACGATCGCGACCAGGATCAGCATCGGCGTGAGCAACCGTGGCGAGGTCACGCCCAGCATCTTGCGCAATGCGGCGTTGATGAAGCCGGTGTGCTCGGCCACCCCGACCCCCAGCATGGCCACCAGCACGATGCCCAGCGGCGCGAAACTGGTGAACACGGTCACCATCTGGCTCAGGAAATTCGCCAGCTGATCGCCGGCAAGCTGATTGACGACCTGTATGGGTTCGCCGGTCTGCGGATGCAGCGCGCTGAACTCGATCGGCGCCAGCAGCGCCGAGAGCGCCCACACAACCAGCATCAGCAGAAAGAACAGAACTGCGGGATCGGGAAGCCGGTTGCCGACCTGCTCGATCAAGTCCAGCGTGCGATACAGCCAGCCGCTTTCGGGCTTGGACATGGGGTTCGGTTGTTCACTCACTCTGGAAATCTCCCTTGATTTTTTTGTTCTCCGCCGGATCCGTTGTGTCTAGCTCTTCCGGCCGGGCCCATCCAGCGGCAATGGGGTGACCTTTTCCCCGGAACTGCGGTCCCTGATGGCGCACTTTCCGCGTTTGTTGACCTGTTCGATCCGGATCACCGACTGCAGCGGCAGCAGCAGTTTCTCGGTATCGGCGAACTCGGCCCGAAGGCGCTCCTCGGTGGGATCCACGACGACCCGGGCACCGGTCTCGAAAACCAGCCTGGCGGCCTCGATGAAACCGTAGAGGTGGCTGGAATCCACCCGCTCGGAATATATTTCGTAGACCTTGCCCTGATTCAGGAATACCAGTTTGTACATGCCGTCGATCCGGTTGCGCCGGGTGCTTTCGGCGCCATTATGCACGCTTGCGAACCGATGCAAATGCCGAGTTCACGTGCAGGGCGCCGCGAGCCGGGGCGGTGAACCGGATGCGGTCAGTCCACGTTCGGTCCGTAATCGACCCGGCCGGAAGTCACCCGGATCGCCACCGCGACCAGTAGCCCGGCGACGAAACCGGCCACGTGCGTTCGCCAGGCCACCGCGTCCGACATCGGACCGAACACCGTATACAGCACCTGCAGCGTGAACCAGGACCCGATCACCAAGAGCGCCGGAATGCGGGCGAACTGCAAGAAAAGCCCCAGCGGCAGCCACAAGCCGATTCGGCGCGTCGGGAACAGGCCCAGATAGACGCCGACGACCGCCGACACCCCGCCGCTGGCGCCGATGATGGTGCGCTCGAGGTCGGGAATGTGCAGCGCGACGAACAGATTGGCCAGCGCACCCAGCAACAGGAAAACACCGACGAATCGCACATGGCCCAGGGCGCGCTCCACGGGAATACCGAACACCCACAGGTAGGCCAGGTTCCCCAGCAGGTGCAGCCATGTCGAATGAGCGAACAGCGCGCGCACCAGGCGGCCCAGCGCAAGGCTTTCCCGCCAGTTGACGCCCTCTGCAATCCGGGCCGAAATCACCGCGGGTTTGAAGCCCCAGAAATCGATCCAGGCAGCGACCGCCGCCTCGGGCACGAACAGCGTGCTCAACATCACCGCCAGCGCAAGGGCGCTGATCAGGATGACCATCCATGGATTGGTTGCGCCGGACCGGGGCGGTCCGGTTCGTACCATCAGGTTCACTCGATCAGGACACGATAACCGGCGAAATCCACCACGGCGCCGCGGCGCCGGATTTCGACCAGTTCGACGCCCGGCCCGACGCGCTGTCCCTCGGTATAACGCTCACCGTTGATTCGCACGAAGCGATCACCGGGCTGCGGCGCATAGAAATGCACCGTCACGTTCAGTTCCGGAAATTCGGCGCGCTGGGCCTGCGGAAGCTCCCAGGCGCGAATGAAGTTTTCGCGCGGATCGGGCTCGGTTTCGGGTTGCGGTTCCGGCTCGGGTTCGGGGTCGGACTGCGGCTGTGGGCTCGCCGCCACCATCTTCGACTCGGACGCCGGTTCGGGATCGGACGTCGACGCCGGCTGGGTCTGTGCGTCGGGCGCCGGTTCGGGTTCGGGCGTCGACGCCGGCTCGGGCTGCGCGTCGGGCTCCGGCGCGGGTGACGGCCGGCGTTCCGGCGCGGCCTGCGTCTGCGCGATGGCGCGGGCGTCCTCCGTGCGCGACGCCGGCGGCGTCTCGGTAGCGGCCGTTTCGGAGCTTGTGGTCCTGCGCGCGCGCTCCGCACCGGCCACGGGGGCGGATTGCAGGGAGGGCGATGTCTGATCCCGCGGCACGGATTCCGCGCCAGCCGGGGCCCGGGAATCACCGCTGGCCGCCCTGCCCGCTTCGACTACAGCGCCGCCGTCGTCTGCGCGCTGCGCCGCACCATCGTCGGTGGCCTGCCCGCCGGCCAGGCGGCTGGAAATCTCGGGCCATATCCACGGCGCGGCGGCGACCAGCACAACGATGGGCAATACGATCAACGGCCAGCGCCATGCCGACCGCGCCGGTCGCGACGACGGTGGCGTGGTCGCGAGATCCAGGGCCGGCGGCTTGCCGCGGCGCCGCTGGGCTTCCGACTTCTTCAGGGCATCGAGCAGCAGGGACATTTCAATCCAGAGTCGTACGCGCTCCGACGTCCGGGCCAGCGGCGCCCAGCGTCGAGAGGAAAAGCCGGGTCACCGGGCCGGCCATGCCATCCTGGCGCAGCCCGTTACGCAGCTGAAAATCCCGAATCCATTCGCGAAACTCGGGTCCGTATCGTTCGTCCATATCTCCAGTCCACGCCTGTTCCGGATCCATCGCGGCCAAACGCTTGAGTTCGGCAACCGCGGCATCGCTGTCGCCTTGCTGCCAGACGCTTCCCATGTCGCGCCAGACGGCATAGAAATCTCCGAGCCAGCGCGCATCCAGCTGCGCGATGGGCACCTGGAAATCCTGTCCGGACTGCCGCGCGCGCACGCCGGAGGCCGCCACGTCGATCGCCAGCAGGTGGGCGTCGCGCGGTCTTTCCAGCCGGAGCACCACCGGGCGGTTCAGCTTGCGCAGCAGCGCCCAGCTGCCGCGCAGCCTGTGGCAGGCAAATCCTTCATGCTGTCCTTCGCTGCAGGCCTGTTCGATCACGGCCGGACCAACGCCGGGAAACAGTGCCGCGGTCTCCCGCCAGGCCAGCGCCTCGCTGGATTCGGCCAGCATCTGGCGCCACAGCGGCTGGCCGACCTCCTCGCTGGAATCCGACACCCTGTTCAACGACCAGATCATGCTCCCGGCCAGGGCCAGAACGACGACGACCGCGAGCCCGGACAACGCAGCCGTCAGACCGCGATTGCCGCCGGATTCATCACCGACCACGACCTCGCCGGCCGCCTTGCGCACGATGGCCGGCGTGATCCGGTCGGCTTCGCGCGCGTAGCCGGCCATCAGCGAACGGTCGGCAATGATGTTGATCAGTCGCGGCACGCCGCCGGAGACGTGATGCAGCGTGCGCAGCGCCGCGGACGTGAACGGACAGCGTGAGCCGCCCGCGATCTGGATGCGGTGGCGCACGTAGTCGGCGGTCTCGCTCCGTCCCAGCGGCGCAAGGTGGTAGCGCGCCGTGATCCGCTGCGCGAGCTGGCGCAGCGACGGCCGGCTGAGCAGTTCACGCAGCTCCGGCTGGCCCAGCAGGATGATCTGCAGCAGCTTGTCGGTGGCCGTCTCCAGGTTGGTCAGCAACCGGACCTGCTCCAGCGTCTCGCGCGACATGTTCTGCGCCTCGTCGATGATCAGCACCGCACGCTCGCCGGCGGCGTGGATCTCCAGCAGGCGCTGATTCAGGCACTGACCGAGCGCTTCAAGCCCGACGTCGCCGGCCGGCGGCTCGGCCTCGAGTTCCCGGCATATGGCGCGCAGCAGTTCGCGCGGCTCCAGCATCGGGTTGAGGATCAGCGCGATGCGCGTGTGTTCCGGCACTTCCTCGAGCATCAGCCGGCACAGCGTGGTCTTGCCCGTGCCGACTTCGCCGGTCAGCTGGACAAAGCCGCCGCTTCCGCCGCGGCCGACGCCGTAGAGCAGATGCGCCAGCGCATCCTGGTGACGCTGGCTCAGGAAGACGAAGCGCGGATCCGGCGTAATCGAGAATGGCCGCTCTTCGAGTCCGTAGAATTGTTCGTACATAAAGGCCTCAGGCGAACCTTGGCGGCACAAGCATCGTCAACGGCACGTGGCGTTCCATTTCAATCCGACAGCACCATCAACGAGGCATTGCCGCCGACCGCGGCCGTATTGATCGTGCGCGTGCGCTCGACCGCGAAACGCTGCAGATAGTTCGGGCCGCCGGCCTTGGGACCCGTGCCCGACAAGCCTTCGCCGCCGAACGGCTGCACCCCGACCACGGCGCCGGTCATGTTGCGGTTGACGTAGGCGTTGCCGGCATGGATGCGCTGGATGACGTGTTGCTGCACCTTGTCGATGCGGCTGTGACATCCGGCGGTGAGCCCGTAGCCGGTGGCATTGATCTGATCGATCACTCGATCCAGGTCGCGCGCCCGATAACGCACCACGTGCAGTACCGGGCCGAACACTTCGCCGTCGAGCTGGTCCATGGAATCGATCTCGTAGGCGCGCGGGGCAAACCAGAACCCCGCCTCCGATCCCTGCGGTTCGGGCACGCGGGCAATCGGGCGCGCTTCGCGCTCCATGCGCGCGGCGTGGCGTTCGAGCATTTCCAGCTGGACCTGATCGATGACCGGGCCGATGTCGGTCGAAAGCAGGCCCGGCCAGCCGACGGCCAGCTGCCGCATGGCGCCGGAAAGCATATCGAGCATGTGGTCGGCCACGTCGTGCTGCAGATAGAGCACGCGCAGCGCCGAACAGCGCTGGCCGGCCGACAGGAACGCCGAATGAATCACGTCGCGGACCACCTGCTCGGCCAGCGCCGAGGAATCGACGATCATTGCATTCTGTCCGCCGGTCTCGGCGATCAGTGTCGCCAGCGGGCCCTCGCGCTCGGCCAGGGTCCGGTTGATGATGTGCGCGGTCTCGGTCGATCCGGTAAACGCCACCCCGGCGATGCGCGGATCGGAGGTCAGCGCCGCCCCGACCCGGCCGTCGCCCGGCAGCAGTTGCAGCACGCCGCGCGGAATTCCGGCCTCCAAGAAGAGCTCGACCGCGCGCGCGGCCAGCAGCGGCGTCTGCTCGGCGGGCTTGGCGATCGCGGCATTGCCCGAGACCAGCGCCGCGGCCACCTGGCCGGTGAAGATCGCCACCGGGAAATTCCAGGGACTGATGCATACGAAAACGCCCTTGCCGTGCAGCGAGATTTCGTTGTGCTCGCCAGTCGGCCCGGGCAGCACCTCGGGCTGCGCGAAATGGCGCCGGGCCATCTGCGCGTAGTAGCGACAGAAATCGGCCGCCTCCCGAACCTCGTTGATGCCGTCGATCAGCGACTTGCCGGCCTCGCGAGTGCACAGCGCCATCAGTTCGGCGCGGTTTTCCTCCAACAGGTCGGCCATGCGCTCCAGGCATTGGGCGCGTTGCTCGGCCGGCGTGGCGTCCCATGCCGGCTGGGCGGCCAGGGCCGCATCCACGGCTTTGCCGGCACACTCCGGATCTGCGCTGGCGACCGAGCCGACGACATCTTCGCGATCGGCCGGCGAGCGCACCTCCTGGGTTTCGGCGGCCTTCAGCTGCGAGGACCCCGCGGGGCCGGCTTTCCACTGATTGCTGCGAAACGCCGACATCTGCTCGGCAAGCCGCAGCTGCTCGGTCTCTGCCGCGAAGTTGATGCCGCCCGAATTGCGCCGCTGACCGCCGAAGATGTCTTTGGGCAACGGAATCCTGGGGTGGGAGAACTGCTCGAAGCGTTCGACCAGCTCGATCGGGTCGGAAACGACCTCCCGCGGCGGCAGCCTTTCATCGACGATACGGTTGACGAACGAACTGTTGGCGCCATTTTCCAGCAGCCGGCGGACCAGGTACGGCAGCAGGTCGCGGTGGTCGCCGACCGGTGCATAGACCCGGCAGTGGCCGTTGAATTCGCCGCTGTCGAGCACCTCTTCGTACATGTCCTCGCCCATGCCGTGCAGGCGCTGGTACTCGAAATCCTCGCGGTCCCCGGCCAGCTGGTTGAGCGCACAGATGGTGTGCGCGTTGTGCGAAGCGAACTGCGGATAGAACGCGTCGCGCTGCTCCAGCAGATGCCGGGCGCAGGCCAGGAACGAGACGTCCGTGTTCGGCTTGCGCGTGAACACCGGGTAGTCGGCATGGCCCTCGACCTGGGCGAGCTTGATTTCGGTATCCCAGTAGGCGCCCTTCACCAGCCGGATCGGAATGCGGTGGCCGGTGTTCCGCGCCAGTTCGGCCAGCCAGTCGATCGCCGTCCAGCCCCGCCGCAGATAGGCCTGCAGGGCCAGGCCGAAGCCGTCCCAGCCGGCCAGTCGGTCATCGGCCAACACCGCGGCGAACACGTCGAGCTGCAGCATCAGCCGCGCGGCCTCTTCGGCGTCCACGGTCAGCGCGATTCCGGCTTCGCGCGCCCGGACGGCCAGGTCGCTGAGTGTCGGCACGAGTTCGGCCATGACGCGCTCGCGCTGGGCCGTCTCGTAGCGCGGATGCAGCGCCGAAAGCTTGACCGAAATGCTGGGCGCGTCGAAAATGTCGCTGCCGGCCGCCACCTTGCCGATGGCGTCGATCGCGCTGGCATACGAGTCGCGATAGCGGCGCGCATCGTCCGCCGTCAGCGCGGCTTCGCCCAGCATGTCGAACGAGTATCGATAGCGCCGGTTGGATTTTTTGCGCGAGCGCTCCATGGCAGACTCGATATCCCGGCCCATGACGTACTGGTGGCCCATGATGCGCATAGCCTGGCGGATCGCCAGCCGCACCACGGGTTCGCCCGACTTGTTGGCCAGCCGCGCCAGCACCGAACGGACGTCGCGCTTTGCCGACTGGCCGACCCTGACCATCCGGCCGGTCAGCATCAGGCCCCAGGTGGAGGCGTTGACGAACAGCGATTCGCTCTTGCCGAGGTGGGATTCCCAGTTGGCTTCGGAGAGCTTGTCGGAAATCAGCTTTTCCGCCGTGTCGTTGTCGGGAATGCGAAGCAGCGCCTCGGCCAGGCACATCAGGACCACGCCCTCCTCCGACGACAGGTCGTATTCCCGCATGAACGCTTCCATCGCGCCCTGGTGTTCGGAGCGCCGGCGCACGCGCTCGACCAGATCCACCGCGAGCCCTTCGATGCGGGTCCGCTCGGCCTTGTCCAGGCCGACGGCTTCGAGCAACTGCGGCACCTGATCCGACTCGGGCGCCGCCCAGGCGTGCTCCAGCGCCCGGCGCGGGGCATCGCCGGGAAATTCCGCACGGGTGACAAACGGTTGTTTCTGACTCATCTCGACCTGGCTCCGGCTGTTTCAAGGCACTCCGGACGCGCTCTCCTGACCGCTGGCCGGCCCGAGCCGTCCGGATTTTTGCGAGTGTAACGCAAGCTTGGCGTCCGCTCCCGACAACCGCGCGCAGCCGCTCTGCCCTGCCTCGGCAACGTGAAGATTCCGATTCCGCGGCACATGAGCTTCGGCTACAATATCGCCTTTGCAAATCGCCGGTTCAAATCGTCCGGGCAAATGATTCGAGCAAACGCAACAGATGCAGAAAATGCGGTGACGCATATCGAAGTGCTGGCGAATCTGTCGCTGACCCTCGACAGGCTGGCCGGCGTTTTCCTGGCGCTGAGCGCGACGACACTGCTGGTCGCGCTGCTGCCGACGCTGCTCGGTTACTGGCCGATCATGGCCATCGCGATCGTGCACCTGGCCATCGTGGGCTGGTGCTTGCGGCTGGCGTGGCGCGGCAACTGGGCGCGCCAGGACATCACGGTGGACGCTGAACGCGTTCGGATCGAGCACCGAACTGCACGCGAAGAGCATCATCACGAACTGCCCACCGACTGGGTTCGGGTGGAACAACGCTCGATCCGCGGCGAACCCAGGGTCTACCTGGCGCTGCACGGCAAGCGTGTCGAGATCGGAAGTTTCGTGCCGGCCGACGAGCGCATTCAGGCCGCCAGAAGCATCGCCCGGGCGCTCGAACCCCACTCGGCGTGGAAACCCAACGGAATCGAAGAAACAGTGAGTTCAGGATGAAGAGAACCAACGAATTGATTGTCGGGCTTGCAATGGTGGCCGTGATCACGGTCATCACCTGGGGCGTCTTCGCCGTGGGTGACAACATGACGCCCGGCGTCACGCCGTTCAGTCGCGACGTCTATCAGCTGCACATGGTCGTGCTGAGCACGGTCACCATCATCGGCATCCTGGTGTTTGCCGCGATGTTCACGTCCATCTACCTGCACCGCAAGTCACGCGGCGCCGAGGCCGCAAAATTCAACCACTCGACCAAGGCGGAAATCATCTGGACCGTGATTCCGATCGTGATTCTGGTGGTCATGGCCATTCCCGCGACCCGGGTGCTCATCGACATGGAAGACACCTCCGGTGCCGACCTCAACATCAAGGTGACCGGCTATCAATGGCTGTGGCAGTACGAATACCTCGAAGAAGACATCGCGTTCTATTCGGCAATTGATCGCGACAGCAACGCGGCGCGCCAGATCGGTTCGGGGATCTCGCCGCGCGAAGTGGACAACTATCTGCTTGAAGTCGACAATCGTCTGGTGGTGCCCACCGACACCAGGATTCGCATTCTGCTGACCTCGGGCGACGTGATTCACTCCTGGTGGGTGCCCGACCTGGGCTGGAAGCGGGACGCCATACCCGGCATGGTCAACGAAGCGTGGACGCTGATCGAGGAACCCGGCGTGTACCGCGGCCAGTGCGCCGAGCTGTGCGGCAAGGATCACGGTTTCATGCCGGTGGTGGTCGAAGCGGTACCGCCCGAGGAATATCGCGCCTGGGTCGCCGAGCAGACCGGCGAGCAGACCAGCGAGCAAACCGCCGACGCACAAACGGAATCGGATCCGGAACCCATGGATCGCACGGCGCTGATGCAGCACGGCGAGGACGTCTATGACGCGCACTGCGCCTCCTGCCACCGGGAAGACGGTTCCGGAATGGCTCCGGCGTTTCCGGCACTGGCCGGCAGCGCGGTCGTCACCGGCGAGCTTTCGCAGCATATCGACGTCGTGGTCAACGGTCGTCCGGGCACGGCAATGGCGGCGTTCGGCCAGCGGCTGGACGCGCGCGACATCGCCGCGGCGCTGACCTATACGCGCAACGCCTTCGGCAATGAGACCGGCGACCTCGTCCAGCCTGCCGACGTCGAACCGCTGATCGAGTCGCGGCTGGATGAAAGCCTGGCGTCGACCGAAAAGCCCGAGCGTTGATGCTTGCGCCCGGATCAACCGATATCGAATGCCGTTTTGCCAAATCTGTTCAGTGAATCCAAAAATCGTTGAGAACCGGGTCGGCGCGCGGGCGCCGACCCAACCTGGAAGGAATCGCAATGACTGACACGACTGCCCATACCGACGACCACCATTCTCAGCCAAAAGGCCTGGCGCGCTGGCTGTTCACCACCAATCACAAGGAAATCGGAACGCTGTATCTTGTTTTTTCGCTGGCGATGTTCATCGTCGGCGGCGCGATGGCCATGATCATCCGCGCCGAGCTGTTCCAGCCCGGCCTGCAACTGGTCAACCCGGAGTTCTTCAACCAGATGACGACCATGCATGCGCTGGTCATGATCTTCGGCGCCGTCATGCCGGCGTTCGTCGGCCTGGCCAACTGGATGGTGCCGATGATGATCGGCGCACCGGACATGGCGCTGCCGCGCATGAACAACTGGTCGTTCTGGATTCTGCCGTTCGCGTTCCTGATGCTGCTCTCGACGCTGTTCATGCCCACCGGCGCACCGGCTTCCGGGTGGACGCTGTATCCACCGCTTTCGCTGCAGGGCGGTAACAGCTTCGCCTTCGTGATTTTCGCCATCCACCTGATGGGCATCTCTTCGATCATGGGCGCGATCAACATCATCGCGACCATCCTCAACATGCGCGCTCCCGGCATGACGCTGCTACGCATGCCATTGTTCGTCTGGACCTGGCTGATCACCGCGTTTCTGCTGATCGCCGTGATGCCCGTGCTGGCCGGTGCAGTCACCATGCTGCTCACCGACCGCTTCTTCGACACCAGCTTCTTCAACGCCGCCGGCGGCGGTGACCCGGTGATGTACCAGCACATCTTCTGGTTCTTCGGTCACCCCGAGGTCTACATCATGATCCTGCCGGCGTTCGGCATCATCTCCGAGATCATCCCGACATTTTCGCGCAAGCGCCTGTTTGGCTACACCTCCATGGTCTACGCCACCGCGTCGATCGCGTTCCTGTCGTTCATCGTGTGGGCCCACCACATGTTCACCACCGGCATGCCGCTGGGCGCTTCGTTGTTCTTCATGTACGCGACCATGATCATCGCGGTGCCCACCGGCATCAAGATCTTCAACTGGGTCTCGACCATGTGGCGCGGCTCGATGACCTTCGAAACGCCGATGCTGTTCGCCATCGCCTTCGTCGTCCTGTTCACGATCGGCGGCCTGTCCGGCATCATGCTGGCGATCGTGCCGGCGGACTTCCAGTACCACGACACGTACTTCGTCGTCGCCCACTTCCACTACGTGCTGGTCACCGGGGCGGTATTCGCCATCATGGCCGCCGCCTACTACTGGCTGCCGAAATGGACCGGCAACATGTACGACGAGCGCCTCGGGAAGATCCATTTCTGGTGGTCGACCATTTCGGTCAACGTGCTGTTCTTCCCGCAGCATTACCTGGGCCTGGCCGGCATGCCGCGCCGGATCCCGGATTATTCGGTGCAGTTCGCCGAGTTCAATCTGATTTCTTCGATCGGCGGTTTCGCCTTCGGTATCGCCCAGCTGCTGTTCGTCTGGATCGTGATCAAGTGCGTGCGCGGCGGCGAGAAGGCCACCGCGCAGGTCTGGGACGGCGCGCGCGGACTGGAGTGGACGGTGCCCTCGCCGGCGCCGCTGCACACCTTCGACACGCCGCCGCAGGTCGACGACAGCGTCAGCGCGCACAAGGACCAGCTGGCCTGAACAGATTCATGACCGATGATCGAAACGAAAGGCAGACGAGCCACAGCCGCCGACGCATCCGCTGGACGGTTGCGTTGCTGGCCGGATTGGCAGCGCTCATCTACCTCGGATTCATCAGCCGCGGCGTTTTGGGTTGAATGCGCCAGGTCGATCGGATCGACCGACCCGGCGAAGAGCCTCCCGGGCGGATGTCGCTGAGCTAAAATAAAAATATTGCGGCCGGGAAGACCCCGGCGGGTATAGGATTCGGGAGTCAACATGGCACAAGGTAGCTATTACGTACCGCACCAGGCCCGCTGGCCGATCGTCGGCTCGGTCGGCCTGTTCCTGATGGTCTCTGGGTTCGCGAACTGGATGAACGGCACCAGCAGCGCCGTCGCCGGGCCCTGGTTGGCGATCGCGGGCGCGGCCACGGTCATTCTGATGATGTTCGGCTGGTTCGCCGACGTCATCCGTGAATCGGAAGGCGGCCTGTACAACAACAAGGTCGAGGCCTCGTTCCGGCAGGGCATGATCTGGTTCATTTTCTCCGAGGTGATGTTCTTCGGTGCATTCTTCGGCGCGCTGTTCTATGCCCGCATGTTCGCGGTACCGTGGCTGGGCGGCTCGGGCACCGGCGCCATGACCAACGAACTGCTCTATCCGGGCTTTCAGGCCGCCTGGCCGACCAACGGACCAGCCAACGTCGGCGGCGCATTCCAGACGGTTCCGGCCTTCGACGTGCCGCTGCTCAATACGCTGATCCTGCTGACGTCGGGCTGGACCATCACCATGGCGCACTGGGCGCTGAAAAAGATGAAGCGCGGCGCGCTGGTGTTCTGGATGCTGGCCACGGTCGCGCTCGGCGCCCTGTTCCTGTTCTACCAGGTCGAGGAATATATTCACGCCTATCAGGATCTCGGTCTGACGCTGGGCTCGGGCATCTACGGCTCGACTTTCTTCATGCTCACCGGCTTCCACGGCATGCACGTCACCGTCGGCACCATCATGCTGCTGGTCATCGCCTTCCGCTGCATGGCCGGCCACTTCAAGCCCGATCACCACTTCGGCTTCGAAGCCGTTGCCTGGTACTGGCACTTCGTCGACGTGGTCTGGCTGGTCCTGTTCATGTTCGTCTACGTGATCTGACCGGGCAAGATCATTCCGTCAGAAATGAAAACGGGGCCTGACTGGCCCCGTTTTTTCGTAACCGGAAACGCCGCCGGCGCCGGTTCGCTTGCCAACGGTCTTCACGCCGCCCCTTGCGCCGAATCCGGCGCAAGGGGCGGCTCGCCTCTGTCGATGCCGGACTGACTTCCAATCCGCTTCCGCCGAGATCTCCCGTGAATGCATCCCGGAAGAGATTCGGAAGGCCGGGTCATTTCAGCCATCAGAGCACAACCCGGTCTTTATAAAAAGCGC
>JAGXKW010000064.1 GCA_018334995.1 Wenzhouxiangellaceae bacterium
TGTCGCTGGGGAAGCAGATGGTGTGCTTCGCTGCGCTCAACAGCACCCTACAAAGTCACTACTACCCGCGTAGGGTGCTGTTGAGCGCAGCGAAACGCACCTTCAGGCCTCCATAAGCCGGCGTCGCGTGGATAAGCACGGCGCATCCACTGGATCACGCAGAAGTGGCGGGATGCCGATACAGAAATGGCCCACCGCGATTCTTCACTCAGCACGGCTCCTGGACGATCCGGCGCCGTGAGCAGGTCTAGTTCGGTGCGGCGAGATCCGCCGGGGCGGAGCAGTCGATGCCCCGGGCTTCGACGAACCGGACCATGCCCTCGCTCTCGCCGTGCTCGACGAGCAGCGCCAGGTATCTGCGTATCGTCGAGCCACTGCTCGCTTCGAGCAACGCTTCGATCTCCGAGGCCGCGCAGGACGCGCGCGCATGAAGGCGCTGCTTTTCCGCTTCGAATTCGGCCGCGCGCCGGTCGAGGCCGCGAGCACTCGCGCGCCTGGCACGAACCGAGCTCGGCATCAGTTGCGTCAGGGCGGTGTCGCCGTGTTCGGCCATGTCGTCGAGAACCCGATCACAGGCCAGTTCGAGCTCGCTGCCGGGCGTAACGGCGGCGCCGCAGGCCTGGTCCAGATATTGGTAGGCCGGAATCGCGTAGGCCATCGCCATCGAGTAGGCGTTGAGCAGCCGTTCATGGTTATCGAGAAGTGCACCGGCATCCACCGCACCGAGCGCGTCGAACCAGGTTGTCAGGAATGCGGCCCAGTAAGTTTTTGTTTCATTCGCATCGAGTATCAGCGCCTCGATTTGGTCGGATGTCGGGTCGTTCAGCAATGCCCCCCGGCTGAACAGGTTGGCGCCGTCGTGCCGGACGATCGCGTCGTCCAGCCCGGCGTCGATGCAGAACATCTCGATATCGGCGGTCGCGCACGCGGTCGCCAGCCACGCCAGCGCCGCGCCGTCGGTGGTAGTGCGCACGGCCTTTTCGAACCGGTCAAGCAGTTCGGCCGGTTTCAGTGCCGGCAGCTCATCGTTCCGGGTTTTGGCCCTGTCGAGCGCGTCGAGCGCGGACTGGCGGATCGAGTCGTATTGCCGAAGGTGCTCATCGGTTGTCGTGCGCTCCACCATCGCCGCCTGCGCCTCGAGCATCCCGTTTTGGCTGACGCTGTACAGCAGTCCGGCGGCGCGCTTGCGCGGGTCCTTGTGCTCGAGCAGCCATCGGGCCGTTCGGGGCAGCGCCTGTTGGAGCTGGCGGTCCAACTCCCTGGCCTCGGCGAGATCCCGGTCCGGATTCGCGGTTGCATTGTTTGCATCGCCAGCGAATGCGGGTCCGCCGACCGAAGCCAGCGTGGCGAAAAAAACGAAAGCGAAAAGCTTTTGCATGATCAGGTCTCCCGTGTGCCAGACGCTCCAGCTTAGCCGCTGCACAAGCGCCGTGGGCAAGGTGCGCGAGTGCAGGACTGGCCGTAGTCAATTCAAGCGAACGGAAAGCGGCCCACTCGCGGTTGCGGCGAATCAGTTCTTCGGACATGGTGCTTTCTGCGCTTCGTGGCTATTGCCGATTATGTGCTCCGCGATTGTAGCCTTGCCGCCGGAGATCCTGCCGGCTCCAATGTTCAGGCGTTTTCGCGTAACGCTTCGAGCTCTTCCTCGGCCTCCAGCCATTCGCCCTCCAGCGATTCCAGCCTCTGCTTGATCGAGCCGCTCTCGCCCAGTAGCCGCTTGAGTTCGTCGGCTCGCTCTGACTGGTAGAGATCGCTGTCTGCGAGCCGTTTTTCCAGCCGGTCGCGTTCGCCTTCGAGTTTTTCGATCTGCTGGCCGAGTTTCTTGACCCTGTTGGCCAGCGGCTTGATGCGTTCGCGGGCGGCGGCCTTGCGCTGGCGTTCGGCCTTGCGATTGCCGCGGCCCGCGCTCTTGCCGGTGCCGCCGGATTCGGGCTGGCTGATCATCCTGCGGTAGGCCTCCAGGCCGCCCGAGAAAGGGCGCACGCCGCCTTCGGCGACCAGCCAGTATTCGTCGACCGTGGCCGACAACAGGTGGCGGTCGTGCGAGACCGTGACCACCGCGCCTTCGAAGCCCTGCAGCGCGACGGTCAGCGCGTGGCGCATTTCCAGGTCCAGGTGGTTGGTGGGCTCGTCGAGCAGCAGCAGGTTGGGCGCTTTCCAGATGATCAGCGCCAGCACCAGCCGGGCGCGCTCGCCGCCGGAAAGCCTGGTGCACGGGTCGGTGGCGAGATCGCCGGAAAACGCGAACCCGCCCAGAAAGTTGCGCAGCTTCTGCTCCGGCGTATCGCCGGCGATGCGCGACAGGTTGACCAGCGGGCTGGCCTGGCTGTCGATCTGCTCCATCTGGTGCTGGGCGAAGTAGCCGATCTGCAGGTTGCGCGAGACTTCCATGCTGCCGGCCTGCGGTTCCAGCTCGCCGGCCAGGGCCTTGACCAGGGTCGACTTGCCGGCGCCGTTGACGCCCAGCAGGCCGATGCGGTCGCCGGCGGCCAGGTTCAGCGATATTCCTTCGAGCACGCGCACCTTGCCGTAGCCCAGCTGCACGTCGCGCAATGCCATCAGCGGGTCGGCCGCGCGCCCGGGTTCGGGAAACTCGAAGTCGAACGGACTGTCGGCGTGGGCCGGCGCGATCTTTTCCATCCGCTCCAGCGCCTTGAGCCGGGCCTGGGCCTGCTTGGCCTTGGAGGCCTTGTAGCGAAACCGGTCGACGAAGGCCTGCATGTGCGCGACTTTCTTTTGCTGCTTCTCGAACTGGGCCTGCTGCAGCGCCATGCGCTCGGCGCGCTGGCGCTCGAAGTCGCTGTAGCCGCCGGCGTAGCGGTTGAGCTGGTCGTGCTCGATATGAACGATGGCGTCGACCACGTTGTCCAGGAAATCCCGGTCGTGCGAGATCAGCACCAGCGTGCCGGCGTAGCGTTTGAGCCAGTCCTCCAGCCAGATTATGGTTTCCAGGTCCAGGTGATTGGTCGGCTCGTCGAGCATCAGCAGATCCGACGGGCACATGAGCGCGCGCGCCAGCGATAGTCGAATGCGCCAGCCGCCGGAGAATTCGCCGACCGCCTTTTCGTGCTCGGCCGCGGCGAATCCCAGACCGTTCAGCAGCGCGCCGGCGCGGGCGCGCGCGTCGAAGCCGCGCGCGTCGTCGTATTGCTGATGAGCGCGCGCGATGCGCTCGCCGTCGCCCGAGGCGTCGGCTTCGGCCACTTCGCGTTCGGCCGCGCGCAATGTCGTGTCGCCGTCCAGCACGTATTCGATCGCCGGGCGGTCCAGTTCGCGGATCTGCTGGGCCATGTGGGCCACGGTCCATTCATCGGGAATCCGGACCTCGCCGGTATCGGGCTCCAGCTCGCCCAAAAGCAGCGCGAACAGGCTGGATTTGCCGCAGCCGTTGGGTCCGACCAGGCCGATCTTCTGGCCGGCGTGTACGGTCAGGCTGGTGTCCTCGAGCAGGACCTCGACGCCGCGCCGCAGCGTAATGTGTTCGAGCTGGATCATCGCCGGCGAAGATAACCGATACACGCGCACAAGGTTGCGCGACAATACCGCCCATGAGCAACGAAACCGCCAATCTCCCGTTCGAACAGATGCCGCTCAAGGAGTACGCCGAGCGGGCGTATCTGGACTATTCGATGTACGTCATCCTGGACCGCGCGCTGCCGCACGTCGGCGACGGGCTCAAGCCCGTGCAGCGCCGCATCGTCTATTCGATGAGCGAACTCGGGCTGTCGGCCGCCAGCAAGCACAAGAAGTCGGCGCGCACCGTGGGCGACGTGATCGGCAAGTTCCATCCGCACGGCGATTCGGCCTGTTACGAAGCCATGGTGCTGATGGCCCAGCCGTTTTCCTACCGCTACCCGCTGATCGACGGCCAGGGGAACTTCGGCTCGCCGGACGACCCGAAATCGTTCGCCGCGATGCGCTATACCGAATCGCGGCTGGCGCCGTACGCGAAGCTGCTGCTGCAGGAACTGGGCCAGGGCACGGTCGACTGGGTGCCGAATTTCGACGGCACCATGAAGGAACCCAAACTATTGCCGGCGCGCGTGCCCAATATCCTGCTCAACGGCGGACAGGGGATCGCCGTCGGCATGGCCACCGACATCCCGCCGCACAACCTGCGCGAAGTGGCGGCCGCAGCGATCCGGCTGCTGGAAAAGCCGAAGACCACCGTGGCCGAACTGTGCGAGCACATCCAGGGGCCTGATTTCGCAACCGCCGGCGAGATCGTCACGCCCGGGAACGAATTGCTGGCGATGTACGAGACCGGCCACGGCAGCGTCAAGCAGCGCGCCGTCTACGAGCGCGAGGAAGAGGCCGTGGTCGTCACCGCGCTGCCATACCAGGTCTCGCCGGCGAAAGTGCTCGAGCAGATCGCCGCCCAGATGCAGGCGAAGAAGCTCCCGATGGTCAACGACATCCGCGACGAGTCCGACCACGAACACCCGACCCGGTTATTGATCATTCCCCGCAGCAACCGGGTCGACGTCGAAGCGCTCATGGCGCACCTGTTCGCCACCACCGACCTGGAGAAGAGCTACCGCATCAACCTCAACGTGATCGGCAACGACGGCCGCCCGGGCGTGCGCAACCTGCGCGAGCTGCTCACCGAGTGGATCGCGTTCCGGCGCGCCACGGTCACGCGCCGGCTGGAATACCGGCTAGACCAGGTCGTCGATCGCCTGCATGTGCTCGAGGGCTTTCTGATCGCCTACCTCAACATCGACGAGGTCATCGCGATCATCCGCAACAACGACGAGCCCAAACCGGTGCTGATGGAGCGCTTCGACCTGACCGGCACCCAGGCCGAGGCGATTCTTGAACTGAAATTGCGCCACCTGGCCAAGCTCGAGGAAATGAAGATCCGGGGCGAGAAGGATGAACTGGAAGCAGAGCGCAAGTCCATCGAGACGATTCTCGGTTCGCCGAAAAAGCTCACCCGGCTGATTCGCGACGAGTTGAGTGAGGATGCCGAAAAGTTCGGCGACGACAGGCGTGCCCCGCTGGTCGAGCGCCAGGCCGCCCAGGCGCTGAAGGAGACCGACCTGGTGCCCTCCGAGCCGGTCACCGTGGTGCTCAGCGAAAACGGCTGGATCCGGGCCGCCAAGGGCCACGACGTCGACGCCGCCGAGCTGAACTACAAGGCCGGCGACGGTTACCTGCACGCCGCACGCGGGCGCAGCAATCAGCTCGCCTGTGCCATCGACTCGGCCGGCCGCTCGTACTCGATGCCGGCTCACGAGCTGCCCTCGGCGCGCAGCAACGGCGAGCCGCTGACCGGTCGCTTCTCGCCGCCGGCTGCTGCTGCCTTCCGCGGCGTGGCCATCGGCGACGGCGCCGACCGGGTGCTGCTGGCCAGCACGGCCGGCTATGGATTTATCACCAGGCTGGAAAACCTGCATACCCGTCAGAAGGCCGGCAAGCAGCTGCTCAGCGTTCCGGCCGGCTACGACGTCCTGCCGCCGGCCCCGGTGACCGAGGACGCGGAAGCGGTCATCGTCTGCGCGACCAGCGCGGGGCATCTCCTGGCCTGCTATCTCGAAGAGCTGCCGGAACTGGCCCGGGGCAAGGGCAACAAGCTGATCAACATCCCGCCCAAGGCGCGCACGGAAGGCGAGGTCATGGTCGGCGCGATCGCGCTGGTCAAGGGCCAGGACTGCCTGGTCTGGGCCGGCCAGCGGTATCTTCGATTGTCCTGGGCCGAGAGCGAGAACTACTGGGGCGAACGCGCCCAGCGCGGCGGCCTGCTGCCGCGGGGATTCAGGAAAGTGGATCGGTTGACGCTGGCGGAATAACGACGGTTTCCGGTCTCGGGTTTCCGGTTTCCGGAGAATCCGAAGTCGGGAGTCGGGAGTCGGTGGTCGGTGGTCGGGCAACCCACGAGCCGGTGCAGTTGCATTTTGTGGGAGGGGCTTCCAGCCCCGATTGTCCGAAATCTTCGGCGCAGGATGCGCCTCCCTGGAGTGACCCCGAAAAAGTAGACACCTCGATCAACTGATGACGGAGGTGTCATGAAAGTCAGGCGAAATCGAAGGTTTAGCGCGGAATTCAAGCAAGCGGCAGTGGAGAGATCGCTGCGTTCGAGAGATCCACTGAAGGTCGTGGCTGGTAAATTGGGCGTCCACCCGAAATTGCTGAGCCGCTGGAGGTGTGCTTTGACGAAGCGAGACGAACAAGACTCGGCGCCGGTGCCGAACGAAGGTCCAGACAAGAGTGCCGCGGCGCTGGCCCGCGAGAATCGCAAGCTCAAGAAGAAGCTGGAGCGGGCGGAACTGGAGAATGAAATTCTAAAAAAGGCCAACGAGCACTTCGCCAAGCTCCAAGAGTGAGATATGCCTTTATTCGACGCTATCACTCCCGCCGATGGACGATCGCGTTGATGTGCGAAGTGCTCGAAGTATCGCGTTCGGGGTACTACCGGTGGCTTGGTCGCGCGCCGTCGGCGCGTACCAGCGCCAATCAGACGCTGGGCGCGTGGCTGCTGCAGCGGGCCGAGGAACTCAGCGGCACGCCGGGTTACCGGAAGCTGTGGGAAGACGCGGTGGACGCCGGCTTTGCGTGCAGCCAGAACCGGGTCCAGCGGTTGCTTCAGTCGGCCGGTTACAGGGCCCGCGGTGCGCCCAAGCCGGGGGCTCGACGGCCCTCGCAGGCGATTGTGCTGCCCAATGTGCTGAACCGGGCGTTCGAGGTTGAGGCGCCCAACAGGGTATGGGTCTCCGATATCACGCAGATCCGGTGTCTGGAGGGGTGGCTCTACGTGGCCGTGGTCCTTGATCTGTATGCCCGACGCGTGATCGGTTGGGCCGCCAGCCCGGTCAATAGCGCCGATATCGTGCTGGCCGCGCTGAGGCGGGCCTGGCAGTCTCGTTGTCCGGATGGGGCGCAGTTGCTGTTCCATTCCGACCAGGGCGCGCAGTACACGGCCGAGTCGGTGCGCCATTGGCTGACCCGTCGCAGCGTTGGCTTGAGCATGTCGCGCCGCGGCAACTGCTGGGACAATGCCTGCGCCGAAAGCTTCTTCGCCCTGGCGAAAAAGGAATGGCTGTGTCCTCTGGGGCTGGTCAGCCGCGACGAAATGAAAGGAGAAGTCGACTATTACTTCGGAGACTTCTACAATCGAGTCCGGCGCCATACCCGCGCCGGGAACCTGCCGCCGGCTCGGTACGAAGCCGAGACCGCCGGCATAGCTGCTTAAAAGGGTGTCTACAAAATCGGGGGCACTCCATTTCCGGAAACCGGAAACCGGAAACCGCAGGTCGTCCCTTATCATTGCTCAATAGCCAAATCAGCCATCCGAATCGAGGAATTATCGATGCCCAACCCCCACAGCCACGAACTCTTCGTCCGCGCCCGGGCCCGCATTCCCGGCGGAGTGAATTCACCGGTGCGCGCGTTCTCCGGCGTCGGCGGTGAGCCGCTGTTCTTCGATCGCGCCGAGGGCGCGTGCATTTTCGATGTCGACGGCAAGCGTTATATCGACTACATCGGTTCCTGGGGGCCGATGATCTGCGGCCACGCCCATCCGCACATCATCGAGGCGGTGCAGCGGGCCGTCGCCAACGGACTGAGCTTCGGCACGCCGAGTCCCGGCGAGGTGACCATGGCCGAGCGGATCTGCGAGCTCGTGCCTTCGCTGGAGCGGGTACGCATGGTCAATTCGGGCACCGAGGCGGCGATGAGCGCGCTCCGGCTGGCGCGCGCGGCCACCGGACGCAAGCGTTTCATCAAGTTCGAGGGCAATTACCACGGCCACGCCGACAGCTTCCTGGTCAAGGCCGGCAGCGGGGCGCAGACCCTCGGCGTACCGACTTCGCCGGGCGTGCCGCCGGAACTGGCCGAACTGACCCTGAACGCGCGCTTCAACGACCTGGACTCGGTGCGCGCGCTGTTCGAGCAGTACCCGGATGAAATCGCCTGCGTGGCGGTCGAGCCGGTCGCAGGCAACATGAACTGCATCCCGCCGGCGCCCGGCTTCCTGAAAGGCCTGCGCAAGCTTTGCGACGAATACGGCGCCGCGCTGCTGTTCGACGAGGTCATGACCGGATTCCGGGTCGCCCTCGGCGGCGCCCAGGCGCTGTACGGCGTAACGCCGGACCTGAGCTGCTTCGGCAAGGTCATCGGCGCCGGCATGCCGGTAGGTGCCTTCGGCGGCAAGCACGAATACATGAAGATGATCGCGCCCGAAGGCCCGGTCTACCAGGCCGGCACGCTGTCGGGCAATCCCGTGGCCATGGCCGCCGGGCTGGCGAACCTGGACCTGATTACCGAGCCCGGGTTCTACGAGGAGCTCACCGCCAACACCCTGCGTCTGGCCGAAGGCATCCAGGCCGAGGCCCAGTCGGCCGGCGTCCCCATGGCGGTCAGCGCGGTCGGCGGCATGTTCGGCCTGTTCTTCACCGAGCTCGAGCGCGTCGAGAACTTCGACCAGGCCGCGGCCTGCAATCTCGAAGCCTTCAAGCGCTTCTTCAACGCCATGCTCGAGTCCGGTGTCTACCTCGCCCCGTCGGCGTTCGAGGCCGGCTTCGTCTCCGCCGCCCACGGCGAGCGCGAAATCGACGACACCATCGCCGCGGCGAAGGACGCGCTGGCCTACGTTTGATTGGCGATGGTGGAGGCGCGTATGGGCAAGCATATTGACAAGCAAGCCAAGTGCTTGTTCCTGCAGAGCCTCCGAGCCGTTTCACGGCCCGCTGTCGCGTGCAGGATGGTGCGTTTCGCTTGCGCTCAACGCACCCTGCAAAGTCGCTATTGCCCTCGTAGACATTATGGATTGACCTGTCCAACCTCGAACACTTGGGTTACGTTTCGGGGTTGGAAAAGAAAACCTTCAACGCAGCCCGCGTAGGGTGTGTTGAGCGCAGCGAAACGCACCATCCAGCCTTTCGTGTTTCTCTGCGTCTCGGCGAGAAATACAGCTTTTTGCCTTTTTCAGTCGATGAACAGATCGACGGCCAGTTCCTGGTCCGGGTCGACCGCGTACTGGTCGAGGTCGGTGACGCCGGCTTCGGTCAGCACTTCGTCGTCGATGTAGAAGTTGCCGGTGGCCTGATCGGCCGCCCGGGTCAGGATGGCGTGCGCGGCGTCGGACAGAATCTCTGGCTTGCGGCAGTTCTCTGGCTTGATCTTGCCGCCCAGCATGGCCAGGGCCGCGGTGGCGATGACGGTGCGCGGCCAAAGGGCGTTGACCGCGATCCGGTCGCTACGGAATTCCTCGGCCATGCCCAGCACGCACATGCTCATGCCGTACTTGGCCATGGTGTAGGCCACGTGCGGCGCGAACCACTCCGATTTCATGTTCAGCGGTGGCGAGAGATTTAGAATGTGGCCATTGTCGGACTGCTTCAGGTACGGATACGCGGCCTGGGAGCAGACGAACGTGCCGCGGACGTTGACGCCGAACATCAGGTCGAAGCGTTTGATCGGCACTTCCGGCGTCGGCGCCAGGTAGATCGCCGAGGCGTTGTTGACCAGGATGTCGATCCCGCCGAAGCGGTCCGCCCCCTTTTGCATGGCTTCGGCGACAGCCTGTTCGTCGCGGATGTCGACCTGGAGCGGCAGTGCCTTGCCGCCGGCGTTCTCGACGGCCTCGGACACGCTGTGGATGGTGCCCGGAAGCTTGGGATGCGGTCGGTCGGTCTTGGCGGCAATGATGACGTTGGCGCCGTCGGCTGCGGCGCGCAGCGCAATGGCCTCGCCGATCCCGCGCGATGCGCCGGTGATGAAAAGGGTCTTGCCAGCGAGTGAAGTCATTGTTTGAGGGTCCTTGTCATGTCATTTCTGCAAGCGAGTGTAGCGGCTTGAATTGTCCGCGGAGTGATCGATTTGCCTGAGTTCCAGCACATGCTGGAGTGGGCGGCCGACCACGCCGGCTGGGTGGTCGCCGCCGGCTTTGCGCTGGCGTTCCTGGAAGCACTGGCCGTGGTCGGCATCGTCGTGCCCGGCATTCTCCTGCTGTTCCTGCTCGGCGCGATGGTCGGCTGGGACGCCCCGTTGCTGCTGGCCCTGGGTGGTGCGGTCATGGCCGGCGCCGTGGTCGGAGACAGTACAAGTTTCTGGCTCGGGCGCCGCTACCGGGAGGAGTTGTGGAAGCGCTGGCCGTTTGCCACGCGCAGACACTGGCTGGACCTGGGAGAGCAGTTCTTCCTGCACCACGGCGGCAAGAGCATCTTCATTGCCCGGTTCATCGGGCCGCTGCGGCCGGTGGTACCGCTGGTGGCGGGCTCCATGCACATGCCCCCGGCGATCTTCGTGCCGCGCATGCTGGCCGCCTGCGCGCTGTGGACTCCGGTGATGGTGCTGCCGGGCGCGCTGTTCGGCGAGTCGCTGGAACTCGCCGCCGAATTCGGCGGCCGCCTGACCCTGCTGCTGTTGGTGTTGCTGATCGGCGGCTGGCTGCTGATCTGGATGACGCGCAGTCTTTACGAGATGGCCGCCCGCCGCTCGCCCTGGTGGCTGAAGAACCTGGCGCTGTGGCTACGCCGGCACCCGTTCCTGGGCCGCTGTTTCGGTGGGCTGGTCGAGCCCGGGCGACGCGAAGTGCTTTCGGTGATGGCGCTGGGCTTGCTGCTGGTTTTATCGTTGGGCGCATTGTTCGCGGCGCTGCTGCTCGCGCCCCTGTCCACGGCGGCCTGGGAATCCGGGTTCGAGTTCGCCGGCCTCGCGGCCAGCCTGCGCAGCCATTTCGCCGATCCGTTGTTCTTCGTCGTCGCCCTCGCCGTGTCGCGGCCGGTGTTGCTGACGCTGATCGCTTTCGTGACTCTGATGTTGCTGGCCCAGCGGCGCTGGAACGCCTTGCTGCACTGGTGGCTTGCCACGCTGGGCGGCTGGCTGCTGGCGTTGCTGCTCAATGCCTTCATGGGGCTTTTGCTGGGCCGGCCCGATCTCGCCGGCAGTATCGGCCAGGTGCCGCACGTGGACTTCGTGCTGACCGTGCTGGTATTCGGCTTCGGCGCGCTGATCGTCGCCAGGGATTTCCGGCCGCGCCAGCGCAAATGGCTGTACCTGGGCACGGTCGCGCTGCTCGCGCTGGTGGCGTTTTCCGAGTTCTACCTGGCCCGTGCGACCGTCAATGGCCTGGTGGCCGCGCTGGCCCTGGCCATGGGCTGGCTGGCGCTGACCGGCATCGGGTATCGGTCGCGCGCCGCGCGCCATGCGCTGCCGGGTTTGCGCCTGGCGGCCTTCTTTTTCGTCTGGCTGCTGGCCGCGACGCTGGTGGTGCCGCAGAGTTATTCGGCGTTCGAGCGTGCCCATGAACTGGCCCGCCCGATCCGGCAGATGGACGCCGCCGCCTGGTGGCATGGCCAGTGGCGCGAATTGCCGCAACTGCGTTCGCGCATCGGCCGCAGCGAGCGCAAGCGTTTCGATGCGCAGCTGGCGCTGGATCGGGTCGAGCTTGTGCAGACGCTGGCCGCCGATGGCTGGCGCAGGCCGCCCGAAATTTCGGCCGAAGCGCTGCGTCCGGTGTTCGGCAAGACGCTCAGGCCCGAACGCCTGGTCCACCTGCCGCGCGATTTCGCCGGCCAGCCGGACGATCTGATCCTTCGCCGGATGCTGGAAGATGGACGGGTGGTACTGTTCAGGGGGTGGGATTCCGGCGCGCGCCTGGGGCCGCAGGCCACCCCGGTCTGGCTGGTGCAGGTGCGCATGCTGGAGCCGGTCACGCGGCTGGGTCTGTTCAATACCTGGCGCGAAATCGACACGGCTTCGTCCCGCGCGCTGGACGAGTTGCGCGGGACGGGCGATGATTGGCAGTGGCGTCGACCCGGACCGGACGCGCCGTGGCTGGTCCGTTCAGTATGCACAACCTGCTTGCACATCGATTTCCCGGATCCCGTGGGGGGGTCGTACGTGAAATCAAAACAATAATCTGTTCGAATCTGTGTAATCTGTGGACCAGGGCTTTCGCGGTCAATCGTCCGTTTGGTCTTCCGGTGCCTGTTCCAGCAGCGTGCACAGCGCGCGCAGGCGGTCGTGCGGGTCGGTCACGGCCAGCAACTCCTGGGCGCTGGCGGTTTCCAGCGGCAGCACCGACGCCAGCGCCATGCCGAGCGCGCTGGCGTCGTCGGGATCGGCGTCGATGACGTCGGCGAATGCCTGGTGCTGCAGCAGTTCCCTGAGCATGTTCTGCAGTACCGCGTGTTCGGGCTGCACCTGCTGGCGCGGTTCGGCCGGCAACCACTCGACCTCGCCGACGATCAGGCCGTCGTCGCGCGCCCGCGTCGAACGGATCCGGAAGCGTCGATGCCCGCGCACTTCCAGTCCAAGCAGCCCGTCGTCCAGGGTCGAGAAGTCCTCGATCAGCGCTTCGGTGCCGACGGCCGCGTGGCGGGCCGGTTTGTTTTCGTCGGCCGGCGAGAAATGAACCACGCCGAAGCCGGTGCCGCCGGCCGAGCATTCGCGGGTCATTTCCAGGTAGCGCGACTCGAAGATCCGCAGCTGCGTCCGGGCGTGCGGGAACAGCACCAGCGGCAGCGGAAACAGTGGCAGCGATTCGGTCCGCAGCGCGCGCGCGGAAGCCGGGTCGGACCCGAAAGAGCCAGTTGCATTCATCTCATGCCCCCTCGATGAAGCGCTGCGGCGCGTTGCCGAAGCCGCGGTTGCTCATGAATACCACGTGGTCCCCGGACCGGATTTCCGCGCGAAGATCGCCGAGCATGTTGTCGACCTGGCCGCGGAAGCGGCCGCCGGACTGCAGCTTGGCGAACAGCGCCGACGGGTCCCAGTCCAGCGCCTCGGTGGAGTGCAGGAACACGAAGTCGGCCGGGGCCAGCGCGGGCGCCAGCTGATCCAGGTGATACCCGCCGCGCATGGTGCTGCTGGCCGGCTGCAGCGCGACCAGGATGCGCGCGCCGCCGACCGCACGCCGCAGACCTTCCAGCGTCAGGCGAATGGCGGTGGGGTGATGGGCGAAATCGTCGTAGACGTTCACCCCGCCGGTCTGACCCAGATATTCCATGCGGCGCTTGACGCCCTTGAACCCGGCCAGTGCCGCAACGGCATCGGCCGGGTCGATCCCGGCCCGGGCGGCGGCGGCCACCGCGGCGGTCGCGTTCAGCGCGTTATGCCGGCCGGTCTGGTTCCATGTCACCGCGCCCGCCGATTCGTCGTGGTGGAAAATCTCCAGTTCGCGTCCGGCCGGTTCCAGCGGGCGAACGCGCCACTCGGCATCGGTTTCGCCGTCGATGCCGAACATCGAGGTCTGGCTCCAGCACCCCCGATCGAGCACGCGCCTGAGGCTGGCGTCATGCCGATTGACCACGACGCTGCCGTTGCCGGGGATGGTGCGCATCAGGTGGTGGAACTGCGTTTCGATCGCGCCCAGATTCGGATAGATGTCGGCGTGGTCGAATTCGAGGTTGTTGAGGATCGCGATGGAAGGGCGGTAATGCACGAACTTCGCGCGTTTGTCGAAGAACGCCGTGTCGTATTCGTCGGCCTCGACGACGAAGATCTTCTTTCCGGCGCGCGCGCTGATGCCGAAATTGCCGGGGATGCCGCCGATCAGAAAGCCCGGCTGCTTTCCGGCATCCTCGAGGATCCAGGCCAGCATGCTGGCGGTGGTGGTCTTGCCGTGGGTGCCGGCCACGGCCAGCACCTGCTTGCCGGCGAGGTAATTCTCGCCCAGCCAGCGTGGCCCGGAGACATAGTTCAGGCCGGCATCGAGCACATGCTCGACGGCGGCGTTGCCGCGGCTGAGGGCGTTGCCGATGATGACCAGGTCGGTCTGCTTCGGCACGGCTTCGGCCGAATAGCCTTCGGAAAGCCTGATGCCGAGTTCCTCGAGCTGGGTGCTCATCGGCGGGTATACGTTCTGGTCCTGTCCGGACACCGCGTGGCCGTCTGCGCGCGCCAGCGCTGCGATACCGCCCATGAATGTTCCGCAGATGCCGAGAATATGGATGTTCATTGTTCAGGAAACTCCCGGATTCCCCATTGCCTGGAAGACGAACAGC
>JAGXKW010000065.1:0-8403 GCA_018334995.1 Wenzhouxiangellaceae bacterium
GGCCACGGCCGCTTCGCCGAGCAGCGGGTCAAGGATGCGGTCGTCGACCAGATCCGCGCGCATACCGGCGAACGTCCCTCGGTGGACAAGGATGCGCCGGACCTTCGGATCAACGTGCACATGCACGCCGAACGGGTCACCGTGGCGCTGGACCTGTCCGGCGACAGCCTGCACCGGCGCGGCTACCGCGCACCGGGCACGGCCGCGCCGCTGAAGGAAAACCTGGCCGCCGCGATGCTGCTGCGGGCCGAGTGGCCGGCACTGGCCGAAGCCGGCGGCGGATTCTGCGACCCGATGTGCGGCTCGGGCACGCTGGCCATCGAAGCGGCCTGGATGGCCGGCGATTCGGCCCCCGGGCTGCTGCGGACACGCTTCGGCTTTCAGCGCTGGCGCGGCCACGACGACGACGCCTGGAAGTCGCTGGTCGACGAGGCACTGGATCGCCAGGAAGCCGGACTGGCAAACATTCCGCCGATTGTTGCGTTCGACCACGAAGCGGCCGAGGTCCGGTTGGCGCTGAAAAACGTGCAGCGGGCCGGACTGGAACGGCACGTAGACGTCGAGCGCCGCGACCTTGCCGAAGTCCGCCCGCCCGGGGCGTGTTCGTCCGGGCTGTTCGCGGTCAACCCGCCGTATGGTGAACGACTGGCCGAACAGCACGAACTGCTGCCGCTGTACCTGCGGCTGGGCGAGACGCTGCGCCGGCATTTTCCGGGCTGGCGGGCGATGGTGCTCAACGGCTCGGGCTGCCAGATCGGGCTTCAGCCCGAACGCAGCTGGCAGATGGACAACGGCCCGATCCGGTGCCGACTCGAGCGCTTCGAAATCGGCTCGGATTCGGGCAACCGTGGCCGACGGCCGGCCGAAGATCTGGCCAACCGGGTGCGCAAGAACCGCCGGCAGTTGGGCAAATGGCTCAAGCGCAAGGGCATCCATTGCTATCGCGTCTACGACGCCGACATCCCCGAATACGCGCTGGCCGTCGACGTCTACGGCACGGCCGACGGCGACTGGCTGCACGTGCAGGAATACGAACCGCCGGCCACGGTGGACGCCCGCCAGGCCCAGGCGCGGCTGCGCGCGGCGCTGACCGCTTTGCCGGAGGCGCTGGACATCCCGCCCGAACGGATGGTGTTCAAGGTACGCCGCCGGCAGCGCGGACGCCAACAATACGAACGCCAGGCCGAGCAGGGCCGGTTCCTTTCGGTGCGCGAAGGGCGATGCCGGTTGCTCGTCAACCTGACCGACCACCTCGACACCGGGTTGTTTCTGGATCACCGAACGGTGCGCCTCTGGCTTGGGGAAAAAGCCGCCGGAAAAAACGTTCTCAACCTGTTCTGCTATACCGGCGCGGCCACGGTGCACGCGGCCGTCGGTGGCGCCCGCTCCAGCACCAGCGTCGATCTTTCCAGGACCTACCTGGACTGGTTCAAGCGCAACATGGCCTTGAACGACTTCGACGATGGCGCGCACCGCGCCATCCGTGCCGATGCGCGCGAATGGCTGGACCAGTGCCGCGAGTCATTCGATCTGATCTTCCTCGACCCGCCGAGCTTTTCAAACTCGAAGAAGATGGATTCGGCCCTGGACATCCAGCGCGATCATGCCGACCTGATCGACAATTCCATGCGCTGCCTTGCGCCGGACGGCGTGCTGGTGTTTTCGACCAACCTGCGTCGGTTCCGGCTCGACGACGATCTGGTCGACGAATACCGGATCGAGGATCGCACCGCCTGGTCGATCCCGAAGGACTTCGAGCGCAATCGCAAGATCCACCAGTGCTGGTTCATCCGCCACGCAGAAAATTGATGGGAGCGACATGGGCGCCGGACCCGATTATTCGACTTCTTGCAACAAGCATTTGAAAAAACGGCTAACCACAAAGGGCCTGAACCAGAATCGTGGTCGCTAGACGTGGATTTTTGCGATCCAGAAGCGTATATTAATTCTTACTGATGTTTCGAACGGAGGTATCCCCATGAGATTCCCGAGAATCATCTCCCTGGTCGTCGCGTCGGCGCTGATGCTGCCGGGCTGCGCGACCACCGGACCACGCGAACAGAGCGGCCTCCTGATCGGCGCCACGCTCGGCAGCCTGGTCGGCGCGGCCACCAGCTACAGCGGTCACCGCGACTGGCGACACGGCGGCGATGGTTACAGTACAGCCGCGATCGTCATCGGCGGACTCGTCGGCGCCGCGATCGGCGGTTCGATCGGGCGCACGATGGACGAGCGCGACCGGCAATATGCCGGTTATGCGCTGGAAAACGTCCGTACCGGCGTGCCGTCGACCTGGCGCAATCCCGATACCGGCTACGAATACGAGATCACGCCCACCGAAACCTATGAAACCCAAGCCGGACCATGCCGCGAGTACACGCTGGAAGCGATGATAGGCGGAAAGCCGGAAACGATCTACGGTACGGCCTGCCGCCAACCCGACGGCAGCTGGAAGATGGAATAGCGGTCGGAGGTCGGTAGTCGGTAGCCGACTCAAGCCTACAACGAATGGACAAATCAGCGAACCGGCAAACGAGCCAACCAGCGAAGGAAAAATCTACCAGCCTCGCGTGCCGGGCCCGCCCTTGAACGGCCCCTTGACCCAGCTGGTGATCCAGCCGCCGTAGAAATCGCCTTGCTGCGGCATCACGCGCTCGCCTTCGACGAAGCAGCCATTGACGCTGCGTGCATAAAACGACACGCAGCCGCGGATCCGGTCGTCCTCGGGCTTCGGGTAGGCCCAACAGGCGTCCTCGATCAACCCCGTGTCCGTCCGGAGATGCCAGTAGCGGGCCTGGCCCTTCCATTCGCAGAAAGTTCGAGTGGCACTGGGCTGGAGCATCGAAAAGTCGACGTCGTCGGGCGGAAAGTAATAGCACGGCGGATGCGACGTCTCCAGCACGCGCAATCCGCTGCGTGTGTCGGCAATCACATGATTGTCGTGCTCGACCTTGAGATGCCAGTCGATCGGCTCGATCAGCGGCGGTCGGGGATAATCCCATACCGATTCGGATTGGGGCACAGCGTTTCTGGATTTCATGAATCGAACGCTAGCATTCCGGCGTCGGCCGCGCATGAAACACGTCGGAAGCCGGGCCGGGACGCGGCCGACTGGATCGCGAAATCAACGAATTGCGCCAGCGGCGGACTGCATTCGAATCACGCGCACGGCCAGGCGTATTCCACCGTTTCAGGCCGAGCTAACCGACGTCACCGGATCGAAGCTTCGGGTGCGCCGGATCACGAATTTCGGATACGCTCGAGTTGACTGGAAAAGACGTCTCGACTTTCCGGATCGAACAGCACGAAGCGCACCCTCAGGTCTTCCGGCGCATGAGCCGCGACCGTTTCCACGGCAATCCGGGCAGCCGACTCCAGCGGAAAGCCAAAGGCGCCGGCCGAGAGGGCGGGGAAACCGACTGAACCCACGGAATGCTCCCGACAGCGGGTTATTGCGTTGCGATATGCGGCGGCCAGGAGCCCGTCGGAAGGCTCGTCGATACCGAAACGCGGCCCCAGCGCATGAATGACGAACCGGTTGGGCAGATCGAACCCCTCGGTGATCACGGCCTCGCCCGGCTCGATCGGCGCCAGCGGGCGACAGACCTGCTCTAGCTTGGGGCCGGCCGCCCGATGAATGGCGCCTGCAACGCCGCCGCCCATCATCAACCGGGCATTGGCTGCATTGACCACTGCGTCCAGATCCGGCTGTCTTGCGATATCGCCCTGTACGATTTCAATCGGCATCATCGAGCGCCCCGTTTCCGTTGCGTGCTATTCGGTCGGGATAGTCGGCCAGGGCCGGTTGCGTCACCCTCGGCCGGCCTGCATCAATTTTCGACATCGGTCAATCGCTGGGTTTTGGGCGTGATCACACCCGCGCCGGACGCCAGTTTGCCGCTGGCAAAAACAATGCGATTGCGCCCGCCGTGCTTGGCCTGATACATGGCCGAGTCGGCACGCGTCAGCCAGGCCGGCCAGTCCTCGTCGGGGCGCAGCACGGCCACGCCGGCAGAGAAGCACACGACATGATCGCCGTACGACAGCTTTCCACTGATACGCTGGTGCAGCGATTCCACGGCCTTCCTTGCATCTTCGGCGCCGCGATCGGGCAGCAGCAGCACGAACTCCTCTCCGCCGAATCTGTAGAAGCCGTCTTCGGCCCTGATCTGCTGGCGCACCAGGTCGGAGAAATCACGCAATGCCCGATCGCCGGTCTCGTGCCCGTATTCATCGTTGACGGCCTTGAAATGATCGAGATCCAGCAGGATCAGCGTGTAAGGCTTGCCGCTTCTTCGATGCGTCGATATCGCCGCCGTCAGATCGCGTCTCATCATCCGGCGGTTACCGGAAAAGGTCAAGGGATCCTGCAGCGCAAGCATCTCGAGCTGGTCCTGATACCGCGCCAGGCGTGCAGCAAATATATAGCCGAAAGTGGTGACCATCAATGCCGTGACGATATAGGTCACGCCCTCGAGAATCGACTGGAACAGGCTGGTCTCGACGATCAGCACGCTCATCAGGATCAGGTTGGTGACCAGTGCGAAGCGACGGCCGGTCAACAGAAAATTGATCCATAGCACCACGTAGCCCCACAGGATGCCGGTGCGACCGAACATGGCCGTGGAAGCAATGCACGCAATGACCGTCACGACGGCGAAAATCCGGCCGGCACGTCGCGTGTGACTCGTGCGCACGGCATAGACCAGCACCAGCAATACGCTGGCGACGATCAGCAGATTGACCGTGCCGCCGAGGTAGGAACCGGTCAGGTAACGGTAGACCACGAACCCTGAAATGACAACGGCGGCAAGCGTGCCGAACAGCACGATCATCGCGAACTGGTAATCGTCGCGGAACTTTCTTCTGAATCGCTCGCTGGATCCAGGCCACCAGGAACCTTGCATCCCACACCCTGCCTACGTCGTGTGCCAAAGTTAGCACGACCGGCGCCCCGGGCGCCACAGCAAAGTGGGCTTTGACCAAGCCGGCGCAGGCTTGGTCAAAGCCGCCCGAAACCTCCGCCACCGAGTGCCGTCTCGACCCGCAGCGCCATCGCTGCCGGCGCGGCTGCGCGATCAGGTCTTGAGGGGATGCACATCCTCCAGCGCATCGTTGTCGGACGCTTCCAGGGGCCTTACTGCCGAGCTTTCGTCGAACCAGATGTATTCGTCGAACTGCTTGGGCAGCACCGATTCGAAGTAATGGCTGATGCGCTCGGTCTCCGGCCTGTAGATGACGCCGATTGCCCGCTCCAGCCTGGGCGTGGACAGTTCGTGCCGAAGATCTTCGGAGCCGTCTCGACGAAGCGGTAGCGTGAATTTCGGCACCTCGGCCTGGTGGCAGACCTGCTCGTAGCTGTCGGTATGCGAAGGCCGGACCTTCTTGACCTGCATCGGCTCGTCCCAGTTCGAGGCCGCGGCCACCGTGCCGCGATCGGTACCGAAACCGATCAGGTAGGCATCATCGCCCCATTCCTTGCGCGCAAGTGCGCCGATATTGGTTTCTCCCCGCATGCCCATCTCGGTGGCCGATGCGTCGCCGACGTGGCTGTTATGCGCCCAGACCACGGCGCGCGTGCCCTCGCCGCGATGTTGCATTACCGATTGCAGCGTGCTGAACATGTGCCGGTCGCGCAGATTCCATGACTCGCGCGACCCGTAATACATCACGCGATAATAGCGCTCGGCGCTCTGCACCACGCGCGCATTCTGCTCGGTGTCGAACAGCGCCTCGCCGTCGGCGGTGCGGTATTCCAGGCGCCGCGCGAGCAGGTCCCGTAGCGTGGCGACAACTTCGTCCTCGCAATCCTCGCGCTCGCCGGAGACCGTGGCCCGCCCGTAAGTGGCCGGTTCCTTTTCCCACGGCGAGAAGCAGGCATAGCGCTGGCGCGCCCGGTCGGCCGCCGCCGGGTCGACGCGATCGAGATATTCCAGCACCGTGTGGATCGAGTTGTACAGGCTGTACAGGTCGAGCCCGTGGATGCTGGTCTTGCGCTCCGGATCGTCCAGGCCGCGGTTGTGCTCGGCCAGCCAGTCGACGAACGCCAGCATCTCCCGATTGCGCCACATCCACTGCGGGAACCGCGAAAACGGCGGGTTGTCGAGACGCTGCCCGTCCCAGCCGCGCACCCACCGATCGAGCATGCTGGTATCAGGCCAGTCGGCCTCGATGCCCACGACATTGAACCCGGCCTGCTCGATCAGCGCGCGGGTGATGCGCGCCCGCATCCGGTAGAACTCCGATGTGCCGTGACTGGCCTCGCCGATGAGCACGACCCGCGAATCGCCGATGCGCTCGACGATGCGCTCGACGTTGGCCGTCTCGATATCGTCGAACGGCTCGCAAGCCTCCGCCACGCGCTCCGACAGACGTTGGCGCTTGATCGAGAATTTCGGTCCCCGGGGCGGCTCGGGCTGGTCGGGCTCGCCGGCCTGCCAGCCTTCGCTGCCGACCAGCGGCACGAACTGCACCCGTCCCAGTGAATCCTGTTGGTACTCGTGTTCGTCGACCTTGCGCACTCGAAGCAGTTCCTGGCTGCGCGTGCGGTCACCGACGGGGATGACCATGCGGCCGCCCACTGCAAGCTGTTCGAGCAGCGTCGGCGGCACATCCGGTCCGCCAGCCGAGACCAGGATGGCGTCGAACGGTGCCTGTGATGGCCAGCCGCGGGTACCGTCGCCCTGCCGGACCTCGACATTGTCGTAACCCAGCGTCTCCATTCGCTGCTGCGCCAGCCGAGCCAGTTCATCGTGATACTCGATCGCGTAGACTTCGGCCCCGATGCGGCCCAGTACCGCCGCTGCATAGCCGGAACCGGCGCCGACCTCGAGGATGCGGTCGGATTCATCGAGTTCCAGAGCTTCGGCCATCACTGCAACGATATACGGTTGCGAAATGGTCTGACCCGCTTCGATCGGCAACGGCCCATCGCGATAGCTCATGTCGCGATAGTTCTTCGGAACGAAGCGTTCGCGCGGCACCGAGCGCATCGCGTCGAGCACCCGTTCGTCTCGGATGCCGCGCTCCGCCAACTGTTGCTGCACCATTTTTTCGCGTTGTTGGTTGAAATCGGTCATGAAGCAACCTCCTTTCGGGATTCGCTGCCCGGTGCCGGTCCCAGGTAGCCGACCGGCGCCAGACAGGTGGCCAGCATTACGTCATTGATGTCGCGATGATCGGTCCAGGCGGGAAACTCGCGGTTCTCCGACTTCAGCCAGGTCCGCTCGATCTCGTCGGCCAGCGGCGGCCAATCCGAAATCTCGTCCAGCGAGTCGTCGAGCCGGTCCGGACCGCTCGGCGAGCGCGTGCTGGCGCCCAGCCGCTCGGCCGCCCGAAGTCCGGTGGCAAGACCCAATTCGCGAAACGCCAACCGATGCGTCGGCGGCGCTTCGAGTTGGCGCTGTCCGATCACGGCTTCCAGGCCCATCCCGCCGGCGTCGACGAGTTCCGCGATGTCGTCGCGTGAGACGTCTTCGACGTCGGGCAGAATCCGGAACAACTGCCATGCGTCCACCAGCAGTCCGCCGATGCCCAGCGCATCGCCGGTCGCCTGGTCGCGCCCGGCGAACATTTTCCGATAAACCTCGGCGCGTCCGGCCAGTTCGCAGCGTTCGGCATCGTCGCCGTGGTCCGACGCGATCAGCGCCTGCGCCGTGACCCATCCATCGAGCGGATCGTGATGCCCCGAGGATGGCACGAGCGGCCGATCCAGGTCGACGCTCATCTTCCAGAACATGCGCGGCGCGCCCCCGCCGGGTGGCCGGTGCACGAATCCATCGAAGGCCGCGAAGACCAGATCCACTGCCCATTGATGGTATTGCCCTTCGCCGGTGGCTTCGGCCATCCGCTCGAGGGCGTGCATCCAGCGCGTCAGATAGTGGAAATACTGCCCGTCGCGATCCCATTCGCGACGTTCGTCGAACGCTGCCGCGGGCCCGCGTTCGGGCAGCTGCTTGCCGATTCGCAGGCCTGCCCGGGTCGGCGCTCGGGAGTGCTCCCGGTCGTCCATGCCGCCCAGCCAGCCGTTGCGGGAATCGTTTTCCGCGTAGGCCCCGAGTACTTCATGGACCTGGTCTACCAGTCGGCGGGCGCGATCGAGGAAGGCCCCGTCGCCGCGGGCTCTTTCGAGCGACAGGTAATTGCATACGGCGAAGGCATCGGTCCAGAGGTATCTTTCGGGCGTATCGGCTCCATCCAGGCCCGTGCGGTCGGCAAAGTCCTGCATCAACCGTTCGACTTGTTCCAGCCGGTCCATGTCGAAATTCACCCCGGCAATCATGCAGAAGATGCACGACAACCTCTGGATTCAATTCCATCCTACGCCCCCGCGAGAGCCTTGTGTGCCGCATCTCGGGCTCCCGGTCGAAACCATGCGCCTGCACTCGCGCATGTCGCATTGCC
>JAGXKW010000065.1:8991-13940 GCA_018334995.1 Wenzhouxiangellaceae bacterium
CGCGCGCGAGACCGTGGTCACGCGCGAAGACAAGCCGGCCTGCGTGTACACCATGGACCTGGCGACCTGTCGGGCCTGACTGCGCCGCTCGCCCCGCGAAGGCCTGGAAGGCGATCGTGAGGATTGCGCATCGAATGCGGCTTCGCTCACGCGCGCGATACCGAATCCGCTATGCTAGAGGGCCGTCCATACGCCTGGGTACGGTCGTTGAAAACACTCTATCACCCTGATTTCGAACATGATTCCTGCGGCTTCGGGCTGATCGCCCGGCTCGACGGCCAGGCGGAGCACCGGGTGATAGCCGACGCGATCCAGGCCCTGGAGCGCCTGACGCATCGCGGCGCGGTGGCGCCGGACGGCAAGACCGGGGACGGCTGCGGGCTGCTGATCGGCCTGCCGAAGACATTCCTGCGGGCCGTCGCGGCCGAACACCGGATCGAAGTGAGCGAAAGATTCACCGCCGGCGCGGTTTTTCTCGACCCCGATGCCGAGGTCGCGGCGCGGCAGCGCCAACGCCTGGAAACTCGAATCGAGGCCCAGGCGCTCAAGGTCGCCGGCTGGCGGGTCGTGCCGCTGGACGCAGAAGCGCTGGGCGAACCCGCGCGCCGCAACCTGCCGCGAATCGAGCAGGTATTCGTCTCTGCACCGGACGACCTGGACGATGAAACCTTCGGCCGCGAACTGTTCCTGGCGCGGCGGCTGGCCGAGACCGAATCCGATCCGAGCGAGTCCTTCTACATCGCCAGCCTGTCGACGGCCACGCTGTCGTACAAGGGCATGGTGATGCCCGAACATCTGGCGCAGTTCTATCCCGACCTGGCCGATTCGCGCATGGAATCGCCCATGGCGCTGTTCCACCAGCGTTTTTCGACCAATACCCTGCCGCGCTGGCGGCTGGCGCAACCGTTCCGGATGCTCGCCCACAACGGCGAGATCAACACCATCCGCGGCAACCGCAACTGGACGCGCGCGCGGCGCCACCTGCTGGCCTCCCCCCGGCTCCCAGCACTGGCCCGAATCGATCCGCCGATCGCGATGACGGGCTCGGATTCGTCGTCGCTGGATAACATGCTCGAGCTGCTCGTCATCGGCGGCATGCCGCTGCCGCAGGCGCTCAGATTGCTGGTGCCACCGGCCTGGCAGACCGATGAGAACCTGGACGCCGACTTGCGCGCGTTCCACGAATTCTTCGCCTTCCACCAGGAAGGCTGGGACGGCCCGGCCGGACTGGTGATGACCGATGGGCGCTGGGTCGTCTGCGGCCTGGACCGCAACGGGCTCAGGCCGGCGCGCTGGACGCTGACCGAGGACCGCCGGCTGATCGTGGCCTCCGAGACCGGCGTGGTCGACGTGCCGGCAGAACAGGTGATCGCGCGCGGCCGGCTGGGTCCCGGCGAGCTGCTGGCCGCCGATCTCGCCGACGGCCGGCTGCTCGACGGCAGCGAGATCGACGACCAGCTGAAAAATCTGCATCCGTGGCAGGACTGGCTCAAGCAGGGCGTGCGCTATCTCGACTCGGAACTCGTCGACGTGCACATGGCTGCCGAGCCGTTCGATGCCGATACGCTGGCGACCTACCAGAAGATGTTCAACCTTTCGCGCGAGGAGCGCCGGGAGGTCATTCGCGTGCTGGCCGAGACCCAGTCCGAGGCGATCGGCTCGATGGGCGACGACACGCCGATGCCGGTACTTTCGACGCGCATCCGCTCGCTTTACGACTGCTGCCGCCAGCAGTTCGCCCAGGTCACGAATCCGCCCATCGATTCGTTGCGCGAGCGCATCGTGATGTCGCTGGAAACCGGACTTGGGCGCAAGGGCAACGTATTCGAGCCCGCGCCGGAACTGGCCGAAAGGGTCGTGCTGAACTCGCCGGTACTGTCGCAGCGCAAGCTGCGCCAGCTGGTCAACACACCGCAGTTCGGACTGGACTCGGTGCTGCTGGACCTCAATTATCCGAAAGACCGGCCGCTTGACGCCGCGCTCGACGATCTTTGCCGGCGCGCATCGGAAGCGGTGGATCAAGGCAAACAGCTGCTGATCCTTTCCGACCGTTATCTCGAGGCCGGCAAGATCCCGGTACACGCGCTGCTGGCCACCGGGGCCGTGCATCATCATCTTCTTGAATCAGGCCAGCGGCCGCTGTGCAACCTGATCGTCGAGACCGGGACGGCGCGCGATCCGCACCACTTCGCCTGCCTGATCGGCTTCGGCGCCACCGCCGTATATCCGTACCTGGTCTACCAGACGCTGCACGCGATGGCCGAATCGGGCGAGATCGAACGCGCCCGCGACCAGGCGCTGGAGCTCGGGCGCGCGTTCCGCCGCGGCATCCGCAAGGGGCTGTTCAAGATCCTGTCGAAGATGGGCATCTCGACGATCGCCAGCTACCGCGGCGCGCAGCTGTTCGAACTGGTAGGCCTGGCCGATGAAGTCGTGGCCAGGTGCTTCGCCGGCGCAGTGAGCCGCATCCAGGGCGCGGATCTCGACGACCTGTGGCGCGATCAGCAATCGCTGGCGCGCTGGGCCTGGCAAAAACAGGTACCGATCGAGCACGGCGGCCTGTACCGCTACGTCCACGGCGGCGAGTTCCACGCCTGGAACCCGGACGTGACGACCGCGCTGCGCGCTGCCGCGCAGTCCGGCGAATGGACCGACTACCAGCGCTACGCGCGGTTGGTCAACGAGCGAGAGCCATCGATGATCCGCGATCTTCTTCGATTGCGATCCGATCACGCATCGATCTCCGTCGGAGACGTCGAACCGGAAGACGCTATCGTCAAGCGTTTCGACTCGGCCGGCATGAGCCTGGGCGCACTTTCGCCCGAGGCCCACGAGGCCCTGGCGATCGCGATGAACCGGCTGGGGGCGCGCTCGAACTCGGGCGAAGGCGGCGAGGACCCGGCCCGCTACGGCACCGAGAAAACGTCGAAAATCAAGCAGATCGCCTCGGGTCGCTTCGGCGTCACGCCCGATTACCTGGTCAACGCCGAGGTCATCCAGATCAAGATCGCCCAGGGCGCCAAGCCCGGCGAGGGCGGGCAGCTGCCCGGCCACAAGGTCGACAAACTGATTGCCAGACTGCGGTTCGCCACCCCCGGCGTCGGCCTGATCTCGCCGCCGCCGCATCACGACATCTACTCGATCGAAGACCTGGCCCAGCTGATCTACGACCTCAAGCAGGTCAATCCGGACGCGCTGGTGTCGGTCAAGCTGGTCTCCGAGCCCGGCATCGGGACGATCGCCGCCGGCGTGGTCAAGGCCTACGCCGACCTGATCACGGTATCGGGCTACGACGGCGGCACCGGCGCCAGCCCGCTGACCTCGGTCAAATACGCCGGCGCGCCATGGGAGCTGGGGCTGGCCGAAGTGCGCCAGGTGCTGATGCAGAACGACCTCCGGGGCCAGGTGCGTATCCAGGCCGACGGCGGCCTCAAGACCGGGCTGGACGTGGTCAAGGCGGCCGCACTTGGCGCAGAGAGCTTCGGCTTCGGCACCGCGCCCATGATCGCGCTGGGCTGCAAGTACCTGCGCATCTGTCATCTCAACAACTGCGCGACCGGCGTGGCCACCCAGAACGAAACCCTCAGGGAACACCATTTCATCGGTTTGCCGGACATGGTGGTCAACTACTTCATGGGCGTGGCGCGCGAAGTCCGCGAGATTCTCGCCGGGCTTGGGGTCAAGCGGCTCGAAGACATCGTCGGGCGCACCGAGTACCTGGAGCGCGTCGATGGCCTGACCGAACGCCAGAACAAGCTGGATCTCGAGCCGTTGCTGGCCCGGATCGGGCTGGCCGAAGACAGCGCACGCTTCTGCGAAGTCGAGCGCAATCCGCCGCACGACCCGGGCCGCCTGGCCGAGGACATCGGACGGGCCACGGCCGAAGCCGTATCCAGCGGCGCCGGCGGCCGCTTCGAATTCGAGATCCGCAACCACGACCGATCCATCGGCGCCCGGCTTTCCGGCCGCATCGCGCGCACCCACGGCGCCCAGGGGTTGAGGGAACAGCCGCTGGCGCTGGACCTGCATGGAACGGCCGGCCAGAGCCTGGGCGCGTTCAATGCCGGCGGTTTGCAGATCACGCTGACCGGCGAGGCCAACGACTACGTCGGCAAGGGCATGGCCGGCGGCCGCATCGTGCTGCGCCCGCGTGCGGGCATCCGGTACCGCGCGGCAGAGACGCCGATCATGGGCAACACCTGCCTGTACGGCGCCACGGGCGGCGAACTGTTCGCGGCCGGCACCGCCGGCGAGCGCTTCATGGTGCGCAACTCCGGTGCGGTTGCCGTGATCGAGGGCGCCGGCGATCACGCCTGCGAATACATGACCGGCGGCGTGGCATTGATCCTTGGATCCACCGGCATCAATTTCGGCGCCGGCATGACCGGCGGATTCGCCTACGTGCTGGACCTGGAGCGGGGCTTCGTCGACCGCTACAACCACGAGCTCATCGACATCCACCATATCGGCGCCGAATCGATGGAAAACCATGTCCATCATCTGCGGGGCCTGATCCAGCGCCAAGTCGAACTGACCGGCAGCGAATGGGGCGCCGAAATCCTCGACAACTTCCGCCGGATGTTGCCGAAGTTCTGGCTGGTCAAGCCGAAAGCGGCAGAACTCGACGAGCTGATCTCGCGGTTGAGGGAGGCGGCATGATCGTGCCTTTCATTCGAATCCTAAAAGCGGTTTCGCCGCCGGGCTCGGTGGCCGATGCTGGGAGCACCACCGTAGCTCACTTAAAATCAAAAGCCGTTTCGCCGCCGGCTTCGCCGGCTGATGCGAGTTACTTTTGGTGCGGCAAAAGTAACCAAAACCGCTCATGCCGCGAAGGCGCCCGGCAAACTGCGCCGGGTACCCTGCGATGCTCGGTCCAGGCGGGACGCGCCGGGCCCTGTGCCCGACTCCGATCGGGTATCGCTCCCGTTGGTCGCTCAGACATGCGGCGC
>JAGXKW010000012.1 GCA_018334995.1 Wenzhouxiangellaceae bacterium
TGTCCGGATCGTTGAACGGATCCGGGTTCATCAGCCAGCCGTTGCCGAACGAAATCCCCGAATCGCTGCGAACGGACATGTGGTCCTTGGCGACATCGGAATTATGGCAGGACAGGCATGCAGCCGTCTCCACACTGACGTTGTTGTCGTCGGTCGGATCGGTGGCAGATCCATCTCCCGGCGCGAAACCGTCCGGACCCGGGCCGAAGAAACCGGTTTCGATCACCGTCGCTCCAGCATCCACGGTGACGGCCAGTTGACCCTGGTCGAGCGGCAGCGTGTAGGTATCGCCGTCGTGACAGGCCTGGCAATCCGCCGGCGAGCGCGGGTAGCTTGCGTCGCTGTAGTCGTGCGGCCTGCCGCCGAAGCCGTAGGCCACGTAACCTTCCTCGCGAGCCGACGCGGCGTGGATGGCATGGACCATGTAGCCCAGGCTCACGGTGCGATCCTCGATGCCGTCGATTGCTGCAGCGTTCATTCCGTTAACGGTACCGTCCTCGTCCGCCGGGCGGCGGAACAGGTCGGTCGCATTCGGGGTATGGCAGGTTGCGCAGCCGACGATGTTGTCGGTGCGGTTGCCGCCGTGCAGCGCCAGGCCGTCATTCATGGCGTGGCAGGTCTGACAGTTCTCGAGCGAAACAACGTTTCGGCGATCTTGCGCATCGGAATCGTTGATCGCGAACGAGCTCGTTCCGGTCGTGGCCGGGACCTCGTCGTCGTAGACACCGTCGAAATCGAAATCCGCGGCCGGATGGCCTTCGATCATGACCGTGCCCGATCCCAGCGGCGGGTTGGTGCTCGGCACGACCAGCGGCTCATCCAATGCCAGCGTATCAACGGTGAACGTGCCGTCGCCGTTGTCCGTGATGTAGCTCGGCAGCGAGCCGCTTCCGTCGGCCAGCGTGATGCTGATCGCCTGACCCGCGGGGCGTCCCGTCGTGTCGGTGCCGGTATCGTTGCCGACGTTCGTGAAGTCGGTGTTCGGCCACGCGATTGACATGGCGAGTCGGGTACCGTCGCCGGCAAACGCCGGATCGGCGGCGATATCGTAGGGCGCGTCGCCGTCGGTCGGATCGGTGATCGAGAAGGTCACGATGGGCGATTCGCCTTCCGCCGTATTGTCCACTTCCAGAACGTTGTAGGAGAAGCGCTGGGCCGCGACCTGCGAATCGATCACGTGGTATGCAAGGTTGCCCTGCAACAGGCCGTCGGGCGCGTGGCAGGCTTCACAGGTTTCGTTCGGCTGCGCCAGCCCGATGTGGTTGCGGTTGGCGTTGGTCAGACCGTTTTCGTCGAATGCCAGATCGTCGTGGCAGGAGGCGCAAACCTCGGCCGTGCCCCGGTTATCGATGTTGGCAGCCTGCGGCGTTTCCGGATTTTCCGGATTGTGGCAGGTCACGCAATTGCGCGTGTCCTGCGGATGAACGACGTCGTTGTAGTTATCCGGCGGCGCGCCAAAATTCTCGCAGCCGAATCCGCAGAACTCGTAGTTCTGGGTCAGGTTCTCGCCGAAGTGGATCTTGTGCACCATGACCCGGAAATCCAGCGTGGCACCGATGCTGCCGCCGTCGAATGCGCCGGGCTGGTGGCACGAAACGCACTGCTCAACGCTCTTGCGGGCGCCGCCGTGGAACGCGAATTCTTCGTCACCGTGACAGCTGGTGCAGTTTTCCTGAACCACGAGCGAGCGGCTCGGGATGCCTTCGGTTTCGCCGGTGGACGGGAGGATATCGAATGCCGTATCGACGGTATCGGGCTCTCCTCCGAAAATTTCGGCGTCTCTTATTTCCATGCCGACGCGATGCGTCAGGTCAGGTTCGAAGGCCACGTCGGAAATCGCTTCCAGCGGATCGTTGAAGGTAAAACGGTAGTTTCCGTCGCCCAGGTCTTCCAGCGACCCGTCTGCATAGGTACCTGCGGAGATGTTGGCCACGCCCTCGTCGTCGGCGCGCACGTAAGTGCTCCAGTTATTGGTCTCGCCGTTGCTTCCGGGCACCAGCTTGTTGACCGTGAAGCTGAACCTCACGTTCTCGCCCTGGTTGAGCCCTTGGATGCCGAGCCCGAACTCGTCGGTCACGCGGAAATCGATGACCGGCATGCCTTCGAGTTCGGCACCGACGATTTCGGCAAACAGAAAGTCGGGCGCCGGGCGTTGCTGGCGAAGAGACTCGACGCTCTCCGGGAGCGCTGCGGCAGCTTCGGGGGTGCCGAACTCTGCAAAAACTTCCGGCGGCATCTTTTCGAAGAACCTGATGAGTTCAGGATTTTCTTCGAGCAGACCATCCGATTGCTGTGGTCCGCGCAGGCCGCTGCGATCCTGGTCGTTGCGCTCTCCCATCGCGGCTCGACGATCGATGGCCTGATCACCGACGGTGACCGTCCCTTCCGAGGAGCGCGCCTCGATACGGGCTTCACCCGGCGAGGCGTGAACGTTCGGTACCAGGAGACCAATCAGCATCAGTCCCGCAAAAACAACACCGCAAAGACTTGCGGATCTTGATCGTTGACAATCATGCATAGTGGTTCTCCTTCTCCCGCTTGAAAAGCTGCTTGATGATCCCTGAACCTCGGCTACGGTCCTTCCTTCTTGAGGCTGCGTCCTTGAGGCTGCGTCATCGCATGCCCCACCTGCCTCCAACAGCCTCGCGAAACCGACGCGATGGGACAGGTTGTTCGATTTCATCCAATATTCACATGCAGAAGGGGTTCATGCAATTGATGAAAATCAATTATGGGCAAAAAAACCGGTTTGATAATAATGATTTGCGTTTGCATTGCAGTGCGATCAAACCCCGGATCGGGCCAGCGGCATGGTCATGCAGCGACACCCGCCGCCGCCCCGGCTGAGTTCGGTCCCGTCGATACTCACGACGACGCGTCCCGAGCCGGGCAATTCGTTCTTGCGCGATAAGACGTCGGCGGCGTCAATCACCTCGAAGCCCGCCTCAGACAAAGCCTCCAGAGTATGAATGTTGTGCTTGTAGCCCAGGATTCTGCCGGGACCGAAGGCGAAGAAATTCGCGCCGCTGGCCCATTGCTCCCGTTCCTGGTGGAACACGTCCGATCCGCCGCAGGCAATCGGCTCCAGTTCCACGCCCTGCGCCCGCAGCGCCGACAGCACGTCCGAGAATTCTTCGATACGAGCGCCCTCGCCCGACCCGAAGCGACAATGAAAGGCTCGGCAACGCTGGTTGCCGGTGATCAGCGGCGGAAATACCACGCACTTGTCGCGGTCGACCATCGTGAAGATCATGTCCAGGTGAATCGTCGCGCGGGTCTTGGGAATTTCAACCACGATGAAATCGGTGACCGGTCCCTGGCTGGCAATGGCGCGCATCAGTCGGTCGATGCCCGCCACCGAGGTGCGCTCGCTGTAGCCGATCACCACGAGGTCTTCGCGGATGACCAGAAGATCGCCGCCCTCGATGGTGACTTCCGATTCCGGATTGGCCGTACCGTCGAAATAGAACCCGCCGCTGTGCAGACGCGGGTGGTACTTGAACACGGCTTTAAGCAGCAGTGCTTCGGCCGCCCGGGCGCGATAGGCCATGGACCCGATGACGATCCGGTCGTTCACGCACATCGTCGCGTCCCGGGTAAAGAAGGTATTCGGCAGGGGCGGAATCGCGTAACGCGACGGATGCAGGTATTTTTCCAGACTGTCCGGGCGCTTCGGCGTGCCCTGCACGAGCTGTCGCGCCAGTTGCACGGGATCCATCTCCACCAGTTCGGTGAACACCTCTGGGCACTGGAACAGCTGGGTCAGCTCCTCGATCAGGCCCCGCCGCACGCGCTCGCGGCCGAGCACGTCGGTCAACAGGTCATGCAGCTCGACGACGTCGGCAACCTGGGTCAGGACGCCGGTCAACTGCTTGTGTTCGCTGAGCGCGAGAGGCAGATTGAGGATGTCGTCGTAGAGCACCTCGGCCGCGGTCGCCGGCGTCATGTTCTCCATTTCCTGCCCCGGCGTATGAACCACCACGGTCTGCAGGGCGCCGATTTCCGAATCCAGGCTGATTTCGATTGACATTTTGGCTGGCCTTGGGGGTCAGGGTTCTGCTTCAGGAGACTTCAGCACTCTGCAAGCCTTGCAAAGCCGTGCCGTCGAGGGCAATCTCGAAGCCCGAGCGCCCGACCTGAAACCAGGCCAGGTCCTCGAATTGCGACGCTGATTCATGCACGGCCACGTCGAACCCTCATGATATATCGTACTCAAAAGCCACAGGGCCACCGTCTGCACGGCATGTGATGATGAACAATTCTCGTTTTCGGTCGAAATACCTGCGTCCGTATGGTAAGGAGAATACGCCGAAACACGGTCGCCGGATCAGGCATCTGTCGATTGCCGGGCTGGTCGTCGCGTCCTTCGTCACGCTTGCGGGTTGCGCCGGCAAGACGGCTCGCGAGATCGACCGGGACGATTTGCTGGCGCAAGCGCCCGAGCTGAACCAGCAGTTGTTCGGCGAGCCGCGGCCGGTGCCGGATTTCAGCGAACTGACCGCACTCACTCCCGAACAGGAATCGGATTTTCTGCGCTTCTTCAGGTCGGGCGTGGAATCACGTTTCGAGCCGCACAAGCGACTTTACGCCTACCTGACGCGGGAACTGGCCGATACCGACTTCCAGCATCGCACGTTGCCGGCATCGAAGACCATCGAGACGCACAGCGGTAACTGCATGTCGTTGGCGCTGGTCACCACGGCCTATGCGCGCCTCGCGGATATCAAGATCGGCTGGCAACTGGCCGACACCGATCCGGTCTATTCGTCGGAAGGGTCGGTAATATACAGCGCCAATCATATACAGACACGCCTGTATCACCGCGATTATGACCAGGCCGCTGCCACGTTCTCGCTGGGCCGGCCGTATCTTCTGGTCGACTACTTCACAGGGGCGCCCCCCAGACGAGGCAAGGCGTTGAAAAGGGAAGAAGTCATTGCGCTCGTCTATCAGAACATGGGGGTCGAAGCGATGGCCGACGGCCGCCTGGAAGACAGCTACTGGTTGTTGTCGGCGGGGCTGAATCACGACCCCGCCAATCCGAACCTGTACAACGCATTGGGGGTCTTGCACCGCCGAGCCGGTGATGAACGGACGGCCGAGGACCTGTATCGATTCACCCTGGACAAATTCGATGACCGGCTGATCGTGCTGCGCAACTACCGCAACCTGCTGCTCGCGTCGAACCGAACGGAAGAAGCCGACCGCCTCGAGGGCAGGATCATGGCATTGCCGGACCCGGACCCCTACCCGCTGCTGACGCTCGGCGACGAAGCCGCCGAAATGGACAAGATCGATGTCGCACTGGCGCATTACCGCAAGGCCGCGGAGGTTGCACCCTACCTGCACGAAGTCTATCTGAAGATTGCCCGTATCCATGCCGACAACGGCGACCGGAAACGTGCCGAGCGCGCCCTGCGCGAAGCGCGCGACCGCGCCCGGGATTCGAACAGGCAGGATTTCTACGAGGCCAAGCTGGCCGCACTCGAAAGCCGCTGATCCATCGGCGTCCGCTTGATGGTGCCCGGGGCCGGACTCGAACCGGCATGACCTTGCGGTCGAGGGATTTTAAGTCCCTTGTGTCTACCAATTCCACCACCCGGGCTCTGGAAAGCCATGCGCAGCGTGCGCACCGATTCGCTGCCGGTTCGGATACGGACGGCACGCATCATATTGCCGAAATGATACAGCGCGCCCGACCGCCCTGCCAGAGGGATGGCACACGCCGCGGATCTGGCTGCAACAAAGGGATGGAGGCTAGGCCCGGAATCGAACCGAGGTAAACGGCTTTGCAGGCCGCTGCATGACCACTCTGCCACCTAGCCGTGGTGCAATGACCGACTTTCAGGTCACTCGTGCTCGCGTCCGGGATTGTAGCGCGCTTTGGGCGCGACTGGAACCGGACCGGAAACGGAAAACCCCGGGCGCGCCGGGGTTTTCGTCGAAACTGGAGCGGGAAACGAGACTCGAACTCGCGACCCCAACCTTGGCAAGGTTGTGCTCTACCAACTGAGCTATTCCCGCGGACAAGACTCACAATTTTAGCCCGTGTTTTTTTTCTGTCAACACCTTTTTCAGTTTCGAGGCAACAAACTGCCGGCTCCGGCGTGCAGCTCCGCTACACTTTCGTCCTGCTGCCGAATGTAGTCGTCGTCGAACGTCGACTCGAGACCCTTGAACGTGCCTGCTTCGAACCCCGGCGATTTCCCGGACGACGCCCATGCCCAGTCCCCGGCGGGCCGGCCGTGCGTATCGGTATTGATCCCGACCCTGAACGAGGGCGGAAACATCGGCGCGTTGATCGATGCCTTGATTGCCGAGCCGGCGCTGGCCGGCCGCGTCGAGGTGATCGTCGCCGACGACGGTTCCAGCGACTCCACGGTGACCGAAGTGCGGACGCGCGAAGTGTCGGCGCCGGTGCGCCTGCTGCAGCGCACGGGCAAGCCGGACCTGACCGCGTCGGTGCTGGAGGCCGGGCGAATGGCGCGCGGCCGGTTCTGCGTGATCATGGACGCCGACGGCTCGCACCCGGTCGAAGCAGTATCGCGGCTGCTGCGCCCGCTGGAACGCGATGACGCCGACGTTGTGGTCGGCAGCCGGCACGTGGCCGGGGGCTCGATTGCCGACTGGCCGCGCTGGCGGCGAATCGTGTCGCGCGCTGCGGCGCTGCTGGCCTGGCCATTCACCCGCGTGCGCGATCCCATGTCGGGCTTTTTCGCGACCACCCGCGAGCGCCTGGCCGCGCTCGAACCGCTGGAGGCCGGCTACAAGGTACTGCTGGAGGTGCTGGTACGCACGCGGCCCGAACCACGCGTACTGGAAGTACCGTTCGAGTTCAACGACCGCGACACCGGCAGCTCCAAGATGAACGCCCGGGTGCAGTGGCTGTTCGTGCGCCGGCTGGCCGCGCTGGGCGGCGCACGGCTCAGCCTGGGCAACCTGTCGCGGTTCAGCCTGGTCGGGCTCAGCGGCGTGGGCGTGGACCTGGTCGTGTTCTGGCTGCTGCGCACGCTGGATGCGAGCCTGGCGACGGCGCATTTCGGGGCTTTCCTGGTCGCGACGATCAGCAATTTCGTATTGAATTACCGCTGGAGTTTCGCCCGCCAGTTCGATCCGGATCGATCCGCGATCCGGCGTTATTCGGCATTCCTGATCGTCGCGCTGCTTTCGCTGACGCTGCGCGGCGGCGTGCTGGCGGCGCTGACCGAGGGCCTGGGGATGGCCGCCTGGCTTGCGATTCTCCCGGCCGTCGCGCTGACGGCGCTGGTCAATTATCTCGGTTCGATTTTCTACGTGTTCCCGGCACGCGAGGCTGAAAACAATCCGGAGACGCGCTGGCGCATGGCCGCGCTGGCGCTGATCGGGAGTTCGCTGTTGCTGCGCTGGCTGTACCTGGGCCAGGCCGAGCTGATCTTCGACGAGATGTATTACTGGACCTACACGCTGCATCCGGCGTTGTCCTATCTCGACCACCCGCCGCTGACCGCCTGGCTGATCGGCCTGGGTACCGCGCTGTTCGGCGACAACGCCTTCGGGGTTCGCGCACCCAACCTGCTGCTGGCGCCGGCTTCGCTTGTTTTCGCCTACCTGTTCACGCGCGACCTCTACGACAAGACGCGCGGCCTGATCGGCGCGATGCTGGTGGCGGTGGTGCCGGCGTGGCTGGCGACCGGCTTTTTGATGACCACCGACGCGGCCGCGACCACGGCCTGGCTGGCAGCATTGTTTTTTCTCCAGCGCGCGCTGCTGCAGAACCGGCGCGGCAGCTGGATCGGCGCCGGCGTCGCGATTGGCCTGGGGTCGCTGGCCAAGTACACCGTCGCGCTCCTGGCGCCGGCGATATTGGCCTTCATGCTCGTCCATCGCCCGGCCCGCGTCCAGTTCAAGGCGTGGCAGCCGTGGGCCGGCGCGCTGATCGCGCTGGTCCTGTTCAGCCCGGTGCTGGCCTGGAACATGCAGCACGACTGGGCCTCGTTCGCCTTCCAGTCCATGCGCAGGATCGCCGAGGATACGACGATCAGCAGCCACCTTCTGCCGCTGCAGACGGTGGTCGCGCTGGCGCCGATCGCGGGTGTCGTTGCGCTTTACCTGCTGGGCCCGGCGCGGCGGCGCTTCTGTCCCGATCCGGCGTCACGTCGCTTCATGCTGATCATGGCGCTGGTGCCGCTGGCAATAGTGGCGCTGTTCGGCTTGCGCGCCGAAATCAAGGTTCACTGGATCGTACCGCTGTGGCTGGGGATGCTGCCGATAATCGCGGCGACGGTGTTTCCGCCCGACAGCGTCGAGGCCTCGCGCATCTCGCGCTTTTTGCGCACGGCCTGGCGGCCCATGCTGCCGCTGTCGCTGGTGGCGGCCGGTTTCGGTCTGCACTATGTCGCAATCGGCCTGCCCGGCGTTCAGTGGCAGCCGAACCGGCTGGGGTACATGGGGTGGCCGGAGCTGGCGCGCGAGGTCCACGCGATCGAATCGAGGCTGGAGGCGTCGACCGGCAAGCGGCCCGTGGTCGCCGGCATGGCGAAATGGGGCATCGCCGCGGCACTGACCTTCCATGACGTCGATGGTCGGCGCGACAACATCACCGCACGCAACCTGGTGGGCATGCGCGGCTCGCAGTGGGCGCGCTGGTTCGACCCGAAGGCGGACCCGGACCGGCCCGTGCTGCTGGTCAGCCACGAGCCGAAGCTGATCGACGAGGCGTGGCTGGAGCGGGCGCTGATCGAGCTGGGTCCGCTCGAGACGCGCGCCGTATATCGCGACGGCATGCCCATACAGACCCTGTACTATCGCGTTGGTGCCGGTTTTCGTCCGGAAATGCTGCGCTATCCGGGCCACGTCCCACCCTGAACGCATTTGGCCGATGTGCTTGGCTTTGAACCCGAAAGGTGGCAGAATAACGAGGTTTTAACGATCCGAACGGAGCTCCATGGCAAAGGACGAGCATATCGAGATGGAAGGTCGCGTACTCGAGACGCTTCCGAACACGATGTTTCGTGTTGAACTCGACAACGGCCACACGATTACCGCGCATATTTCCGGCCGCATGCGCAAGCACTATATCCGCATTCTCACCGGCGATCGCGTCAAGGTCGAGATGACTCCCTACGACCTTTCCAAGGGTCGCATTACCTACCGCATGAAATAGTCCGCCGGCGGGGGCCGGCGGCCCGAGGCCGGGTTGCCGCTTCAGCCCGGCAGCGCCTCGACACTGGCTGCATCGAAGCTCAAAGACAGGCCCTTGCCGGTCTCGTCGACGTCGATGTGCAGCGTTCCACCCTGCTCGCCAAGCTCGCCGAACAGCAGTTCGTCGGCGAGCGGGCGCTTGACGTGTTCCTGGATCACGCGCTTCATCGGGCGCGCGCCCATGGCCGGGTCGAACCCGTGCTGGGCCAGCCATTCGCGTGCGGCCTCGGCAACCTCGATATGGATGTTCCGGTCGGCCAGCTGGTTTTCCAGTTCCATGACGAACTTGTCGACCACCTTGAGGATAACGTCGAACGGCAGCGACTCGAACTGGATGACCGCGTCGAGTCGGTTGCGGAATTCCGGCGTGAACTGGCGCCGGATCGCTTCCATGCCGTCGGGCCGGGCGTCGGAGTCGGTGAATCCGATCGAGCGCTTGTTCATGTCGGCGGCGCCGGCATTGGTCGTCATTACGAGGATCACGTTGCGGAAATCGGCCGTTCGGCCGTTGGCGTCGGTCAGCTTGCCGTGATCCATGACCTGCAGCAGCAGGTTGTAGATGTCCGGATGGGCCTTCTCGATTTCGTCGAGCAGCAGCACCGCGTGCGGATTCTGCGTGACCGCCTCGGTCAACAACCCGCCGCGATCGAAGCCGACGTATCCGGGCGGCGCGCCGACCAGCCGCGAGACGGTGTGCGCTTCCATATATTCGGACATATCGAAGCGGACCAGCTCGATGCCCATCGTCATGGCGAGCTGGCGCGTGACTTCGGTCTTGCCGACGCCGGTGGGTCCGGCGAACAGGTACGAGCCGATCGGACGATCGGCATCGACCAGCCCCGAGCGCGCCATCTTGATCGCCGATGACAGGGTTTCGATGGCCGCGTCCTGGCCGAAAACGGTGAGCTTGAGGTCCCGCTCGAGGGTCTTGAGGGCGTCGCGATCGGAGCGCGAGACCTGACGCGGCGGAATCCGCGCCATGCGCGCGACGACTTCCTCGATTTCGTGCGTACCGATGGTTTCGACGCGTCCTTCGGGCTCGAGTAGCCGCTGGCGGGCGCCGGCCTCGTCGATCACGTCGATGGCCTTGTCGGGAAGGTGTCGGTCGTTGATGTGACGCGCCGAAAGCGTCGCGGCTGCTTCCAGGCCTTCGGGGGCGTATTTCACGCCGTGATGCTCCTCGAAGCGAAACTTCAGGCCTCCCAGAATTTCGATGGTTTCGGCGATCGTCGGCTCGATGATGTCGACCTTCTGGAACCGTCGCGCCAGCGCGCGATCCTTTTCGAACACTCCGCGGTATTCCTCGAACGTCGTCGAGCCGATGCAGCGCAGCTCGCCGTTGGCCAGCACCGGCTTGATCAGGTTCGAGGCATCCATGACGCCGCCGGAGGCCGCGCCGGCGCCGATGATGGTGTGAATCTCGTCGATGAACAGAATCGCGCCCTCTCGGTCGCGCAGTTCGGCAAGCACGGATTTCAGGCGTTTTTCGAAATCACCGCGATACTTGGTGCCGGCCAGCAATGCGCCCAGGTCCAGCGCCCAGACTTCGGCGTCGTGCAGCACTTCCGGGACCTGTTCTTCGACAATACGCAGCGCCAGCCCCTCGGCCAGCGCGGTCTTGCCGACGCCGGATTCGCCCACGTACAGTGGATTGTTCTTGCGCCGTCGGCACAGAATCTGCACCGTGCGTTCGAGTTCGGCCTCACGGCCGATCAGGGGATCGATCCGGTCGGCCCGCGCGCGCTCGTTGAGATTGGTCGCAAAGCTGGCCAGCGAAGACTTCTGTTCCGGGGCTTCACTTTCGGCCTGGCCCGATTCGGCGGCCGTCGCCGGTCCCGGCTGCTCTTCGTTCTTGGTGATGCCGTGGGAGATGAAATTGATGACGTCCAGACGATTGACGTCCTGTTTGCCGAGCAGGTACACGGCATGCGAATCCTTCTCGCTGAACATCGCCGCCAGCACGTTGGCGCCCAGCACTTCACTGCGTTCTGCCGACTGCACGTGGTAGAGCGCACGCTGGAGTACGCGCTGGAAGCCGACCGTCGGCTGGGTGTCGCGCTGATCGCCGGCCGAGAGTACCGGGATGGTTTCGTTGAGCACCTGCTCCAGGTCGGCGGCCAGCAGCTTGAGATCGGCGCTGCAAGCCAGCAGCACCGAGCGCGCCGACGGATTGTCGATCAGCGCCAGCAGCAAATGCTCGACGGTCAGAAATTCGTGGCGGCGGCTGCGCGCGGCATGGTACGCCTGCGATATCGATAGCTCGAGGTCTTTGCTGAACATTACGGGCGTTCTCCTGGCCGGGCGGCCGTCGGTGCTTTGACGTCTTCATTATGGACCGCGCGGCGGGCGGTCGGTTTCATTTCGGTCGGGCAATCCGACCGATTGCGCGAATGCCCTGGAATCAGGATTCCTCCAGGGTGCACTGCAAAGGATGCTCGTTCTCACGCGCGTAATCGTTGACCATGATGACCTTGGTCTCGGCGATTTCAAAAGTATAGACGCCGGCCACTCCGCGTCCTCTGGTGTGGACGTTGAGCATCACCTGGGTCGCCTTCTCGTGGTCCAGGCCGAAGAATTTCTTCAATACGTCGACCACGAATTCCATGGGCGTGTAATCGTCGTTGAGCAGCACGACCTTGTACAGCGGGGGTTTCTTGGTCTTCGGGCGTGATTCCTCGAGGGTCAGGCCGTCGCTGGTATTGTCGGATTCGCGCGATGGGTCGGTCATGGATCCGGTTGCTTTTGCGGGACACTGCGACCCCGATATTAACCGAATCGGAAGGGCTTGAAAGTGAAGCGTGCGGAATTCCGGGTGTGCGGCGGCGGCCGCCGCACACCCGGGTTGCGATCGCTCAGGCCGATTCGCGGAACTGCTCTTCCTCGGTGGAGCCGCTCAAAGCGCTCAGCGAGGACTTGCCGGCGGCGACCGCCTGGGCCAGCTGGTCGAAGTAGCCGGTGCCGACCTCGCGCTGGTGGCGCGTGGCGGTGTAGCCGTCTTTCTCGGCGGCGAACTCGGCTTCCTGGAGCTCGACGTAAGCTTCCATCTGGCGAGCCTTGTAGCCGCGCGCCAGCTCGAACATGGAGTAGTTCAGCGAATGGAAGCCGGCCAGCGTGATGAACTGGAATTTGTAGCCCATGGCGCCCAGTTCGCGCTGGAACCGCTTGATGTCGGTCTCCGACAGGTTCTTCTTCCAGTTGAACGAGGGCGAGCAGTTGTAGGCCAGCATCTTGTCCGGGTACTCGGCGCGGATGGCTTCGGAGAACTGCCGGGCCTGTTCCAGGTCGGGGGTGGAGGTTTCGCACCAGACCAGGTCGGCATAGGGCGCGTAGGCCAGGCCGCGCGAAATCGCCTGTTCGAGGCCCTGGCGGACCTGGTAGAAGCCTTCCACGGTGCGTTCGCCGGTGGCGAATTCGCGATCGCGCGCGTCGATGTCCGAGGTCAGCAGACCGGCGCCCATGGCGTCGGTGCGGGCCACGATGATGGCCGGAACGTCGGCAATGTCGGCCGCGAGCCGGGCGGCGACCAGCTTTGCCACGGCCTCGGAGGTCGGCACCAGCACCTTGCCGCCCATGTGGCCGCATTTCTTGGCCGAGGCGAGTTGGTCCTCGAAATGCACGCCCGCCGCGCCGGCGGCGATCATGTCCTTCATCAGTTCGTGGGCGTTCAGCGTCCCGCCGAACCCGGCTTCGGCGTCGGCCACGATCGGCGCAAACCAGTCGATGTCGCCCTCGCCTTCGGCATGCTGGATCTGATCGGCCCGCAGCAGCGTGTTGTTGATCCGGCGCACGACTTCCGGCACCGAGCTGACCGGATACAGCGACTGATCGGGATACATCTGGCCGGCGTTGTTGGCGTCGGCCGCGACCTGCCAGCCCGAAAGGTAGATCGCCTTGAGCCCGGCCCGGACCTGCTGCATGGCCTGATTGCCGGTCAGCGCGCCCAGCGCGTTGACGAACGGGTCCTCGTGCATCAGGCGCCACAGTTTCTCGGACCCGATGCGCGCCAGGGTATGCTCGACGGTGATCGAGCCCCTGAGCCGGAATACTTCGGCGGCGTCGTAAGGGCGCTCGACGTCCTTCCAGCGGGGGTTCTCGGTCCACTCGCGTTCGAGCTTGATGATGCTGCTGGTATCGGTGCTTTCATTCATTTCGCGTTGCTCCTTCGGTGCCTGAAGATTCAGTCCAGCTTCGAATACGCCGGCAAGGTGATGAATTCGATGAAATCGTCGTCGACGGTGACCTGCTCCAGCAGTTCGCCGGCCTGGCGGTACGCGCCATTCTCGAAGGCCTGCTCGCCGACGTCGTCGCGGATTTCGTCCAGCGCTTCGGCAAGCCAGCCGCGGACCCGATCGAGATCGATGTCGCGACCGTCTTCGAGCTGGCCGGCCGGGTGGCGGATCCATTGCCATAACTGGGCGCGCGCGATTTCGGCCGTGGCCGCGTCTTCCATCAGGTTGTTGATGGGCACGCAGCCCTGCCCGGCCAGCCACGCGGCGAGGTAGCGAATGGCGACCGCGATGTTGCCGCGTACGCCGCTTTCGGTAATCGTGCCGCGGGCCGGTTCGATCAGCTCCGCGGCACTGACCTGCACGTCGCGCCGGAGCTTGTCGAGCTGGTTGGGCCCGTGCAGGTATTCGTCGAAGATTTCCATGGCGAGCGGAATCAGGCCGGGATGCGCCACCCAGGTCCCGTCGTGGCCCTCGGAAGCCTCGCGCCGCTTGTCCGCGCGGACCTTCTCGATCGCGGCCTCGTTGGCCGCTTGGTCGTTCTTGATCGGAATCTGTGCGGCCATGCCGCCCATCGCGAAGGCGCCGCGCCGGTGGCAGGTGCGGATGAGCAGCTGCGAGTAGGCCCTGAGAAAGGGCACGGTCATGGTGACCTGTTCCCGATCCGGAAGTACTTTGTCAGGATGATTGCGGAAACGCTTGATATAGCTGAAGATATAGTCCCATCGCCCGCAGTTCAGGCCGACGATGCGCGAGCGCAGCGCGTGCAGGATCTCGTCCATCTCGAATACGGCCATGATGGTCTCGATCAGCACGGTGACCTTGATCGTGCCGGCCGGGAGGTCCAGCCGCTCCTCGATCAGCGAGAGCGCCTCTTCCCACAGTGCCGCTTCGAACCGGTTTTCCAGCTTTGGCAGATAAAGATACGGGCCCGAACCGTTGGCCAGCAGCGTCTCGGCGTTGTGGAGTACGTAGGTTGCCGCGTCGAACAGCCCGCCCGGAATGGCGCGACCTTCGACCTCTACATGCTTTTCGTCCAGGTGCCAGCCGCGCGGACGCGCGATCAGCACGGCCGGGTCGTCGCCGAGCGCATAGCGCTTGCCGTTGTCGGCGGTGAAGTCGATGCTGCCGCGTACGGCGTCGAACAGGTTCTGCTGCCCGTGCATCATGTTGTCCCAGGTCGGCGTGCTCGAGTCCTCGAAATCGGCCATGAACACGCGCGCATCGCTGTTGAGGGCGTTGATGATCATCTTGCGGTCGACCGGACCCGTGATCTCGACCCGCCGGTCGCGCAGATCGGCCGGAATCTCGGCGACCCGCCAGTCGGACTCCCGGATCTCTTGGGTGGCTTCGGGGAAATCCGGCCCGTCGCCGGCGTCGAGGCGCCGCTGAACCTCCGCTCGGGCTTCCAGCAGTCGGTCCACCGGATGCCTGAATCGCTGGCCCAGTGCCCCCAGAAGCTGCAGCAACGCCGGCGTAAGCAGGCGCCCCGTCGGCTCGGGCGCGGGCGCGAGCACTTGCGCCGATGGCGCTTCGGTTGTCATCGGATCGTCTCCAAGGCTTTCATGAATATGCGACAGCCTAGCCAGCCGATCATATATTTGACAAATTAAATATTCAGATATCGGGCATTGGATTTTCCAATATAATTCTCGGTATTCGTACAGCGTTTTCCTCGCATCGGGTTTGAAGCATGTACAAAGGCAACCTGCTCAAGCATTTGCGGGCGTTCTGTCAGACGGCGCGCCTCGGCAGTGTTTCGGCGGCCGCCGACGCGCTGTACCTTTCGCAGCCCTCGGTCAGCCAGCAGATTCGTGCGCTGGAGCTCGAGCTGGGCCACCAGCTGTTCGAGCGGCAGGGCCAGAAGATGCACCTGACACCGGCGGGCAAGACGCTGCTGGAGCTGGGCCGACCCCTGGTCGACCAGTTCGACGCCCTGCCCGACGAATTCGCGCGCGCTTTCGGTCGACTCGACACGGGTGAAGTCCGTATCGCGGCGGGCGAATCGACCATTCTTCATCTGTTGCCAAGCCTGGTTCAGCGCTTCCGGCAGAAGCACCCGGGCATCTTCGTACACCTGCACAACGTGACCGGCGCGGACGGACTCGGCATGTTGCGCGCCGACCGGGTCGATTTCGCGGTGGGCTCGATGATCGAAGTACCCGACGATATCAGCTACCGGCCGATCTACCGTTTCCGGCCCGTGCTGATCGCGCACCGCGATCACCCGCTTGCACGCCGCGGCGGCCTGACCCTGGCCGATATCAGCCCCTACGGCCTGATCCTGCCGCCGAAGAGGCTGACCAGCTACACCCTGATCGACCGCGTCTTCCAGAAGCACAAGCTGCCGTTCCGCGTAACCATGGAAGTCGGCGGCTGGGAAGTCATCAAGCGCTACGTCGCCGGCGGGATGGGAATTTCCATCGTCACCAGCATCTGCCTGGACGATGCCGACCGCGACCGGCTGGTCACGCGCGACGTCAGCCAGTGGTTTCCGAAGAGAACCTACGGCGTGGTCACCCGCAAGGGGGCCTATCTCACGCCGCAGGCCCGGCGCTTCATCGAGCTCATGTCCCCGGAGCTGTTCCCCGAGCCGGACATTGGCGGCGGTGCGGAAAAAAGCTGAAAGGCCGTCCACAGATGGACACAGATAAAAAAGGGCGCTTGAAAGCATGAAGGGAACTGGAGTGAACCATTGCATGCTGTGCCTGCTCGACTTGCCCGGGCTTGACGGGTCGGGTCGCGACATACGTCGAACTCAGGGAATCGAATGCACTCGCCTTGCTTTTTTGATCTGGGCGTATCCGAGTTCATCTGTGGACCGCTTTCAATGCAGCCTTGCGATTGCCCGTGCCCTGCCCCATTTCCCTGAGCATGAGTGAGTTGACGATGGTGGCCATGTCCGGCGGCGTCGATTCCTCGGTGACCGCGCTGCTGCTCGAGCGGCAGGGGGCCGAGATCGCCGGCATGTTCATGAAGAACTGGGAAGAGGACGACGCCGCCGGAGCCTGCAGCGCCGAGGCCGATGCGTCGGACGCGCGCGCGGTAGCCGAGCTGCTGGGCATCCCCTTCCATGCGCGTAATTTCGCGCCCGAGTACTGGGACAACGTCTTCGCCGAATTTCTCGCCGAGCTCGAGGCCGGCCGCACGCCGAATCCGGACGTATTGTGCAACCGTGAAATCAAGTTCAAGGTCTTTCTCGAGCACGCCCGCGACCTTGGAGCCGAACGCATGGCGACCGGCCATTACGTGCGCAGCGACCGCACCGGCGACGGCTATCGTCTCCTCAAGGGGCTCGACGGCGACAAGGACCAGAGCTACTTTCTGTACATGCTCGACCAGGAACAGCTGGCCCATGCCTGCTTTCCGGTCGGCGGGATGAAAAAAGAAGAACTGCGTCGGGTCGCCGCCGAAGCCGGCCTGCCGACCGCGGCGAAAAAGGATTCGACCGGAATCTGCTTTATCGGCGAGCGCAATTTCGACCGGTTCATCGGCCGCTATCTGGACGGTGAGCCGGGCGAAATCAGGACTACGGACGACCGCGTCATCGGCACGCATCGCGGGCTGATGCATTACACGCTGGGTCAGCGCCGCGGCCTGGGCATTGGCGGCGTGCGCGGGTTTCCCGAAGCGCCCTGGTTCGTTGTCCACAAGGACCTGGCCGACAACCGGCTCTACGTGACCCAGGATCCGAGCGACCCGCACTTGCTGTCGACCCGCTTGAGCGCCGACCGGCTGACCTGGATTGCCGGCAGTGCACCACCGCCTGGCAGCCGCCTGATGGCCAAGATTCGCTATCGCCAGCCCGACCAGGCCGTCACGCTGGCCGGGCTGGACGATGACACAATGACACTCGAGTTTGACGCAGTCCAACGCGCCGTAACGCCGGGCCAGTCGGTCGTGCTTTACGACGGCGAGGTGTGCCTGGGCGGCGGCATCATCGAAGCCAGCGACCGTCGGATCCCGGAGACCGCGGCATGAGCCGGACGAGACCATCACGACCATGAAACGCCCCCTGAAGGAACAGACCCTGGCCTTTGCCGGCGCGCTGCAGGCCGGTGAGCTGGTGCGCCAGATCGCCACGGGCGGCCAATGCAGCCAGCAATCGGCGCGCAACAGCATCAACAGCCTGTTCGTCAAGGACCCCGAAAGCACCGAGGCCGTATTCGGCGGATTGTCCGGCATTCGCCTGGGACTGACCATGACCAATGAAATGGCCACCCGGGCCAGCGATGATTCGCGCCAGGCCATGGCCTATGCCAGTGGCCTGCTGCGCCTGTCCATGCTGGTGCGCAAGGACGAGGATCGCCAGGATTCGATGGCCCGCTCGCTGGCACTGGTCGAGCCCGCCTGGGACAACGCCGAAGACCCGCTCGATCCGAGCATCGTCGCGCAACTGGCCGACATCTACAAAAGTGAAATCTCGACATTGCCGCTGCGCATCCAGGTTCACGGCGACCCGACCTATCTGAAGCAGGACGAAAAGGTTTCGCTGATTCGCGCCCTGCTGCTGGCCGGTGTACGCGCCGGATTCCTCTGGTTTCAGCTCGGAGGGCGTCCCTGGCGCTTGCTGTTCCAGCGCGGCAAGATGTTTCGCATCGCCGCCGAACTGGCCGGCTGAAACCGCGCTCCGGTCTGCCCTTGTTCGGCTGCATGCTAAAATCCGGCTAGCCGGTCCGGTCGGTCGGACACGAAATATTCAAATGGAATCGGGAGATCTTTCATGCGAGATGCGCTCAATTGCCGCGACACGCTTTCAGCCGGCGGCAAGACTTACCATTTCTACAGTCTGGAAAGGCTCGGCCGGAAGCACGACATTTCCCGGCTTCCCTACTCGCTGAAAATCCTCGCCGAAAACCTGCTCCGGCACGAAGACGGCGAGAACATCACCGCCGAGGATGTCGCGGCGATCGCCAACTGGGATCCGAACGCGGAACCGAGCCAGGAGATCGCGTTCACGCCGGCGCGCGTCGTGCTGCAGGATTTTACCGGCGTGCCTGCCATCGTCGACCTCGCCGCCATGCGCGATGCCATGAAGAACCTTGGCGGGTCGCCAACCAGGATCAACCCGCTCTCGCCGGCCGAACTGGTCATCGATCATTCGGTGCAGGTCGACAAATACGGCACCGAAGACGCGCTGGACTTGAACAACCGCATCGAGTTCGATCGCAACAAGGAACGCTACGCTTTCCTGCGCTGGGGCCAGGGCGCGTTCGAGAATTTCAAGGTCGTGCCGCCGAACACCGGCATCGTCCACCAGGTCAATCTCGAACACCTCTCCCGGGTGGTCTTCGGCGAGGAAGTCGACGGTGAGCTGATGGCCTGGCCGGACACGCTGGTCGGCACCGATTCGCACACCACGATGATCAACGGACTGGGCGTCCTCGGCTGGGGCGTCGGCGGCATCGAGGCCGAGGCGGCCATGCTGGGCCAGCCCATTTCGATGCTTTTGCCGCAGGTCATCGGCTTCAAGCTCAACGGCAAGCTCAAGGAAGGCGCCACCGCGACCGACCTGGTGCTGACCGTCACGGAGATGCTGCGGAACAAGGGTGTGGTCGGCAAGTTCGTCGAGTTCTTCGGCGACGGGCTCAGCCAGCTGCCGCTCGCCGACCGCGCCACCATCGGCAACATGTCGCCGGAATTCGGTTCGACCTGCGCCATCTTTCCGATCGACAACGAGACGATTCGCTATCTGAAGCTGTCCGGACGCAGTGAGGAGCGCATTGCACTGGTCGAGGCCTATGCCAAGGCCCAGGGCATGTGGCGCGAAGACGGCGACGCCGACGCAGAATACACGGACATTCTGGAACTCGACCTCGACGACGTCGAACCTTCGCTGGCCGGGCCGAAACGCCCACAGGACCGGATTGCGCTGTCGAATGCCAAGCACAAGTTCATCGAAGTCTGCAGCGACATGACCAAGAACCGCGACGGCAACGCCGAAGGCCGATTTGCCGACGAAGGCGGCGGCACCGCGGTCGGGCATGAAACTCCGGGCGTGGCGCAGGTCGAGTACAAGGACCAGAAATTCGTGCTCAAGGACGGCGCGGTTGTCATCGCCGCGATCACCTCGTGCACCAACACTTCGAACCCGGCGGTCATGCTCGGTGCGGGTCTGCTGGCGCGCAATGCGCGCAAGAGGGGCCTGGAGGTCAAGCCCTGGGTCAAGACGTCGCTGGCGCCAGGCTCCAAGGTCGTCACCGATTACCTGGAGTCGGCGGGCCTGGATGACGACCTGGAAGCGCTGGGCTTCTACACCGTCGGCTACGGCTGCACGACCTGCATCGGCAATTCGGGACCGCTTCCGGAATCGATCGACAAGGCCATTCGCGACCACGAACTGGTCGTGTGCTCGGTGCTTTCGGGCAACCGCAACTTCGAGGGCCGCATCCATCCCGAGGTGCGCACCAACTACCTGGCATCGCCGCCCCTGGTAGTCGCTTATGCAATCGCCGGGCGCATGGATATCGACCTGATCACCGAGCCGCTGGGCCGAGACCCCGACGGCAACGAAATCTTTCTCAAGGACATCTGGCCGGACGCGCACGAGTTGCACGATTTCATTCGCGACACGGTCACCTCGAAGATGTACGAAAGCAACTACGCAAGCGTATTCGAGGGCGACGAACGCTGGAAGTCCATGGACACGCCGACCGGCGAGATGTTCGACTGGTCGGACGATTCGACCTACGTTCAGAATCCACCTTACTTCGAAGGCATGTCGCTGGAACTGCCCGAGATCGGCGCGATCAAGGGCGCGCGCTGTCTGGCCAGGCTTGGCGATTCGGTCACCACCGATCACATCTCGCCGGCCGGCGCGATCAAACCGGATTCCCCGGCCGGGCAGTACCTGCAGGAAAAAGGAGTTTCACCGGTTGATTTCAACTCCTACGGCTCGCGCCGCGGCAACCACCAGGTGATGATGCGCGGCACGTTCGCCAACGTCCGCATCAAGAACGAGATGGCCGAGGGCACCGAGGGCGGCTTCACCACCCACGTCGAATCCGGCGAGGTCATGTCGATCTACGATGCGGCGATGAAGTACCAGGAAAAGGGTACGCCGCTGGTCGTGATCGCGGGCAAGGAATACGGCTCCGGCTCGTCGCGTGACTGGGCCGCCAAGGGCACCCTGCTGCTGGGCGTCAAGGCCGTGATCTGCGAATCCTTCGAGCGCATCCACCGCTCCAACCTGGTCGGAATGGGCGTGTTGCCGCTGACATTCACCGGCGACGATACCCGCGAGAGCCTGGGCCTGACCGGTTTCGAGGAATTCGAGATCCGTGACCTGGACGTCGGCAATTCGCCCGAGGCCACGGTGATCGCGACCGACGGCAACGGCGAGGAAACGAAGTTCAAGGTACGGGTGCGCCTGGATACGCCCAAGGAGGTCGAGTACTACAAGCACGGCGGCATCCTGCATTACGTGCTGCGGCAACTGGCCGGCACTGATCCGGCGGACGCGAAGAGCGAAGCCGCCTGAGCGCCTAGTCAATGCAAATGGAAAAAGCCCGCCGATCGGCGGGCTTTTTTCGTGGCGCCGGCTGTCAATCCCGGTCGATCAGGGCTCGAGCCGCGGGATCCGGCCCGGCGTCCAGGGCGCATCGCCGGCAAGTTCCTGCTCCAGCTGCGCCAGGTCGCCCTCGACCTGTTCCAGTCCCTTCTGAACCGTCTCGAACTGCGCGCGAGCGATTTCCAGCGAACGCTGCTGGTTCTCGCTGATCGAGGCCAGCGCGCTCCAGTGCGCGTATTCGAACAGGCCGACGCGTTCCGAAAGCGACATCGGCCGCGGTTCGTTGGCCTGCGCGCGCACCGAATCGCCGTTGAGGACCACGTCCAGGTCGGCCAGCCGATTCTCGATCGCATCCAGGCGCTGATGCTGCTGGCGGGTCGTGCCGGGGGTATCGCGCAATGCAACTTCCAGGTGCGCTACCCGGTCTTCCAGCTCGCCCAGCGCCCGACCGGCGCCCTTCACCGCACGGCTCAGATCCGCGCCGGCCATCATCGCCCGCTCGTGAGCCTGGAAGGATTCGGGCTGGAAATGACCGCGGTTCAGCGGCTTGACCTCGAACGGCTGCGGCTCGTTGAGCGCCACCCGCTGCTCGCGCACCCACTTGAACATCTGCACGCGGTAGGTACCGGGCGCGACCAGCACGCCGCGCGGCTCGGAGGCCCATGGCGCCGAAGGCCCACCCGGCGAGAGGTCGACCGGATCCGGCGCCGGGTGGCGGAGATCCCAGGCCACCCGATGGAGCCCCTTGGCGTGCGGCGCGCTGATGCGGCGGATCACCTTGCCCTCGAGGTCGCTGATCTCGAATACGAGTACCGGCGGATCCTCGCGCGCTTCGTCGCGCAGCCGGCCCCAATCCGGATAAGGATTGTCCTCGCCCGATTCGGCCCGCTCGCGCTCACGTTCGCGCCGCTGCTCGGCCAGCGTCTGGTAACCCTCGTTCAAGTAATAGGTGAATACCGCGCCGTAGGGCGGATTCTCGGCCAGAAAATAGGTCTCGCCCTGGAAACCCTTCGGACCGAACGCCCAGATGTCTTCTTCCACGTACAGCCACGGATCGCGGATCGGGAACAGCGTGGCCTCGGCCGAGGCGGCTTCGGCCGCCGGGGTGCGCAGCGCACGGTAGTCGTCCAGGATCCGGATGCCGCGGCCGAACGTCGCGATGACCAGGTCGTTTTCCCGACGCTGGATTTCAAGATCGCGTACCGCGATCACCGGCATGTTGCCCTTGATCTGCGTCCAGTTCTCGCCGCCGTTCTGGCTGAAGAACACGCCGAACTCGGTGCCGACGAACAGCAGGTCGGGGTCGACGTGGTCCTCGACGATCGTGTGGACCGGTCCGCGCTCGGGCAGGTCGCCTGTGATCGAGCGCCACGACCGGCCGCGGTCGGTGCTGCGGTAGACGTAGGGCTTGTAGTCCCCGCGCTTGTGGTTGTCGAAGGTGGCGAACACGGTATCGGCGTCGTGCAGCGAGGCCTCGACGTCGCTGACGTAGGTCATCTCGGGCACCTGGCCGAAGCGCTCCTGGCGGCGCCAGTCCCCGCCCTCGCTATTGTCATCGCCTTCGTCGGTCGCCCGGGTCACCTGGATCAGACCGTCGTCGGTGCCGGCATAGATCAGGCCCTCGACCAGCGGGCTCTCCGAAAGTGAAATGATCGAACCGTACATCGACGTCGAATCGTTCTTGGCCACCGCATCGATGCTCCACACCCGACCCATCACTTCGAGCTCGTTGCGGTCTAGCTTGCGCGTCAGGTCGGGGCTGAACGCCTGCCAGCTGTCGCCGCCGTCGTCGGAGCGGAAGATCTTTTCGGCCGCGTAATACAGTCGCTTGCGCGCGTGCGGGCTGATGATCAGCGGCGAATTCCAGTTCCACTTGTAGTTGTTCTCCTCGGCGTCGGGCATCGGTGTGATCAGGACCCGCTCGAAGCTTTCCCGGTCGAAGCGCGCCAGCATCCCGTACTGCAGTTGCGAGTAGACGATATCGGGATTTTCCGGGTCGACCCGGGTCTTGAATCCGTCGCCGCCGATGGTCACGAACCAGTCCTCGTTGGCGATGCCGCGGGTGGTGGTGGTGCGCGACGGCGCGCCAAGCGTGGCGTTGTCCTGGGTGCCGCCGTAGACGTTGTAGAAGGGCTCGTCGTTGTCCGGCGTTACGCGGTAGAACTGCGTGATCGGCAGGTTGCGCACGTGGCGCCAGTTGCGGCCGCGGTCGTAGCTGTCGTAAATCCCGCCGTCGTTGCCGGTGATCAGGTGATCGGGGTTGGCCGGGTTGATCCACAGCGCGTGCTCGTCGACGTGCTTGTGGGCGAAGCCGACCCGGCTCCAGCTCTTGCCGCCGTCCTCGGAGACCTGCAGAAAGGTGTCCATGGAATAGACCCGGTCGGGGTTGGTCGGATCGACCACCAGTTCGTTGTAGTACTGGGGGCTGCCGGCGACGTAGCCCGAACGCTTCTCCCAGCTCACGCCGAAGTCGGTGGAGCGGTACACGCCCTCGCCTTCGTCGTCCGTTTCGATGATGGCGTAGACCGTATCGGGCCGCGACGGGGCGAACGCCAGGCCGATGCGGCCCATGTGCTCGGCCGGCAGCCCGGCGCTGACCTCGGTCCAGGACTCGCCGCCGTCGGTGGAACGATGCACGCCGCTGCCGGGTCCGCCGTTGATCAGCGTCCATGGGTGGCGGCGGCGCTGCCAGGTCGAGGCCAGCAGCACGTCGGGATCGTCCGGGTGCATCAGCACCTCGTTGGCGCCGGTATGTTCGTCGATTTCCAGCAGCCGGGCCCAGTTCTCACCGCCGTCGGTGGTCTGGTAGACGCCGCGGTCGCCGCCATCGCTCCACAGCGGGCCGTGCGCCGACACGAGGACCCTGTCGGAATCGCGCGGATCGATGACGATGCTCCCGATATGACCGGAATTCTCCAGGCCCATGTTCTTCCACGAGCGCCCGCCGTCCAGCGATTTGTAAACACCGTCGCCGAAACCGACCGAGCGCTGAGCGTTGTTTTCGCCGGTGCCGACCCAGACGGTGTCGGGGTTGCGGGGGTCGAGCTCGACCACGCCGATCGAGTACGAGCCCTCGTTGTCGAAGATCGGCGCCCAGGTCACCCCGCCGTTTTCGGTCTTCCATACCCCACCCGAGGATACGGCGGCGTAGAACACCTGCCAGCCGTCCGGATGCATGGCGAAATCGCTGATGCGTCCGGAAGTCACTGCCGGACCCAGGTCGCGCACCTGCAGGCCGCCGAAGACAGTGGCAGGGTCGGTGGCGTTTTCGTCCTGCTGGGCCACGGCCGGTGCAGTGAGCGAGAGCAGCAAGAGCAAGGCTGCGCCCGACGAAAAGAATGCGGGCATGCGCCCGGAAAGAATCGACATGGTTATCTATCCCTGAAAACGTGATCTGGACGAAGTTTGATCGCTAACAGGCCAATGTTCAAGTCCCGGCTTGCCGGAGCGTCATGGATCAATCTCGGAAGCGGCCAGCAGTCGCTCGCAGGTCTCGTCTTTCTGGCGCCAAAGCCCATTGACCCAGGCCTGGAACCGCTGCCGATCGGCCGGGTCGTTCTGGTAGTCCAGGTCGCGAAAGAAGTCCGGCACTTGCAGGGTGCGTATCGAGACCCGGATTTCGGTAATCCGGTTGGCGAACAGGTCGGGCAGTCCGGGTGGCGACCGGTCGAAGCCCGGATAGGCGATGGTCACGTCGACGATGGTGTCGATGGAATCACCGAGTGCATCGAACACGAACGCGATCCCGCCACTGCGCGGTTTCAGAAGATGGCGATACGGCGATTGCTGGGCCTGGTGCCTGTCCGGCCTGAAGCGGGTGCCCTCGACGAAGTTCATGATCGCGACCGGAATATCGCGAAACTTTGCGCAGGCCTTGCGCGTGGCCTCTACGTCGCGTCCGGCCAGTTCCGGCCGCCTGGCCAGCATCTGCTTCGAATAGCGCTTCATGAACGGAAAATCCAGCGCCCACCAGGCCAGGCCCAGCAACGGCACCCAGATCAATTGGCTCTTGAGGAAGAATCGCAGCAATGGCAGCCTGCGATTGAACAGCTTCTGCAGCACCGGAATATCGACCCAGCTCTGATGATTGCACAGCACCAGCAGGTGACCCTCGCGACTGGAATCGGGCATCCCTTCGACCTCGATCCGGGTATCGGTGAGATGATCGATCATCCAGCTGTTGAATCCGATCCAGTTCTCGGCGATTCGCATCAGCCACCGGTCGCACCAGCGCCGCACCGTGCCGGTCCGGAAAATCATCTTGACGACCGCGACCAGCAGCAGCGGCGTCACATGCACCGCGGTACTCAAGCCGATCAGAATCGCGGCCAGAAGGGAGCGCGTCAGCCGCTTCATGGACGAAATCATTGGGCTATTCTCGCATGGGATGGGCCGGTTTCCGGCCGCTTGAAACCAGTGCACCGGAAATCGCGACAGTATACTCGGGCCGATACGGCCGACCGTGCGGGACCGACACGATTGCCGCCGATTTCGGCACCGGAAAGGATCGCCGGGACATTGGCGCACTGATCGAAATCGCGGTTTATTTCGGTGCCTGCGGCCGATACCGGTGTTTACCTCTACTCCTCCGGATCGGCGCCGGCGCCGAAGCTGAATTTCACCTGCAGCGATTACGGCAATAGCGCCGACTGGTTCACGAACGCCATCGGCGTTATCCTGATTTTTCGCAGATTCCGCTATGAAACTCATGAATCCAGCCAGCCAGCTTGCCGGACAATCCCGGCTGCCCGACGTTCAGACCACGATTTTCGCGGTCATGTCGCAAATGGCCGTGCGCCACGGCGCGATCAACCTGTCCCAGGGGTTTCCCGATTTCGCGTGCCCGCCCCGGCTGCGGGAGCTTGTCACCGAGGCGATGGCGGCCGGCCACAACCAGTATGCGCCCATGCCCGGACTGCCGGCACTGCGCGAGCGCATCGCGGGAAAAGTGGCCGATCTATACGGCTCGCAGATCGACCTGGAAAGCGAAATCACCGTCACCGCGGGCGCGACCGAGGCGCTGTTTGTCGCCATCCAGGCCGTCGTTCGACCCGGCGACGAAGTCATCGTCTTCGACCCGGCCTACGACAGTTACGCGCCAGCGGTGCAGCTGGCCGGCGGGCGCTGCATCCACCTGCCGCTTCGGGCGCCCGACTACGCCATCGATTTCAATGCCCTGGCCGATGCCATCGGCCCCGGGACGCGCCTGATCGTGGTCAATTCGCCGCACAACCCCACCGGTTCGGCATTCAGCAGCGAAGATCTCGAGCGGCTCGAGCAGGTCACCGCCGACAGCGGTGCGTTCCTGCTGTCCGACGAAGTCTATGAACACATCGTCTTCGACGGTCGGGACCACCAGAGCCTGCTGCGTTCGCCGGCCCTGCGTGCGCGCAGCTTCGTCGTCTCGTCGTTCGGCAAGACCTATCACACCACCGGCTGGAAGATCGGGTATTGCATCGCGCCGCCCCGGATGACGACCGAGTTTCGCAAGATACATCAGTATGTTACGTTCGCAATCTCGACGCCAATGCAACATGCGATCGCGGCCTTTATGGCCGATCCCTCGTTCCATCTCGAACTGCCGGCCTTCTACCAGGCCAAGCGCGAGCTTTTCCGGCAAGCCCTGGCAAACAGCGCCTGGAAGCTGCTTCCCTGCCGCGGAACCTACTTCCAGCTGATGGGCTACGGCAACATCAGTGATCTGCCCGACACCGAAATGGCCGAGTGGCTGACCCGCGATTTGGGCGTGGGCTGCATTCCGGTCTCCGTTTTCAACGCCGACGGCAGGGACGAGCGGATTCTCCGGTTCTGCTTCGCCAAGGACGACAGCACCCTGGAGGCGGCGGCCGCGAAGCTTCGCGCGCTCGACCGCGACCCGGCTGTCGGCCCCGGACCCGGCGAATGACGACGGCCGTCCGGTGCGCAATCGATCCGGCGCACTTCCGCGCAATGCTCCGACGGCGCAGAGGTGGCGTCGGTCGAGGGTACAATGTGCTTCCGATACGGCCAACCGCGTGAACGTCAACGTGAGCAGGAAGAGCATTCCAGACTTGTCTACCGATGCAGACACCATTCTTTCGGGTAGTGATGGAGATTCAGCTCAGAACGGGCATGCCTGCCTGGTGGTGATCCGCGGCGCGCGCCTCGGGACGCGAATTCCGCTGAAAAACGCCCAGCTTTCCATCGGCCGCGATCACGGCTGCGATTTCCAGATCGCCGAACGCAACGTTTCGCGCTCGCACTGCAGGCTGACGCGGCACTCCGACGCCTTTTGGCTGGAAGACCTCGGCTCGACCAATCGGACCTTGCTGAACGGCCAGCCGATCGACAACAAGCCGCTTGCCGACGGTGACCAGATCCGGGTCGGCAATACCGTTCTCAAATTCATCGGCGCCGGGAACATCGAGGCCGACTACCATCTGGAACTGCATGAAAACGCAATCCGGGATGCCCTGACCGGCCTGTACAACCGGCGCCACATGGTCAGCCTGCTGGAGCACGAAGTTCACAAGCGGCGCAACGCCGAAAAGCCGCCGCTTTCGCTGGCGATACTGGACATCGATCATTTCAAGCAGATCAATGACGAAATGGGCCATCTCGGTGGCGACAGCGCGCTCAGGCAGCTGACCGCCGTCCTGACAGAAAACCTGGATAGCCGCGACGTCCTGGCGCGAATCGGCGGCGAAGAATTTGCGTTGCTGATGCCGGGCACCGACGCCGAGGCCGCACGCGAACGATTGCGATCGATCTGTGCCGCGGTAGAGGGCTACCGGTTCCGGATCGAGGACAAGGCGTGCCGGCTTACGCTGTCGGCCGGAGTGGCCGCCTGGCGCGATGGAATGACCGCGACCAGCGACTTGCTTCGGCTTGCCGACGAGCAGCTCTACCAGGCCAAGAGCGGCGGGCGTAACCGCGTATGCTGAAGGGTTTCGCGCGTCCTTTTCGTGACGTTTCCGGTGCGGTTTGTCGGGTCGCGCTTCTCTGCGTCTTGATGCCGGCCGGAAAGGCCTCCGCCGAATTGCCCGGACTGGTCGGTGCAGCCCGGACGTTCGCCGGGCAGTTCGAGCACGAGCTGGAGTCAACAGGCGTGCCCGGCGGGGCTTTTGCAATCGTTCACCACGATCAGATCCTGCAGCTGGGGACGTTTGGGCATACCGATCTGGGCCGCGGCCGGGCGGTGGATGTCAATACCCGCTTTCGCATCGCCTCGCTGTCGAAAGGATTCTCGGGCGTGCTCGCGGCCAGTCTGGCCGACGAGCGTCGCTTCACGCTGGAGGCGCCGATCACGGTTTTTGCGCCGGATTTCCGGATCCGGCAGAAGGCGAGGCCGCTCACCGTCGAAGACGTGCTCGGGCAACGCTCGGGATATATTCGCAATGCCTACGACAACCTGCTGGAGGCGGGCATCAGCCGGGCCGAAATCCTGCCCCGTTTCCGAACGCTGGAACCCCTGTGCGCACCGGGCAAGTGCTACAGCTACCAGAACAACATCTTCAGCCTGGTCGAGGATGTGATCGACCACACCCTGGACGTCTCGTTTTCCCGGGCACTGCATCAGCGTATTTTTTCCCCGTTGGGAATGGCGGGCGCATCGGTCGGCTACCAGGGTCTGGTCAGCGTCGAAAATCATGCCCGTCCGCACCTCAAGACCAGCTCCGGCTGGCGCGGGGTCGAGCCAAAGACCACGTATTACCAGGTGCCTTCGGCGGCCGGGATCAACGCCGGCATACTGGACATGGCCCAATGGCTCATCGCTCTGCTCGGACATCGACCGGACACCATATCGCCCGGAGTCGTCGCCGAGGTGCTCGAACCGCGCGTCAGGACCGCCAACGAACTCAGCAACCGTAATTGGCGCGACGTGCTGCAGAATGCCTGGTACGGACTCGGCTGGCGCATTTACCAGCTGCCCGACCAGCGGCTGGCGCTGCACGGCGGATGGGTGGCCGGTTATCGGGCAGAAATCGCGTTCTCACGCGACCTCGACCTGGGGCTGGTGATTCTTACCAACGCCGAAACGCGCGCGGTAGGCTTACTGAACCGGATGTTCTGGGACCGCGCGCTGTCGAGCGCGCGCGAAACCAAGGTCTACAAAGAGCCGGATACGCCGAGTATCAAGGCCACCTCCGCCGCTGCCGGAAATTAGTGTCTCTCTGAGCAGTCCGCATGCAGGGCCTGCCTGTCGCACGGTTTCAGGTCTTGTAGTGACAGCCGAGTGACCGCAGCCGAAGCTGCCACAGAGGATCACGATACCCGAGATGCGACTTTATCGATCGCTCGCTGTGATGGTTGTCTGTCGGGGGACGGAGCGTTGCGGCGTGGTTCGAAAGCAGCGCCCGCGATTCAGCGATCGTCAGCGCCTGTCGAGAGTCGCGCGCGGCAGGCCTCGAGCGCAGCGCGAAAAATCTCCAGCTTTCTGCAAGCATCGGACGTCGGCCGACCCTCGTCCCCCGACCTGTCGAGTGCATCCCGCTTGCATTGCTCCGAATACTTCTCGATGATATTGCGCAAACGCAGCGCGGCAAGGTCCAGGAAATTTCCGTCGTCCGGACGGAGGGAAATCGAATGAATTTTCTCTACGAGCTCGCGCTCGGCGGGCAGCAACAGATTTAGCCTGTCCTCAGGATGTCGTTCCGGCATGCGCTCGATGCTTCGCAAATACAAAGCGTGACATGATAGCTTGATGGCGAAAACGTCGCTACGCCCCGGTTCGAATCGTTTCGGAAGAATTCAATTGGGCCGACCCTGGTGCGAGGCCGTATTGTTGAACGACGGCCGCAAGTTGATCGCCCGGCCCATCGAGCCGGGGGATGCCGAAACGCTGCGCCGCAGCTTCGGCGAGTTGACACCGGAAGAGATCCGTTTTAGATTTTTGCATCCGATCACCGAGCTGACGCCGGAATACGCACGCAGGTTGACACGGATCGATCGCAGGAACGCCTTCGCGCTGGTACTGGTCGAGGCGTTGCCACCGGAACAAGCTCGCATCGGCGCCGTTGTCCGGGCAGTGATCGATGAAGGCCGACACGATGCCGAGTTCGCGATCATCGTTGGACGCGAACTCGGCCACTTCGGCCTGGGGAGCTATTTGCTGGGACGCATCATCGAGTGGTCGCGCAAGAAAGGCCTGGACAAACTGTACGGGGACGTAATGATCGAAAATCACCGGATGCTGCGGCTCGCGCGACGGCTGGGATTCACTTTCCGATTGAATCCCGAAGACCCCCAGATCGTTCGCATCATCCGGCCGTTGAAAGCCGAAGAAAGCACCTGATGGCCGTTGGGTCCGCTGGCCATGTCCGCTGAATCGACCGACCCCGGTCCGCAAAGCGGAATCGACAGAAAAACGAAGGTCCCTTCGTTGCGGACCCGGACGCGCCTGGTCCCGTTTATCGTGTTTGCGGTATTGCTCGGAGCCTTGTCCATGACCGTCGCCGTTGGCATACTCGACGCGCTTGCCGCCGGTCGCGCCTATGTTTCGGGTGAAAGCGAGTGGTCCAAGGCGCATCACTCCGCAATCTTTCATCTCGACCGGTTCGCCGAATCGGGTGACGCCGAGGAACTGGCGCTGGCGCGACAGATGCTCGAGATCCCACTTGCCGATCGTGCCGCCAGAAAGGAACTCACCAGCGCCCGGCCGGACCGCGAGCGCGCCCGAAACTTGTTGATCCAGGGCGGCAATCACGAGCGCGATGCCTCCCGCCTGATCCGCTTTTTCGACCGGTTCAACCGCTGGTCTCCCTTCTCCGCGGCAATGGACAGATGGGCCGAGGCGGATGTCTGGATCATGCGACTCGATCAGCTGGCCGATGAACTCGAACGCCTCTGGCAGAGGCCCGAAAGCAATTCGGAACAGATCGCTTCCATTCGTTCCGAAATGGCACTGATCAATAAAACCCTGAACGATCAAGCCCGCCAGTTTTCGGATGCCCTGGACCAAGGCAGCCGGTGGCTTTCCGCACGCGCGCTCTGGATCAGCCTGGGCCTGCTCGCGCTGCTGGTCGCGTTGCTGGTCGCTTTGTTCATCTGGGCCTTGCGCGGCGTAAGACGATCGCAGGGACACTTCTGGAATACGTTCGAGAATGCGCCGGTGGGCATGGCGCTGTTGGATTCCAATGGCCGGATGTTCGAAATCAATGATTCGCTTTCCGTTTTTTTCGGTCGAGGGCTGGAGGAGCTGCTCCAGACGCCACTTACCGATTACTGCGATGTCCGTGATCGGGCCCTGACCCGCCGCACAATGGCCGAGAGCGAACGGACTTCGCGTCCGCTGAACAACCTCGAGTCGCGCTATCTTCGCCCCGATGGAAATATCGTCTGGGGCAAGCTCTCGATTGCGCCGCTGGGCGCGCAGATCGAGGGATCCGACATTCATGTGGCAGTCGTCGAGAACATCTCCGAAAGCCGCAGCCTGGCCGCCGAGCTTGCATATCAGGCCGCGCATGATCAATTGACGGGCCTGCCGAACCGGCGCGACTTCGAACGTGAACTCAATAAACTGTTGAATGGCATGGCGAGTGGTGCTGGAAGGCACGCCGTTGGAATGATCGACCTTGACCAGTTCAAGGTCATCAACGACACGTTCGGACACCTTGCCGGAGACGCGTTGCTGGTCAGACTCGCCGAGCGGATCCAGCACTGTCTGCGTGATGATGATCTGCTGGCCAGGCTGGACGGCGATGAATTCGGCTTGATTCTGCGCGATTGCGGTCTCGAGACTGCAGCACAGGTCGCCAACCGGTTGCGCGATGTCATTGCCCAGTTTCGCTTTTCCTGGGAAGAACGACCCGTCAATGTATCGGCCAGCATCGGCATCGTGGAAGTCAACGGCACCAACCGCGACTCGGCCGTTTTGCTTCAGAAAGTCGATCTTGCCTGTCATGAAGCGAAGGACCTCGGCCGCAACCAGGTCTGCGTGCATGCCGAGAACAAGGCATCATCGGTAAAGCGACGCCAGGAAATGTCATGGGTCAATCAGATCAACCAGGCGGTAGCCTCCAACCGGCTCCGTTTTCACGCCCAGTTGATCGCGCCGTCCGCCGGCGACGAATGGCGTTGCGAATTGCTGGTTCGACTGGAAGACGCGGACGGTCGATTGCATACCGCGCAGCTTTTCATGGAAGCCGCCGAGCGCTACCACGTCGCCCGGACCATCGATCAATGGGTAATCTCCAATGCATTGAAAGTCATCGGCGAGAACGCATCGCGTTTTCCTCGCATTGCGACCTGGCATATCAATCTTTCCGGCCAGTCGGTGGACTGCGAACTCGTACTGCCGGAATTGATCGCGCAGATCGACACACAGGGCATCGACCCCGGCCAGGTCTGCTTTGAAATTACCGAGTCATCCGCGATTCACAGCCTGGAGGAAGCGCAAAGCTTCTTTTCGGCCTTGCGCGATCTCGGTTGCCAGGTTGCCCTGGACGACTTCGGAAAAGGATTGTCGACCTTCGATTATCTCAAGCAGTTACCCGTCGACCTGGTCAAGATCGATGGTGGTTTCGTGCGCGAACTGGCACACAGCGAGCTCGATCATGCCATGGTGAGATCGATTCACGAAGTTGCCAGAATCGCCGGAAAAAAGACGGTAGCCGAATCCGTCGAGTCGATCGAACTGATCATCAGGCTCAGGCAGATCGGTATCGATTTTCTGCAGGGACATGCCGTCCATACCCCCGAGCCGCTTTCTTCGATGAAAATTCCGGATCTCGATCTTATCGATGAGAACGCGGGCTGACGGGTTATGCGGATTTTCGTTCCAGACAAACCCGTCCAGACACGCCAGACGTTCCGCCCAGGCCCGTCCCGTAGGGATTTTCACGAGGAACGAAGCTCGACTCATTGATCGGCATCGTCCCCCCTGCGCACTGGAAGGTGCAGGCCCAGCTTTCGCCACAGCCACAAAAACACGAAATAACCCAGTGCTGCAGCCGGAATGGCGATGACCAGGCTGCCGATCAGCATGGCAATCGTTTCTCGTGCCACATCGTCGCCAAGGCCCGCCACCGGAACCGGGGTTACCGGGAGCTTTCTCAGGAACCAGTCCCCGAGCCGGTTGAAGCCGTAATAAAGCGGCGCCATGGTGAGGGGATTGCTGACATTCGAAACGATGAAAGCCGCGACGAAGTTCGCTCGGAACGTCAGCGAACCCGCCAGCATCATGAACGTCTGTATGCCTACGGTCGGCGTGAAGCCAACGAACAAACCGACTGCGATTCCGCGCGCCAGCGCGAACTCATCGACGTGCAGGCATCCACCCCGCTCCAGGAGCCGGGAAATCCGCGGATGCGCGTACAACCAGGCCCGTACCCGGCCGCGATGCTGCCTGGAACCCTGCAGAAATTTCAGCCGCAGCCAGCGCATCCGGGTTCGCCGTTCAGTTCAGGCCGGCCCGTTCGAGAACGAAGGCATATTCCATGGCCGTCTGCTCCAGCCTGCGGAAGCGGCCGGACTTGCCACCGTGGCCGGCGTCCATGTTGACATGCAGCAATAAAGGCTTCTGATCGGTCTTGTAGTCCCGCAGGCGCGCCACCCACTTGGCCGGTTCCCAGTATTGAACCTGCGAATCCCAGAGCCCGGTCGTGACGAGCATGGCCGGATACTCCTGGCGGGAAACGTTGTCGTAGGGCGAATAGGAAAGCATGTAGCGGTAAAACTCGGGCTTCTCGGGGTTGCCCCATTCATCGAATTCATTGGTGGTCAGAGGAATCGACTCATCGAGCATCGTCGTGACAACGTCCACGAACGGGACATGCGCGACGATCCCGGCAAATTTTTCCGGCGCCATGTTCGCGACCGCGCCGACCAGCAATCCGCCGGCGCTGCCACCCATCGCGAACACCCGCTCGCCGTCCACCAGTCCGTCCCCGACCAGGTGGTCGCGCACATCGATGAAATCGGTGAAAGTATTGACCTTGTTCAGCAGCCTGCCCTGCTCATACCATTCGCGGCCCATTTCCTGGCCGCCCCGAACGTGGGCGATCGCATACACGAACCCGCGATCGAGAAGACTGATCCGTTCGCTTGAAAACGCCGGCTCCATCGAGGAGCCGTAGGACCCGTAGCCGTACTGATACAGCGGCGCGCTGCCGTCCAGCGGCGTGTCCTTGTGCCAGACCAGTGATACCGGGATGCGGGTATCGTCACGCGCTTCGGCCCAGAGACGGCGAGTACGGTAATCGGATCGCTCGAAACCGCCGGCGACTTCGAGCTGCTTGACCCGTTTCCGGTCTCCGGTCCGAAGGTCGAGTTCATAAGTGTTGCGCGGCGTGGTCATCGAAGTGTAGATAAACTGGAGCGTGTCGCTGGCCGGCTCCCGGTTGCGGCCAAGCTGTGCCACGTAGGCGGCTTCTTCGAATTCGATGACGCGCGACTGTCCGGTCGCATAGTCGAGGATTCGCAGTCGCCGCAAGCCATCTGCCCGCTCTGCGACGGCGAGGTGGCTTTCGAACGCGTCGAATTCGTGCACGAAAACCTCGGCGCGCGGCGAGATCAGATCGGTCCAGGCCGAGCGGTCGGCGTGACCAGTCTGAGCGGCGCGCATGATGCGAAAGTTGGGTGCCTCCCAGTTGGTCCGGATCACCCAGTGATCATCCACGTGATCGGCGCTGTATTCGTGCCCGTGTTCGCGTGGAAAGAAGACCTCGAAGCGTGCCGCGGGATCGGCACTGTCGATGACGTGCATTTCGGTAGCGGCGGTCGAACGTACGAAAATGTAGTTGAACCGGTCGGACCGGGTCCGGCCCACCGAGGTGTAGTACGCCGTGTCGGTTTCCTCGTAGAGCACTTCGTCGTCACGATCCTGCCCCGGGAAATGGCGCTTGACCCGAAAGGAACGCAAGGTCTCGGGATGATTCTCGACGTAGAAAATGCTGTTGCCATCGGCCGCCCACGTCGCCGAGGAAACGCCCCCGGCCCCGGTATCGACGACCTCGCCGCTGTCGATATCCCTGGTCAGCAAACGGAACTGGCGTCTCCCGACAACGTCCTGCAGCCAGAGCAACTTCTTGGCGTCCGGACTCACGTCCCAGCCGCCGATCCGGAAATAATCCTCCTCCTCGCCCATCCTGTTGCCGTCCAGCAGGACCTGCTCCGGGCCTTCCATACTGCCCTCGCGGCGGGCGTGCACGGGATATTCGCCGCCGGCCTCGTAACGGGTGTAGTACCAGTAACCGCCGTCGAAGAACGGCGCGCCGGTCTCCTCGTCCGGAATGCGGGCGCGCATTTCTGCGGCCAGGTCTTCGATCAGCGGCCGGGTCTCGGCGAGCATCGCCCGGGTGTAGGTGTTTTCGGCTTCCAGCAGCGCGAGAACCTCCGGGTCCTTGCGGCTGTCGTCGCGCAACCAGTAGTAAGGATCGTTTCGTTCGCCCGCAGGCGCCGCGACCAGGTGTTCACGCTGGGCGGCATCCGGCGGCTGCGGTGCGTGGTTTTCGGACGGCCTTTGGCAGCCGGCAATGAAGACATTCATCGTCATCAGCAGGATTATGGAGCGAAGAGCGGCGTTCATTCACGGGCTCCGGAAGCATCGAACAGTGATTCGAGCAATCGTTCATGAAATCGACGCGGATTGTCTCCGTCGAAAATCCCCAGGCGCCGGGCACGCTCGAAGAATCCCGGTGCAGGCAGTCCGGCGCGCGCCCGGCTGACCACCAGCGCGGCCAGCGGCTTACGGCCGGCGTCGATGTCCTCTTTGAGCAGGATTTCGACCAGACGCGCGAGTTGGTGGATCCGCTGCGGCGGGCAGACGTCGATCGCGTCGGCCGCCTGCAGGTAGGTCATGGTGCGACGCTCACGCCTGGCCCGCTCGAGCACGTCCCGGAGCCGGCGAAGCTGAACGTCGCGATCGTCCTTCGGCATGCGCGGGGCGATTCACTCCAGACCGCAGTTGTTCTTTTCGAGCACGCGCTCGGCGCGGTAGCTCGATCGCACCAGCGGCCCCGAGACGACTTCGAGGAAACCCATTTCCAGTCCGATTTCGCGCAGCTTGCGGAACTGGTCCGGCGTCACGTAGCGCTCGACGGGCAAGTGGTTCAGCGTCGGACGCAGATACTGACCGAAGGTGACGATGTCCACGCCGATGGCGCGCAGGTCGCGCATGCATTCGACGACCTCGTCGTCGGTCTCGCCCAGCCCCAGCATCAGGCTGGTCTTGGTCAGCACTTCGGGCCGGTGCCGCTTGGCGTATTCAAGCAGGTCCAGGGTCTGGGCGTAGCCGGCGCGCGGATCGCGAACCGGGTGGGTGAGCCGGCGTACGGTTTCGACGTTCTGGGCAAAAACTTCCAGGCCGGAATCGACCACGGTTTCAATGCACTCGTGCCTGCCCTGAAAGTCGGGTGTCAGCGCCTCGACGGCGGTCTTCGGATTTTCGCGCTTGATTGCGCGGATGCAGTCGGCATAGTGCTGGGCGCCGCCGTCGGCAAGGTCGTCGCGATCGACCGATGTCAGCACGATGTACTTCAAGTCCATCAGGCGCACCGACTCGGCGGCATTGGCCGGTTCTTCCGAGTCCAGCCAGCCCCTGGGGTTGCCGGTATCGACCGAGCAGAAGCGGCATGCGCGGGTGCATACGTCGCCCATCAGCATGATGGTGGCGGTGCCGGCGCTCCAGCACTCGCCGATGTTCGGGCACTTCGATTCCGAGCACACCGTGGCCAGCTTGTGCTTGTTGACGTTGGCCTTGACCTGCTCGTACTTGCCGCCATGGCCGGCCGAGGGCAGCCGTACGCGCAACCAGTCGGGCTTGCGGGTGTGGCCGTCGGGATGGACGCCCGGTTCGGCATTGCGACGCGCCTTGATGCCGTCGCGGATGGCGGTGAAGCCCTGCGGTTTGGTGATTTTCTCGCCGCTTTTGACCGTTATCGGAATCGCGGTGACTTCTGCTTGTTCGCTCATGGGGTGCCGACAAAATTCAATATCGTTCAATTGTAACGGAAAGACGCGATCAGCCCGTTGCCGGCCGGCCCGCAGATCAAGCCGCCACAGGCTTGAGCCCCAATAATCGCGCAACCGCCTTTTCAGCGCCGTCGCCATCGATTCGTGCGCGCCCGGCGACCAGCCATTGGCGTACGCCTTCGGCCCCGCCGGGTGGTTCGCGGACCAGCGCGGCACTGATCCAGGGGCTGTATTCCAGGTCCGGCGCAAGCTCCAGGAACCAGCCCAGGCGCTCGGCGGCGATCCAGAGGCTCTGCTGCGTCCCTGTTGCCGTCGATATCTTCAGCGCACGCTTCTCGCGCACCAGCGTGCTGAAATGCCGGCTCCAGCCGCCGGCCGGCAACGGCCCGGCCAGGCCCAGTCCCGTCTCGCCCTCGGCGGCAGTCAGAAAACCCGACTCCAGCAACAGGCGCTCCAGGTTGTCAGGGCCTGGCTGACGCCCGGCAGGCTGCAGCAACTGCTGTCCAGTCGGCGCCGAAAAAGAAGGCGCGGCAGCCGGTGCCTTGACCGATTGCCGCGGCCGCGATCGCATCGCCGGCTGCTCGAAGCTTCGCGTGCGCCGCTCCTCGGCCGCAGCCTCGTCCAGGTAACTGTGGCGCGGGGCGTGGATCAGCGCCTGCGACAGCGGCGAAGGCCGCTCGGTATCCACGGCGTGAACGGCGAGCGCGCCGGTTTCGATGCGCGCCAGAAGCGTTTTCAGGCCGTCCAGGTCCATGTGCTCGTGCAGGCAGTCATCCAGCGCCTGGCGCACAAGTGGATGATCCGGCACCTCGCGCGGCCCGCTGAGATTTTCGAGGCACGCGAGCTGATCGGGGAACACGCAGGCGACCAGATTTTCGGCCTGGCTGCGCTGACGTTGCGGGTGCACGCGTCCCGTGCGGTCGTTTTTCAACAATATCAGTGCGTTGTTGGCGCACCAGCGAAAGCGCGTGACGAACAACGGCGTATCCAGCAGTGCCTGGGTCAGCACGTCGCCGACATTGTGCGAGCGCACGAAACCGGCGACTTCGGGCAGCTCGAAGAGACTCGTCACGCCCAGCGAGATGAGGATTCCGTCATCGGTGGCCGCGGCCTGAAGCTCGAAATTGAACCGGCGGCAGAACCGCTTGCGCAGCGCCAGGCCCCAGGCGCGATTGATACGCGCGCCGGCAAACGTGTGCAACACGATATGCCGGTCGCCGCCGGGATCGAAGAAACGCTCGATCACCAGCCGGTCCGGAGACGGCAGCGCCCCCAGCAGCTGCCTGGATTCGGCCAGCATGTCGCCAGCCTGGATGTGCAGTCCGGAGGAATTGGCGCGCGCCATGGTTTCGAGAACGGCATCGGCCATGACGCGCGTGCGTCCCGGGCCCTCGCCGAACCAGAACGGGAGGCTCGCCGCTTCTTCATCGGCCGGATTCACCCGCACTTCGCCCGGCGCCACGCGCTGGATGCACCAGTTCCGGCGACCGAGTTGAATCACCTGGCCCGGGGACGACTCGAACGCAAATTCCTCATCCAGCGTGCCGACGCGTTCGCCGGTATCGCTGCGAACCACCTCGTATTCGAAAAACTCGGGAATGGTGCCGGCGTTGGTCAGCGCCAGCCGATCGGCGCCCGGCAGCGCACGCCAGCTGTCCCCTGCATCCATGGACATCAGGCAGACGGACTGCTCGGCCGGCATCTCCCCGACCGGCCGACCGAGCATCGACAGCAATGCGTCCAGTCGTGCGCGATCGATGCTGCGGTAGGGCCAGGCCGAGCGCACGATTTCGAGCATGCCCGCAACGGATGTTTCGCCGGCGGCCACCGTGGCCACCAGGTGCTGGGCGAGCACGTCCAGCGGGGCTGCCGGCACGTCGACGGCATCGATGCGGCCGGCGGAAAGCGCGCCGGCCAGCGCATGCGCCTCGACCAGGTGATTCAGGGTCAACGGAAACAGGTGCATGCAGGGCTCCCCGTCCGGACGATGCCCGCTGCGCCCGGCGCGCTGGCGCACCAGGTTGACCGCGCCGGGCGCACCGAGCTGGCAGACCCGATCGACGTGACCGAGATCCAGCCCAAGCTCCAGCGAAGCGCTGCTGACCAGCACGTGCAAGTCTCCGGCCTTGAAGCGCGCCTCGATCGCTTCGCGGTGGGCGGTGTCCAGGCTGCCGTGGTGCGCCCCGACCTGCCCCGGCAGACCGGCGGCGGCCAGCAGCTCGTCCAGCGCCGCAGCGCTGCGCTCGACCTGCGCCCGGGTCTGACAGAACACCAGCAGCGAACCGGGAGACGGGTCGGCGACCGGTGCCGGGGAACGCCCCGGACCCTCGACACCATTCGTATGCGCGCCGGTCGCACCCGCCAATGCCGCGATCCGCGCGTGAATCTGCTGCCAATGCACCGTGTTCGGGAACGGCCCCAACGGCAGTTCCGGCAGTTCAACGCGCAGATCGACGCCCTGCGGCGGATCGGGCTGGACAATCTCGCAGGCCGCGCCGCCGCAAAGGAATGCGCCCAGCGAATCGGCCGGACGGGCCGTGGCCGACAGGCCGATCCGCTGTACCGGCTGCGGCGTCAATCGGTCCAGCCGGGCCAGCGACAGCGCCAGGTGCGCCCCGCGCTTGGAACTCGCCAGGGCATGCAGTTCATCGACAACGACGGCCTCGACGGTTGCAAGCAGCCGCCGCCCGCCGGCGCTGCCCAGCAACACGTAGAGCGATTCCGGCGTGGTCGACAGGATTTCCGGCGGGCGCCTGCGCTGGCGCGCGCGCTCCGATTGCGGCGTGTCGCCGCAGCGAAGCGCCATTTCCAGTGGTCGCGCGCGCAACTGGCCGGCGAATTCCAGCAGCGGCGCCAGGTTGACCGTCATGTCGCGCGCTAGCGCCTTCAATGGCGCGATATGCAGCGCTCGGACGCCGCGGCGCGGGACGGAATCTTTGACCATCCGTTCGACCAGCGGCAGCCACGCCGCCAGGCTCTTGCCCTGGCCGGTCGGGGCGATCAGCATCGCATTGCGGCCGAGACGCAGCAGCGGCCAGGCCGTGCGCTGAACGGCCGTCCGATGCCCCAGCGCGTGGCTAAACCAGCGATCCAGCTGCTGTTCGGGCGAAAACAGGCTCATGCTGCGAAGTATCGGCGGTTCTATTCTCAAATGCTGAGAATCTGCGCGACCGATTTTTCCTTGCAGGCCTTGTGCAGTTGCGCCCGGACCGACGACAATGCTACGATTCAAACGTCTGTTTGAAACCATTGTTTCAATTTTGCTGTCACAGCGTGACCTGAACCCACGCGTCTGCAACCGGAGCCGCATGACCGATTCGACTCGCCAGCGCATCCTCGATACCGCCGAACAGCTGTTCGCGGACCAGGGATTTCATGCCACGACGCTGCGCCAGATCACGCGCCAGGCAGCGGTCAACCTGGCCGCGGTCAATTATCACCACGGCTCCAAGGATGCGCTGATCCTGGCGGTGTTCCAGCGGCGGCTGGATGAACTCAACAGCGATCGGCTGGCCCGGCTCGAAGCGGTCTTGAACGCTTCCGATCCGCCCGAGCTCGAAGATGTGCTGGAAGCCTTCATCTATCCGGCGCTGCTGCTCAGCACGCAGTCGGCCGGCGACGGCGGCCGCTTCATGCGACTGCTCATGCGTGCATGGGCCGAGAATGCCACCCAACTCCACGGGACCATCGCGCGCCAGTATTCGCACGTGATGCGCACATTCGCCGACGCGGTCAGTCGCGCGTTGGGAACGTCGCCCGACAACCTGCGTCAGCAGCTCGATTTCCTGATCGGTGCGCTGACCTACACCATGGCCGAAACCCGCGATGATCAGGTCGAACACACCGCACGCGCCCTGATCCGCTTCGGCTGCGCCGGCTTGCGCGATTCCGCGCTGGCGGCGAATCCCCAGACTTCGCTCAAGGAGAACATTGCATGACCACTGTTGCGCTGATAATCGTTCTGCTCCTCCCGCTGATACTTGCCTATTTCGCGGCCCCGGCCTGGCTGGCAGCGGTTTCCATGACTGTCGTTGCCGCCGTCGCCTTCTGGGCTCCGCTGCACCCGGCATTAGGCGTCGTTGCCGCACTGATCGCGCTGCCGCTGATCGTGGCCGCCATCCCGCCGCTCCGGCAGGCGCTGGTCACGAATCGGCTGTTCGACTGGTTCCGCAAGGTGTTGCCGGCGATGTCGGATACCGAACGCGAGGCGCTGGAATCCGGTACGACCTGGTGGGATGCCGAGCTTTTCTCGGGCCGGCCGAAGTGGAAAAAGCTGATGGATAATCCCGCCCCTGCGCTGAGCCAGGAAGAGCGCGACTTCCTCGACGGGCCGGTCGAAGCGCTTTGCCGCATGGTGGACGAATGGCAGATCTACAACGACCAGGACCTGCCGCCGGCGGTCTGGGAGCACCTGAAGAAACACCGCTTTTTCAGCATGATCATTCCAAGGGAATACGGAGGGCTGGGCTTTTCGGCCCAGGGCAACGGTGCGGTGGTGACCAAGATTGCCTCGTGCAGCTCTTCGGTGGCCACCACGGTGATGGTGCCGAATTCGCTGGGTCCCGGGGAACTGCTGCACCACTTCGGCACGCCCGAACAGAAGAAACACTACCTCCCGCGGCTGGCCTCGGGCGAGGACATCCCGTGTTTTGCGCTGACCTCGCCGCTGGCCGGTTCGGACGCGGCGTCCATGCCCGACAAGGGCATCGTGTGCAAGGGCCAGTACCAGGGCAAGGAAGTGCTCGGGCTGCGGGTGTCCTGGGACAAGCGCTATATCACGCTGGCGCCGGTGGCGACGCTGGTCGGACTGGCGTTCAAGGCGTTCGATCCGGACGGCCTGCTCGGCGACCGGGAAAGCCTGGGCATCACCTGCGCATTGATCCCGGCCGACACGCCCGGCGTCGAAACCGGCAAGCGCCACGTGCCCGGCGGGGCGCCGTTCATGAACGGCCCGACCCGCGGCGAGGATGTCTTCATCCCGATGGACTGGGTGATCGGCGGCCAGCAGCGCGTCGGCCAGGGCTGGCCGATGCTGATGCACTGCCTTTCGGCCGGCCGCGCCATTTCGCTGCCGGCGCTTTCGGTCGCCAACGGCAAGCTGCTCAGCCAGGTCTCGGGCGCCTATGCACGCGTCCGCTACCAGTTCAAGCAGCCGATCGGCAATTTCGAGGGCATCCAGGAGCCGCTGGCCCGCATCGCCGGCGAAACCTACCGCATGGATGCCGCGCATCGAATGACGCTGGTCGCGCTGGACCAGGGAGAAAAGCCGGCCGTCCTGTCGGCCATTCTCAAGGCCAACCTGACCGAGGCCTACCGCCGACTGACGACCGACGCGATGGATATCCACGGCGGCAAGGGCATCATCATGGGGCCGCGCAACTACGTGGGCCTGATCTACCAGTCGGTCCCGGTGGCGATCACGGTCGAAGGCGCCAATATCCTGACCCGGTCGATGATCATATTCGGCCAGGGCGCGATCCGCTGTCATCCCTGGCTGCTCAAGGAAATGACCGCGGCCACCAGCGAGGCGCCCGACGCCCGGCGTGAGTTCGACCACGCATTCTTCGGCCACGTCGGCTACACCATCGGCAACGGCGTGCGTTCGCTGGCGCTGGGCCTGACCGGCGGGCGCCTCAGCCGCGCACCGGTCGCCGGGCCGGTCGCGCATCATTACCGTCGCATCAATCGCCTGACCGCCAACTTCACGCTGATCGCCGACACCACGCTGCTGATGCTGGGCGGCAAGTTCAAGTTCGCCGAAAAGCTCTCGGGCCGCTTCGCCGACGCGCTGAGTCACCTCTACATGGCCTCGGCGACGCTGAAGCGCTTCGAGGACGACGGCCGGCCGGACGAAGACCTGCCGTTGGTCGAATGGGGCATCTCCGACAGTCTCCATCGCGTCGAGGAAGCCCTGCACGGCGTGCTGGCCAATTTCCCGTCGGCCGCCGCCGGCTGGCTGCTCAAGCGGATCTGCTTCCCGTTCGGCCGGGTCCATGCCGAATCCGGCGACAGGACCGGCCGCAGCATTGCGCTGATGCTGATGAGCCGCAACGCCACGCGCGAACGCCTGACACACGACGTCTTTCGCCCAACCGGCGGCGTCGGCACGGCTGTTGCGCTGGACGCCTTCGAGGCCGTGCTGGCCGCCGAAGAAGCCGAGCAGATCCTGGTCAACGGACTCAAGCGCCAGCCCACGCCGGTCAATGTCGAGCAATTGACAGCCGAGGGCGTCGAAGCCGGTCTGATCGACCAGGAACAGGCCCGGATCCTGATCGAGGCACAGCGGCTTTCGGCCGAATTGATCGCGGTCGACGAGTTCGACGGCGATGCGCTGTCGCACGCGCAGTTCGGCGAAGCGGAATCGCCGCTGGCCAAGGCCAGTTAGGACAAACTGCTTTCCACAGATTGCACGGATCAACCCGGATCGAACTGCAAGAGTTTCACTTTGAATTCGCTGCGATCTCGCCAACAGGCTTTTCAGACTTTTGGTCTGTGTAAATCTGCGTAATCTGTGGAGAGCCTTTGAAAGCACGATCGGTAGAAGACTGAAATCCAGAATCCGAAACAGGAATTCCACAACCATGTCCAACAACAGATTCATCGTCAAGAAAGCCGCGGTCCTTGGTGCCGGCGTGATGGGCGCCCAGATCGCGGCGCATCTGACCGCCGCCGGCATCCCGGTACGCTTGTTCGACCTCCCCGCCAGGGAAGGCGGTCGCAACGACCTGATCGAGCAGTCCATTCAGCGCCTGACCAAGCTCAAGCCGCCGCCGCTGGCCGACAAGGATCTGGTCGAATTCCTGCATCCGGCCAATTTCGACGACGACGCGGCCAAACTTGCCGACTGCGACTTCATTATCGAAGCGGTCGCCGAGCGCATCGACATCAAGAAATCGCTGTACGACAAGATCGAGCAGCATATTCAACCCGATGCGATCTTCGCCTCCAACACTTCCGGGCTTTCGATTACAGAACTGGCCAGCGTGCTTCCGAAAAAGAACCGCGCCCGCTTCTGCGGCGTGCATTTCTTCAATCCGCCGCGCTACATGCACCTGGTCGAGCTGATTCCGCATGCCGGTACCGATCCGGCGGTCATGGACCAGCTCGAAGCCTTCATCACCGAAACGCTGGGCAAGGGCGTGGTGCGGGCGATGGACACGCCGAATTTCATCGCCAACCGCGTCGGAACGTTTTCGATCCTTTCGACCGTCCACCACGCCGAACGCCTCGGCCTGGGCTTCGACACCGTGGATGCACTGACCGGTCCGGCCATTGGCCGACCCAAGTCGGCCACGTTCAGGCTCGCCGACGTGGTCGGGCTGGACACCCTGATCAGCGTCATGACGACGATGAAGAACAAGCTCGAGGATGACCCCTGGCATGCGTATTACGAGGTGCCGTCATGGATGCGGCAGCTGGTCGACAATGGCGCACTGGGCCAGAAATCCGGCGCCGGGGTGTTCCGCAAGGAAGGCAAGACCATCCGCGTCCTCGATTCCGAATCGGGAGAATACCGAGACACGGATTACGGCCTGGACGACGAAGTCAAGCAGGTGCTGGGCATCAAGGATCCGGCCGAGAAGATGGCCGCGCTGGCCGAATCCGACCGGCCCGAACTCGAGTTCCTGTGGGCCATCCATCGCGATCTTTTCCAGTATTGCGCCGTCCACCTGGCCGGGATCGCCGACTCGGCGCGTGAAATCGACCTCGCCATGCGCTGGGGCTATGGCTGGGCGCGCGGCCCGTTCGAAATCTGGCAGGCCGCCGGCTGGAAAAAAGTCGCCGGCCTGGTCCGGCGCGATATCGAAAGCGGTGCCGCGCTGGCCGACGCCGCCCTGCCCGACTGGGTCTCGAGCGTCGACGCCGCGCACGCCGATGAAGGCTCGGTATCGGGCAGCGGCAACAACGTGCCGCGACCGGACCTGGCCGTCTATCGACGCCAATGGCAGCCGCCGCGCCTGATCGGCGAGAAGCGCGACAACGGAACCACGGTTGCAGATCTGCCCGGAGCACGCCTGTGGACGCTGGAAGACGACGTGCTGATCATTTCGCACAAGTCGAAGATGAACGTGATCGACGACGGCGTCATCGAAGGACTGAACGAGGCCGTGGAACGCGCCGAGAAGGAATTCGCCGGCATCGTCATCTGGCAACCCGAGGGGCCGTTCTCGGCCGGTGCCAACCTGAAAGCCGCCATGGAATGGGTCGAGAATGGTGAGTTCGACAAGGTCGAGAAACTGGTCGCCGACTTCCAGGATGCCAACCTGAGGCTTCGCTACGCCGCCGTGCCCAGCGTGGCCGCTGCACGCGGGCTGGCGCTGGGCGGCGGGCTGGAGCTGGCCATGCACACCAGCCGGATCGTGGCGCACCTCGAGAGCTACATGGGCCTGGTCGAGGCCGGCGTGGGCCTGCTGCCCGCCGGCGGCGGGCTGGGCACGCTTGCTTTCAGGATCCACGACCAGACCAGGGCCGGCGACAGCTATCCGTTGCTGGAGAAGCGCTTCAAGCAGGTCGCTATGGGCCAGGTGTCCGGCTCGGCAATGGAAGCCCGCGCAATGGGCTACCTCTCGGAATCCGACGCGATCGTGATGCACGAGCACGAACTGCTGCACGCCGCGCACGGCGAGATCCGCGGCATGAACGCCGCAGGCTACCGCGCGCCGCTGCCCGGCCGCCGCATTCCGGCCGCCGGCGACGTCGGCATCGCCACGCTCAAGATGCTGCTGGCCAACATGTATGAAGGCCACTTCATCAGCGACCACGATTATGAAATCAGCGACCGCATCGCCGACACGCTCTCCGGCGGCGCCATCGACCGCGGCACGCCGGTCGACGAGAACTGGCTGTATGCGCTGGAGCGCAAGCACTTCGTCGAGCTTGCGAAAATGAAGCCGACCCAGGAGCGGATCTTGCATATGCTCAAGACGGGTAAACCATTGCGGAATTGATGTCTGGCTACTGCGCGACCCGCTGTCGGCGTCCGGTGGTGCTCGGATTCCTCATGGATACACATCGTCCACTGCGGATCCTGCGCGCCGGCGGCCATCGACAGCCGGCCGCTCGCTACGCCAGCCAAACAATTCCAAAGCACCAGATTCGATTATTCAAAAATCTACCGACAGGAATTCAAACATGAGTGATGCATACATCGTATCCGCGGTCCGGACGCCGGTTGCCAGGGCTTTCAAGGGCGGCTTCCGCAACACCCGCCCCGACGATCTTCTCGCGCATGTCATCCGCGAAGCAATGGCCGAGGTCCCGGAGATCGATGGCTCTCAGGTCGAAGACGTGATCGTCGGCTGCGCCATGCCCGAGGCCGAGCAGGGCATGAACGTCGCGCGCATCGGCGCACTGCTGGCGGGCCTGCCCGATACGGTGCCGGGCGTGACGGTCAACCGCTTCTGCTCTTCCGGCCTGCAGACCGTGGCCATGGCTGCCGACCGGATTCGCCTGGGCGAGGCCGACGTAATGATTGCCGGCGGTACCGAGACCATGACCATGGTACCGATGATGGGCCATAAAGTCGCCATGAACCCGAAGGTGTTCGAAGACGACAACATCGCGATCGCCTACGGCATGGGTATTACCGCCGAGAAGGTTTCCGAGCAATACGACGTTTCGCGCGAAGATCAGGACCAGTTCGGTTACGAGAGCCATCAGAAGGCGATCGCCGCAATCGACAACTCCGAGTTCACCGAGATTCGGCCCTACACGGTCGTCAGCCACCAGCCGGATTTCGAGTCGGGCGCGATTCGAAAAACCGAAACCGTGATCGATACCGACGAAGGCCCAAGACGCGACACCACGCCCGAGGCCCTGGCCAGGCTGCGCACCGTGTTCCGTGCCGACGGCACCGTCACTGCCGCGACAAGCTCGCAGATGTCGGACGGCGCCGGGGCCCTGATCCTGGTTTCGGAAAAAATCCTGAAGAAATACAACCTGACGCCGCTGGCCGTGTTCCGCGGCTTCTCGGTGGCAGGCGTGCCGCCGGAAATCATGGGTATCGGGCCGATCGCGGCCATCCCGAAGGCGCTGGAACAGACCGGCATCTCGAAAAGCGACCTCGACTGGATCGAGCTCAACGAAGCCTTCGCCGCCCAGGCGCTGGCCGTCATCCGCACCACCGAGCTCGAGCCGAGCAAGGTCAACCCGCTGGGCGGCGCCATCGCGCTGGGCCATCCGCTGGGCGCGACCGGCGCGGTGCTTTCGGCCAAACTCATCCACGGCCTGCGTCGACGCAAGCAGCAATACGGCATGGTCACGATGTGCGTCGGCACCGGCATGGGTGCGGCAGGCATCTTCGAAGCGCTGTAGCCTTCCGCGAATCGCACCACGACCCCCGGCATCGAAGGCGAACTCCGAGATTCGGCGGAAAAAACCTGGAAAATAACGAATGCGGCGCCGCCGCATTCATTTCTCCATCCGGGAAAAATAAAAAAGGCGGCACGCGAGCAGAGAGAGTCCCGCGCGCCGCCTCAAGCCCCGAAAGCCATTGCCTCCGGGTCACCCCACCAACGGTTGCGAATCAGATTACCTGCGGACGCCGCATTTCGAATCGGAAAAAAGTGCCCGAAACGGGTAGGAAAAACGGAAATCTCGTGTAGGAAAATTCCTACACGGTGTAGGAATTTTCCTACACGGCTCGGATCAGGCCGCGGAGATGCTCCGCTTCGAAGCCCCGGCGGTAGAGCGCCTGGGAACGCCTTGCTCGCTCCCGGTAATCCGGGTTCGGATCGGCATCGCCGTATTTTCGGCGATAGAAATCGGCGGCCAGCTCCGAGAAATCCACTTCCAGCGACTCGAGCGCCTCGGCCGACAGACCGGAATCGATGCCGCGCTGGGCCAGTTCTGCCAGAATGCGGCGCGGACCATAATGGCGGCCCGCACGCTGACGGGCGAAAGATTCGGCAAAACGGCGGTCGGATTGCAGACCGGCGGCGGCCAGGTCGGAAATTACCCGACTTGCATCGCTTCCAGGCCAGCCCTTGCCGACCAGCTTGGTTTCGAGTTCGCGCGCCGAATGCTCCCGCCGTGCCAGCAGTCGAAGCGCCGCCTCGCGCGCCTCGGCCAGCGCTGAATCCGCACCCTCCGGAGACGACATCGATTATTGCCCTGCAGCTTCCTCAGCCGTCTCGGTCACTTCATCCTGCTTGCCCTGCTCCGGCTTTTTCGGCAGCATCTCTTCGCGAATCTTCTTCTCGATCTCGTCGGCCACATCCGGGTTTTCCTTGAGGAACTGGCGAACGTTGTCGCGGCCCTGCCCGATGCGGTCATCGCCATAGCTGTACCAGGCGCCGGATTTCTTGATGATCTTGTGCTCGACGCCGAGTTCGATGAGCTCGCCTTCGCGCGAGATACCCTCGCCGTAGAGGATCTCGAACACGGCCTGGCGGAACGGTGGCGCCATCTTGTTCTTGACGACCTTGACCCGTGTCTCGTTGCCGATGACTTCGTCGCCGCGCTTGAGCGCACCAATGCGTCGGATATCCAGGCGCACCGAGCAGTAAAACTTAAGTGCATTGCCGCCGGTGGTGGTCTCGGGCGAGCCGAACATGACCCCGATCTTCATCCGGATCTGGTTGATGAAGATCACCGTGCAGTTGGTGCGCTTGATGTTGCCCGACAACTTGCGCAGCGCCTGGCTCATCAGGCGCGCCTGCAACCCGACGTGCGAGTCGCCCATCTCGCCTTCGATCTCGGCCTTGGGCGTCAACGCCGCAACCGAATCGACCACGATGACGTCGACGGAGCCGGAGCGCACCAGCATGTCGGTGATCTCAAGCGCCTGCTCGCCGGTGTCGGGTTGAGAGACCAGCAGGTCGTTGACATTGACGCCCAGTTTTTCGGCGTAGCCCGGGTCGAGGGCGTGCTCGGCATCGATGAATGCGGCGGTACCGCCGGCCTTCTGCGCTTCCGCCACGGCGTGCAGCGTCAGCGTGGTCTTGCCGGATGACTCCGGTCCGTAAATCTCGATGACCCGGCCGCGCGGCAGACCGCCCACGCCCAGCGCCGCGTCCAGCGACATCGACCCGGTGGATATCACGGGTACGTCGCGTGATGCCGCGTCGTCGCCCATGCGCATGATTGCGCCCTTGCCGTACTGCTTCTCGATCTGGCTCAGGGCCGCCGAAAGTGCTCGTTTTCTGTTGTCGTCCACGATAGTTTCTCTCCGCCGTTGAAGGCATTCTGGTAATGATTCGATTATCTCACAGGGCGTCCGCGTGCCAACCCGGCAACGCAACGAAGGGAAGATTTCCTACCCGGATTCTTCCGTTTGTCCTAGGAAACCGTGCCAAAAACCACCGCGCGTGCGCCTGACGGGGTCCGGCGGTGCTCGAAATCCCCATGTATTGACACATGCACTCCGGATTCTGCGCTCCGGCGGCCACTCCCGGATCGGGGTCCGGGGCAGGCTGCGACCCGCTTGCGGCGTTTTGACACGGTTTCCTGCCTGCCGGCGGCATCATGCGCAACCCGATTTGCATTCAATTGCATTGTAAGGACCGAATTCTCAAAACCTGATAAAGCCGCGGGATCAGTCGAGGTCGAACGTCGCCAGCGGTTCATACGGCTCGCCGGGGACCGATTCGATCAGCACGAAACGGCTCACCGGCCAGGCCAGCGGCTCGATTTCGGGCAGTTCCGGGCGCCCGGAAACCTTGCGAAACAACGTGACGTGCGGCGCCCAGGGCCGGTGGTCGAACCCCAGGTCCAGCGCCTCCATGCCGGCCGTCAGGTCGGCGACCAGCGCATTGCCGGCCGCCGGCGCCTGCCCGCCCAGCCAGGCCACGCGCGCCCGCGCGAAACAGCCGAGCCGGTCGAGCACCAGGTCGAAACCCGGCGCATGCAGCCGGCGGGCGGCAGCAGTGATCTCCGGGACCCGATCCGCGCGCTGGTCGCCCAGGAACAGAAGCGTCAGGTGCAGGTTGTGATCCGGTACGCGGCGCCGCGACAGGCCTTCGATCGCTTCGCGTCGACGCACGATCCCGGCCCGGATCTGCGGCGACGGCCAGAGCGCGAAAAACAGCCTGCGACGCTTTTTGCCGCCGCTCATATCCGGGTGAGCAGGCCGTCCAGCGCATGCGCCACTGTCTCGCGCCGAACCTCGTCGCGGTCGCCGGAAAACAGGCAGGTCTCCGTTTCGGGCTCGTCCTCGGGCCCGACCCAGCCGAAGCAGACCGTCCCCACCGGCTTGTCCGGCGACCCGCCCTCCGGTCCGGCGATTCCGGTGACGGCCACGGCGAAATCGGCGTGGGCGGCGTTGCGCGCGCCGCGCGCCATTTCGGCGGCAACGATCTCGCTGACCGCGCCGTAGCGCTGAATGCTGGCCGCGCGCACGCCCAGTTCTTCCGACTTGGCGCGGTTGGAATAGGTGACCAGTCCGCGCTCGAACCACGCGGAGCTGCCGGCCAGGTCGGTGCAGACCTTGGCGATCCAGCCGCCGGTGCAAGACTCGGCCAGCGCCAGGACCCGACCGTGCGCCTTGAGCTCGGCCGCCACGGCCGCCGCGCGCATCGCCAGGGATTCGTCGTCGCTTCGTGAATTCATCGCTGACCGGTTCGAAACACTTTCCACAGATTACACAGGTTGACACAGATCTTTAGACGGATGCCGCTGACTTGAATTCCACGCCGTAGCAACGTGCTTGAGGCGAACACCCTCGAGGCTTTTCGGCAGCTCAATTGGCCTGCAAGCAGGCTCCCTAAGGGAAAATTTTGCGCGCGCGTGAGGCGGTGCCGTTCATTCAAATCCAAGGGTACAGGGCAGACCACCCGTTCGACGTCAATCCGTGTAATCTGTGGTCCGCTTTCGCCTCTCCAATGCTCCTTCACTGATGAACGACTCGGCCGCCGCCAAGCACACGCCGCTGATGCAGCAATACCTGCGCATCAAGGCTGAAGTCAGCGAAAAGTACCCCGACATCCTGCTGTTTTTCCGGATGGGCGATTTCTACGAACTGTTCTACGACGACGCGCGAAACGCGGCGCGCCTGCTCGACATCACGCTGACCGCGCGCGGCCAGTCGGCCGGTCAGCCCATCCCCATGGCCGGCGTGCCCTGCCACGCGGTGGATGCCTACCTGGCCCGCCTGCTGCGCCACGGCGAATCGGTTGCGATCTGCGAGCAGATCGGCGATCCGGACACCGCCAAGGGACCGGTGGAGCGCAAGATCGTGCGTATCGTGACGCCGGGCACGCTGACCGAGGAATCGCTGCTGGAAGACCGGGGCGACCGTCTTCTCGCCACGGTATGCGTACACGATGACCATCATGGCCTGGCCTGGCTGGACCTGGCCGGCGGCCGGCTGGGTTGCAGCGAACCGGCCGGCCGCGAGGCGCTGGCCGCCGAGCTCGAACGACTGCGGCCGGCCGAGCTGCTGGTGCCCGAGACCTTCAACACCGCGCTGATCCAGGACGAGCACGTCGCGATCCGCAAGCGACCGGACTGGGAGTTCGACGCCGACGCCGCGCAGCGCGCGCTGTGCCGGCAGTTCGGCGTTCAGGACCTGGCCGGTTTCGGCATCGAGCAGCCCGGCAGCGCGGTGGCCGCCGCCGGCGCCCTGCTCGGCTACGCGCGCGAGATGCTCACCGGCGAGCTGCCGCATATCGACGGGCTTCGCTACGAACAACAGCATTCGCACCTGCTGCTGGATGCAGCGACCCGCCGGCACCTGGAAATCGACCGTCACCCCGAGGGCCGCAGCGAAAGCACCCTGATCGCCCTGCTCGATCAGGCCGCCACGCCCATGGGCAGCCGCGAATTGCGTCGCTGGCTGATTCATCCGCTGCGCAAGCGTGAGCCGCTGGCCGAACGCCACGCCGCGGTCGCCGCGCTCGCCGAAGCCGGTCGTCACCAGGCCGTGCGCGAGATCCTGACCGGCGGCGGCGACCTGGAGCGCATCCTGACCCGCATCGCACTGGGCTCTGCACGCCCGCGCGATCTCACCACCCTGCGCGCCGGGCTGGAACGAACCCCGGCGTTGCGGGCCGCGCTGGAAGACCTTGACGGCCCGCTGCTCCGGCAACTTCGCGAGCAGATGCCCGACCGCCGCGACCTTGTCGACCTGCTGGCGCGCGCCGTGGTCGACCAGCCGCCGGTGCTGATCCGCGACGGCGGCGTGATCCGCGACGGCTACGACGAAGAATTGGACGAACTGCGCTCGCTGTCGAGCAACGCCGACGACTTCCTGCAGAAATACGAGGCCGCCGAGCGCGAGCGCACCGGCATTTCGACGCTCAAGGTCGGATACAACCGGGTGCACGGCTATTACATCGAGATCGGCAAGGCGCGCGCGGGCGACGTGCCCGACGAATATACCCGGCGCCAGACGCTGAAAAACGCCGAACGCTTCATCACCGAGGAACTCAAGGCCCACGAGGACAAGGTGCTGTCGGCGCGCGAGCGCTCGCTGACGCTGGAAAAGGCGCTGTACGAAAAGCTTGTCGCCCGCCTGGCCGAACAGCACGCCGGCCTCGCCGAACTGGCCATGGCGGTTGCCATGCTGGATGTGCTGGCGACGTTCGCCGAACGCGCCGAGACGCTGAACTGGAACCGGCCGGTGCTCGACGACACGCCCGGCCTGGAAATCACCGAAGGCCGCCACCCGGTGGTCGAGGCGGTACAGGACGAGCCCTTCGTACCCAACGACTGCACGCTGGACCCGGAACGCCGCATGCTGGTCATCACCGGACCGAACATGGGCGGCAAGTCCACCTTCATGCGCCAGACCGCGCTGATCGTACTGCTGGCCCACGCCGGTAGCTTCGTGCCCGCCAAGGCGATGCGCTGCGGCCCGGTCGACCGGATCTTCTCGCGCATCGGCGCCGGCGACGACCTGACCCGCGGACGCTCGACGTTCATGGTCGAGATGGTCGAGACCGCCAATATCTTGCACAACGCCAGCGACCAATCGCTGGTGCTGATGGACGAGATCGGGCGCGGCACCTCGACCTTCGATGGCCTGGCGCTGGCCTGGGCGGTGGCCACCGAGCTGGCCATGCAGGTCAAGGCCATGACCCTGTTCGCGACCCACTATTTCGAGCTCACGCGCCTGGCCGAAGACCACGAAGGCATCACCAACGTTCACCTGACCGCGCGCGAGCACGGCGACCGCATCGTGTTTCTGCACAGCGTGCGCGACGGCCCGGCCAACCAATCCTACGGGCTGCAGGTCGCGCGGCTGGCCGGCCTGCCCGGCAGCGTGCTGAAGCGCGCCCGCCGCCATCTCGAACGGCTGGAGGCCGAAGCCGAGCGCGCCGAATCGGCCCAGATGAGCCTGTTTTCGCCCCGGCGTGCCGAAAGCGGGAAACAGACCGAGTCCGACAACGCCGAACCCGAACCGGCCGAACCGGACCCGGTCGTGAAGCTCCTCGAGCAACTCGACCCCGACGCACTCAGCCCGCGCGAAGCGCTGGATGCCATCTACCGGTTGGTCGAGGCAAAAAAGGGGAATTGATCGGCAGCGATCCTGCGGTTTGCGCAGCGGATTCGAGCATCGAAACCGGGTGCACCCGCTTCGCTCGTTTACCCGGTCTACGCGGGTTGTAGTTTGTGCAGCTTGCGCCGGTCGAACTGGCGAAGCGTAATCCGACGTTTCAGAATTTTGCCAGACGTCGGCTTACGGCCTGCGGCCCCGGATCAAAGCCTGCCCTTGACGCCGATCGAGGGTCCGGGGCAGGCTGTGAGCCGACCTGCGATCGCTAACCTTCGTGCTCTTCGTGTCTTTCGTGGTTGATCTGTCTTTTCGCGCGCTTGCTTGCTGAAAACTGAAACCTGAAATCTGTTTCCAAAAAACCCGCAACCCATAATCCACCATCGCCGGCAGCAGAAGTCACTTCCCCGGCTGATCCCCCCAGAGCACCTTGTGCAGCTGAACCTGCAGCCGGGCGTGGAGGCCGGATTCGAGCAGCCATTCCGACAGCGTGCCTGGCGCCAGCGTTTCCCAGACCGGGGAGATCAGCACGTCCCGGCGCGACAGATCACGCGCTTGGATCTGCTCGACCGCCCAGTCGAAGTCGGCCCGGTCGGCGACAACGAACTTGATCTGGTCGTGCGGCTGGAGATGGTCGAGGTTGGACCAGAGGTTGCGGACGCTTTCTCCCGAACCCGGCGCCTTGAGGTCCAGCACCTTGACCACGCGCGGGTCGACATCGGCCACCGGCAACGCACCGCTGGTTTCCAGTGAAACCCGGTGGCCGGCATCACAGAGTTTCTCGAGAAGATCCAGGCAACGTTTCTGCGCCAGCGGCTCGCCGCCGGTCACGCACACGTGGCGAGTGGCAAGCGCGGCTACGCGATCGACGACGGCGTCGATCTCCATCCAGTCGCCGCCACCGAACGCATAGGCGGTATCACACCACACGCAGCGCAGCGGGCAGCCGGTCAGGCGCACGAACACCGTCGGCCAACCCACCGAATCCGACTCGCCCTGCAGCGACCGAAAGATCTCGGTGATTTTCAGGAAGCGCTCCACAGATTACACAGATTCACACAGGTTATTGAATTTCAGATTTTCTTTTTGCTGGAGAATTCTTACGCGTGGTTCGTGCTCAAGTCACAATCCGGCGACCCGGATCCAGACCTGAGGGTTATGACAAAGCATTGGATAGACCGGTCACAGCGCCTTCTGAAAGCTTTGCCGAGTAGCCTTAAAAAAGCAAAATCAGAAATCTGTGCAAATCTGTGTGATCTATGGAGCCGGTTGTTTTTAAATTGAAAAAATTCAGAGATTCCCTTCCAGCCGCATCGTGCGCAGCCGGTTTTCGGCAAGGCGCGAATAGTTGGTGCCCGGATAATCAGCGATCACCTGCTCAAGCGCCGCCCGGGCCCGATCCCAGTCTCCGAGCTCGTAATGGCTGAAACCGATTTTCAAGAGCGCGTCGGGCTTCTTGCTGCTGTCGGGATAACTGTCCTGCAAGCGTTCGAATTGCGTCAGCGCGATCTCGAAATCGCGCGTGACGTAGTAGACCTCGCCCAGCCAGTAGAGCGCATTGGGTGCATAGGCCGAATCGGGATGATCGCGCAGGAAGGCGTCGAAGCCCTCGGCCGCGTCGGCATAACGCGTCTCGCGCAGCGCGCGGAAAGCCTGGTCGTAGGCCTGTTGCTCGGCTTCGGTGGGCTCGCGCAACGCTCTCGCCCCGCCGTTGCCCTGATCGGCCAGGGTCGTGACCTCGGCTTGTTCATCCGGCCGGTCGCGCACTTCGGGCGGCGCGATCGGCTGGACCTGCGGCTGGTCGGTGCCCGATTCCCGGCCGGTCGGCATCGAGCCTTCCTCGAGACGGCCGGCGGACGCGACATCCATCGCCGGCGCCTCGGTATCGGCTTCACCGATGCCGCCACCGTCCGCGGTTTGGCCGGACCGCGCCAACGACGCCTGGGCTGTCCCGGCACGCAACTCACCCAGACGCCGATCAAGATCCACGTACTGATCGCGCTGGCGCCGCTTGAGATTCTCGATTTCCTGAGACTGCGCCTCGACCAGCCCGCGCAGTTCGCGGACTTCCTCGCGCATCTGCTGCAGTTCTAGGATCATCCGGGATGCCATGTTGTCGTCGCCCTGGGTCTCCTGGGCCATGGACAGCTGGACCGTAGCGGCCAGTAAAAGACCGCACACGAGCGCACGAGCGCTCACCCGGTGGAACGTCGTTTTCGGAATTTGGGCCATAAGGATCACCGTGCGGTGTAGACAATCTCCACGCGCCGGTTCCGCTCCCAGCACGATTCGCTGGACTGGCGGCATACCGGGCGTTCCTCGCCATAGCTGACAACCTCGATCTGGCTCGCCGATGCGCCTTCGGCCTGCATCAGGTCGAGCACGGAGTTGCCGCGGCGTTCGCCCAGTCCCAGGTTGTATTCCCTGGAGCCGCGCTCGTCGGCGTGGCCCTCCAGAAGCATGCGCGCGCTGGGGTTGGCCTTCAGGTATTGCGCGTGCGCGCGGATGATCGGAAGATACTCGGCACGCACGTCGGATCGGTCGAATTCGAAGTAGATCTCGCGCTGGCTCAGCGTACTTTCGGGATTGTCGAGGTTGCGCGAGTCAGCGAAGTCGACCGGATTGACTCGGTCGACCTCGACCGGCTCGGAAGGCTCGGACGGTTCCTGCGGCTGCGGTTCGGGCTCGGCGGGTACGTCGCGCGTATCGGTTGCGCAGGCGCCGAGCAGGATCGCCAGGGCCGAGACCAGGAAAAATTTCAAAGCAAAGTTCATGCTGCCTCCAAGAATGCCGAAATGGGGTTATTGTTTGATTTTCAGGACTGGACCCGGGTGGCTGCGGTGCAAACCATGCCCTATTGAATCAATGGCGACCAGGCGGGTTCGCGAACGTCACCGTCGGCCAGCACCAGGCGCTGCCGGAATCTCCCGTCGACCGATACCGCGGCCAGGACACCGCGTTCACCTTCACGTGCCGCGTAGAGCACCATTCTGCCGTTCGGGGCAAAGCTCGGCGACTCGTCCATCCTTCCCGGGGATAATACACGCAAACGCCCCGATTCGCGATCCAGAACCGCGATCCGGAAGTTCGCCTGGCCGCCGTGAACCATGGCGAGCAAGCCGGAATACGGATCCACCGACACCCTGGAGTTGTAAGCCCCCTCGTTCGTCACGCGCTCGATGCCGGTTCCGTCGCGCCGGACCTGATAGATCTGCGGTCGACCTGCGCGGTCGGACGTAAAGAAAATCCTGCGTCCGTCGCGCGACCAGGCCGGCTCGGTGTCGATGGCCCAGTGATCGGTCAGCCGCTCCATTCGGCCGCTTTCCAGCGTTCGAACCCAGATTTCGGAATTGCCGCTGCGCGAGAGGCTCATGGCCAGCATTCTGCCGTCCGGCGAGAACGCCGGCGCGCCATTGATACCGCGGCTTTCGGAAACGATTTCGCGCTGCCCGGTGAAGATGTCCTGGATCACGATATTGGACCGTCCGGTGGCGAACGTCACGTAGGCCAGCCGGCGCCCTTCCGGGCCCCAGGCCGGCGACATGATCGGCTGGCTGTGCCTGACGACGGTTTGCGGATTGTGCCCGTCGGAATCGGCGACGATCAGTTCGAACTGCTCGTCCTCGGTGCCGGCGCCGGCGACCCTGACGTAGGCGATGCGACTGGCGAACGCGCCCGGGGCGCCGGCCAGTTCCTCGTAGATGGCGTCGGCAATCTGGTGGGCCCGCAGCCGGAACGCGCCGGGGCCGGCGGCAATCGCGCGCGAAAACAGCGTGCGACCGGAATTGACCGCCACCAGGTGGTATTCGATCTCGCCCGAAACGCCATCGCTGCCGGGTATCCAGCGTCCCATGGCCACGTAGTCGACCTCGAGCAGGCGCCAGGTGCCGAAGCTGATCTCCGGCGGCCGCGTCGGCCGATCGATCATGTCGGATACCGGCAGCGGATCGAACAGGCCGCTGCGCTGCAAATCGGCGGCAATCACTTCATGCATCGACGTCTCGGGTTGCATTTCCGCATTACCGAAGTCGAACGGCACCACGGCCACCGGCAACGCGCCTTCGACCCCGTCGACAATCTCGATCTGGAGCTGGGCGCTCGCTGGACCTGAAGCGGCCAGCCAGAGGCTAATCGCCGTCGTAGCTAAATATGAAATCAATTTCTCTTTCGAAAACATCTTCGTAACCTTCATAAGGTAGTTGTTCCGTGCGTTCCACCGCACTGATGATCGATTCGCGGGTCGCCTGGTCGGCATTGCACGGCGAGGCGACCGCCTGGTCGATGATGACGCCGCTGGGAATCTGGACTACGCGAACGCGGCATTCAACCCCCGGCTCGGCCGTCGGCGGCCGCCGCCAGTTGCGCCGGACCAGTTCGGCGATCGTTGCCACGTATTCCTCGCGCAGCGTACCCCGGCGTTCTTCGGCCGCGGCCTGCTCGCGCGCCAGTCGCAGGCGCTCGGCTTCGGCTTCGGCGCGCTGGCGCGTCTCTTCGGCCTCGCGCCGCTCGGCAATCTCGGCCAGCCGGCGTTCCTGCTCTTCGCGTTCGAGCTGCGCCGCTTCGCGCTGCCGGCGGAGTTCCTCCAGTTCGCGCAGGCGGGCCTGTTCGGCCTCGCGCCGCTCACGCTCCAGCTGACGACGCTGCTCTTCCTGCCGGCGCTGTTGTTCGGCCCGGCGCGCCTGCTCGGCCTCGCGTTCGAGCTGCTGCTGCCGCTGACGTTCCAGCGCAGCCTGGCGTTGTTCCTCCTGTTGTTCCTGTTCGCGCTCGCGCTCAAGCGCCCGCTGCCGCTCGGCCTCCTCGCGCCGGGCCTGCTCGAGCCTGCGCTGCGCTTCTTCGGCCTGGGCTTCGGCCAGCTGTTCCTCGCGCTCGGCTTCCACGTATGGCGAGGCGTCGACCAGCGTGAAGCTGGGCGTGATCTCGGGGCGCTCCGGCTGCCAGCTCAGACTGCCCAGCCAGAGCAGCCCGAACGCCGCCAGATGCACCCCCAGCGCCTGCAGCAACGCGCGGCTCAGGTCCCGCGCCGACGACCCGCGCTGCGCCGCCTTGTGCGAAGCCTGCGCCTTCACTGCTCCGGCGGATCGCCCATGAAGCCGATCGAGGCCACCCCGGCCTGCTGCAGCAGCGTCATGGTGTCGTAGATATGGCGATAAGGCACCCGCTGGTCGCCGCCGATCAGCACCTGGATGTCGGGGTTGCGGCCGATCAGCACGCCGACCTGCTCGACCAGCGTCTGGCCGTCGACCAGCTGCGGGGCGTCACCGGTATTCAGGTAAAGATCGCCGTTGCGGTTCACGGTCACCACCAGCGGGTCGCTGATGTCGCCCAGCGACTCGGCGCTGCCCTGGGGCAGCTCCACTTCCACGCCGAGGTTGAGCATCGGCGCGGTGATCATGAAAATAATCAACAGCACCAGCATCACGTCGATGTACGGCACCACGTTGATTTCGGCCATGGCACGCCGGCGGCGCTGGATGGGAGCGTCTGTCTGCATGCCTCAAGCTTCCTGCAGCTTGCGGGCCTGGCGATACAGGATGCCGGCGAATTCTTCCTTGAAGTTATCCATGCGCACTTCAAGCCGATAGACCTGGTTGGAATAGCGGTTGTAGGCGATCACCGCCGGAATCGCGGCGACCAGGCCCATGGCGGTGGCGATCAGAGCCTCGGCAATGCCGGGCGCGACCATCGCGATGGTCGCCTGCTGCACGCCGGCCAGGGCGAAGAACGCGTGCATGATGCCCCAGACCGTGCCGAACAGGCCCACGTACGGGCTGGTGGAACCGACCGTGGCGAGAAAGTTCAGGCCCGATTCCAGCCGATCGATCTCGCGTGTGAGCGCCACGCGCATGGCGCGCTGCGCGCCGCCGGCCAGGGTGTCGGCCCCGATCCGCTGCTCTTCCCTTAGACGCGAAAATTCCCGGAACCCGGCCTCGAAGATGATTTCCTGGCCCTCGCGCACCTTGTGTTCGGAGGTGATCCGATCGTATAGCTGGCCCAGGTCCGCACCCGACCAGAACCGCTCCTCGAACTGCTTGATGCGTTTTTCCAGCCGACCCAGTACCGCGCGCTTGGAAAAAATGATGACCCAGGAGGCGATCGACGCCAGCACCAGCACCGCCATCACCAGCTGCACCACCAGCGTGGCCTCTGCGATGAGGCTCCAGATATTCATCTCTGCATTCATGTAATTTCCGGGAATTTGCTGGAATCGTTTGTATTGTAGATGGTTTTAATGTTCAGGAAACGTTATGGACACGCAGCATTTCCCGAATTTCGCCCGGTATTCGGGCCGGCGAAAAGCGCCCTGCATCCAGGCAGGCGGCGCGCACAGTAGCCTCGATCAGCAGATCGTCGCGGCACCTGATCTGCTGGCTGAAGTCGATCCGGGCCCGGCCCATGGATTGGACGCAAACCGAGACGTCAAGTTCATCTTCCAGCCGCGCCGGCTTGCGGAAGTCGATTTCCATGCGCGTGACCGCGAACACCAGCCCCTGCTCGCGCCGCAGTTCGGTCTGCGAAATCCCGAGGCTCGCCAGCCAGTCCGAGCGCGCGCGCTCGAGAAACTGGAGGTAGCGGGCGTGGTACACCACCCCGCCGGCGTCGGTATCTTCCCAATAAACACGATAATGGGCGTGGTAGCGGAAGACATTGGCTGTGCCGGATTCGACCGCGTTCATGAGCCGCCTTCGAACAGATCGGCTCCGCCCGGCTTCGCCGGCGCCTTGAGCCCCAGGTGCTGCCAGGTGCGCGTGGTGGCCATGCGGCCGCGTGCGGTGCGCACCAGAAAGCCCTGCTGGATCAGAAACGGCTCGATCACGTCCTCGATGGTGCCGCGCTCTTCCGAAAGCGCCGCGGCCAGACTCTCCACGCCCACGGGGCCGCCGTCGAAGTGTTCGACCATGATGGTCAGCAGCCGTCGGTCGAGCTGGTCGAAGCCCCGGGCGTCGACCTGCATCATCTCCAGCGCCTGGCATGCGACATCTGCGTCGATCTCCCCGGCGGCACGAACCTGGGCGAAATCGCGCACCCGCCGCAGCAGCCGGTTCGCGATGCGCGGCGTGCCGCGGGATCTTCGGGCGATTTCGGCCGCGCCCTTTCCGTCGCAGGCGATTTCAAGAATGGCGGCCGAGCGCGTCACGATCTGCGCGAGATCGTCGACGCCGTAGAACTCCAGCCGTTCGACGATGCCGAAGCGGTCGCGCAGCGGCGAGGTCAAAAGCCCGGCGCGCGTGGTCGCGCCGACCAGGGTGAAGCGCGGCAGGTCGAGCTGGATCGAGCGCGCCGCCGGGCCCTCGCCGATGATGATGTCGATCCGGTAGTCTTCCATCGCCGGGTACAGCACTTCCTCGACGACCGGCGACAGGCGATGAATCTCGTCGACGAACAGCACGTCGCCCGGTTCCAGATTGGTCAGCATCGCCGCCAGGTCGCCGGCGCGCTCGAGCACCGGGCCCGAGGTCTGGCGCAGATTCGTACCCATCTCGGCGGCGATGACATTGGCCAGCGTCGTCTTGCCGAGCCCCGGCGGGCCGAAGATCAACACATGATCCAGCGCCTCGGAGCGATGCCGGGCCGATTCCAGGTAAATCCCCAACCGGTCCTTCATCGTCTGCTGGCCGATGTACTCGCCCAGCCGCGCCGGGCGCAGCGACGCCTCGAAGCGCACCTCCTCGTCGGCCGGACGGGCCGAAATCAGGCGGGAGTCGTCATCTGGGAAACTGCTGTCGGTCATCTGGAGGTTCAGGGGTCGGGGACTTCGATCAAGCACGAATGGTAGCGGAAATCGCCCGGCGGTACTCGAACCGCAGGGGCGACTTCCACATCGCGCCGAACACAACCCGCCCGGTCAATACCCCGATCCGGTTCAACCGCCAGGCCACAACCGGTCAAAAGCCTTCGCGACAACCAGGCTCGGGATCCCTGTCCCGGCAATCACCGTATTCCGCGATAATCAGGTTCAATGATGGAAAACCGAACCGGAGGGTTGCGTGATCGCCAGCGAACCGCTGACCACTGGATGGCTGTTGACCATCGCCGGCCTGCTGATGCTCGCCAGCGTGCTGTTCAGCCGCCCTTCCGAACGCATCGGGTTTCCCGCCGTGCTGCTGTTTCTGGGCATCGGTCTTGTGGCCAGTCTATGGCTGCCTGCCGATTTCGCCGATCACTCGCTGGCGTTCCGCATCGGCACCGTCGGCCTGGTGCTGATCCTGTTCGACGGTGGTCTGAATACGTCCTGGCGCGCGGCCCGTCCGCATCTTGCCCCGGCAGCCGTTCTGGCCACGGCGGGCGTGGCCGGCACCGCGGCTGTCGTGGCGGTGGCGGCTCGCGTGCTCGGACTGGAATGGCCCGAAGCCTTGTTGATCGGCGCCATCGTTTCGTCTACCGACGCGGCCGCCGTATTCTCGGCGCTGCGCGGATCGAACGTGCAGCTGCGCCAGCGGGTGGGCGCCACGCTGGAACTGGAATCCGGCCTGAACGACCCGATGGCGGTCATCCTCACGATTACGCTCACCGGCGTACTCCTGGACACCGGCAATTTCAGTTGGGCCTCGTTCATCGTCGATATCGTCGTGCAACTGGCCGTCGGACTGGCAGCCGGCCTTGCCATCGGCTGGATGGGTCAGCAGCTGCTGCAGCGCGTGCGCGTCCCCGCCGCAGGTCTCTATCCAGCCATGACGCTTTCCCTGGCCCTGTTGGCTTTCGGCATCCCGACGCTTTTCCTCGGATCGGGCTTTCTTGCCGTCTACGTTGCCGCGTTGATGCTCGGTAACCGTCGCTTGCCCTACCGCGCGGGCATCCTGCGCGTCCACGACGCCCTGGCCTGGTTGGGTCAGATCACGATGTTCCTGGTACTCGGGCTTTTGGCGATACCCGGCCTGCTTGCGGCGTCGGGCCTGATGGGAATAGCGCTGGGACTGGTGTTGGCGCTGCTGGCCCGTCCGCTGGTGGTCGCGCTCTGTCTGCTGCCTTTTCGCTACGAGAGGGCCGAAACCGCGTTCATCGCCTGGACCGGGCTGCGCGGTGCGGTACCGATTCTGCTGGCCAGCTACCCGGTCATGAGCGGCGTCGACGGCGCGCTCGAACTGTTTCACCTGGTGTTCTTCATCGTGGTGTTCAACGCCGTGATTCCCGGCGCCACGATTCGATGGGCGGTCAACCGATTACGTGTCGAACGGGCCGGGCAGCCGCGGCCCACGCCGGTTCTCGAAATCACCGCGACCGAGGCCTTGCCGGTTCGTGTCCTTTCCTTCCTGATCGACCCGGCCGCTGTCGTCGCCGGCAGCCGGGTCGCCGACCTGCCCATGCCCGACGGCGCGGACATCCTGCTGCTGGTGCGCGACGGCAGGATATTACCGGTGAGGGGCTCGACCATGCTCGAATCCGGCGACCACGTCCACCTGCTGATCGCGCCGGAGCAGATTCACGCGGTGTCGCTGTTGTTCGGGCTTCGGGAAGAAGACTAGCGAGTCGCGGCGCGCCGAATCAGCGCTGCATCCGGTTCTTCAGGGCCTGCCGAATCATGGCCTCGGCGCTGGCCGAGTCGTCGCTCACGCCCTTGATCATCTTCAGCGCCTCGGCGGGGGAATAGCCCAGCGCGACCAGGCCGGCACGGGCCTCGCCGGCGGCGTTGCGTTCGCCGCTGGTCGACTGGCCGGTGCCGACCGATGTGCCGGAACCAAGCTCCAGCCCGTCGAGCCGGCTCTTCATTTCCAGGACCAGGCGCTCGGCGGTCTTCTTGCCGATGCCGGGCAGTCGGGTGAGCGCCTGGCTGTCGCCGGATTCGACCATCAGCGCGAAATCGCCGGCCGAAACGCTGGATAGAATCCCCAGCGCCACCTTGGGCCCCACTCCGGAGATCTTCAGCAGGCTGCGGAACATTTCGCGGTCGGAGGCGCTGACGAATCCGAACAGCAGGTGTGCGTCCTCGCGGATCACCTGGTGGATCAACAGGGTGCAGGGCTGGCCGTTCTCCGGCAGCTTGTCGAATACGCTCATGGGCGCCTCGACCTCGTAGCCCACCCCGGCGACGTCGAGCAGCAGGTTGGGCGGACGGCGCTCGAGCAGGGTTCCGGAAAGTC
>JAGXKW010000122.1 GCA_018334995.1 Wenzhouxiangellaceae bacterium
CGGGTTGTTCCAGCCGCTTCGCGGCTTCCACATCGAGCTCGCTGCGCTCGGTTCGAACCCCCGAAGGGGCGTAAACCCCTTAACGGTTTTCGAGACCGCCGCATTCGACCACTCTGCCACCTCTCCTGAAACTGTCAAATTGTAGATCCGGTTATCGCCCGGGCGGCCCTCGGCGGGCCGCGAGAGGGAGGGATGGACTGCACACCTTCGGTGCTTGCCCTCCGCTAACGCTCCGGGTTGTTCCAGCCGCTTCGCGGCTTCCACATCGAGCTCGCTGCGCTCGGTTCGAACCCCCGAAGGGGCGTAAACCCCTTAACGGTTTTCGAGACCGCCGCATTCGACCACTCTGCCACCTCTCCTTAAACCGTCAAACTGAAGATCCGGCCGTTCGGCGGCGCGCTGCCCGGCCCGATTCAAGCCATCTAGTTTAACCGAAACGGCGATTTCTGTCGACGTATTTACTCTCGTTCAGGCCCGTTCTCGCCGGTCAGATGGCTGTCCAGGAACTGGCGGATCGCCCGGTAGCCCTCTACCTCGTTGGCGCGGTTGCGAAAGCCGTGGCCTTCGTCGTCGAACAGCACGTATTCGACCGGCACGTCGTTGTCCTCGAGCGCCTGTACGATCTCGTCGGATTCGGCCTGCAGCACCCTGGGATCGTTCGCGCCCTGCAGCACGATCATGGGCTTGGTGATGTTGTCGGCGTGGAACAGCGGCGAGATCCGGCGCAGACGTTCGGCGTCTTCGGCCGGATCCCCCAGTTCGGCGAACAGCGCCTCGCGCTGCGGGCCCCACCAGGCGGGGATGCTTTCGAGCGTGCGCAGCCAGTTGGTGACGCCGAAGATGTTGACGCCCACGTCGAATTCCTCGGGCGCGAAGGCGAGCGCCGCGGCCACCATGTAGCCGCCGTAACTTCCACCGATGATTCCGATGTGATCGGCGTCGACCCATTCGAGGCCGGCCAGCATCTGCTTGCCCTCGACCACGTCGCCCAGGTCGCATTCGCCGTGGCAGCGGTCGTCGGCGGCATAGAAGGTCTTGCCGTAACCCGAGCTGCCGCGGTTGTTGATGTCGAACAGCGCGTAGCCGTGGTTGAGCAGGTATTGATTCAGCGCCGAGTAGCCGATGCGGGCCTGGCCGCCGGGGCCGCCGTGGACGCGCACCAGCGCCGGAACCGGCGTGTCGCCGGAGGCCTGGTGCGGGCGGTACAGGATGCCGGGAATCTCCATCCCGTCGTAGGATTCGAAGCGGATGACTTCGCCGTCGACCAGGTGATCGATGTCGATTTCCGGGTTCAGCGACGATGTGAGCGCGCGCGGCTCACTGCCCTCGCCTTCCATGCCGACCACGAACAGGTCGCTCGGCCGGCGGCTGGAGCTGAAGTAGAACGCCATCCGAGAATCGTCGTCGGAAAACTCGACCGCGGTGACGTTGCCGTCGGGCATCTGCGGCAGCGCGACTTCGCTGAAGTCGGTGGCATCCAGCAGCTTTAGCGTGGTGCGCGAGTCTTCGTTGATGCCGACGACCAGGTAGCTGTCGCCGCTGGAACGGCTGGTGTAGGTCACGTCCCATTCGGGCTGCAGCACGACGCTCTCCTCGCCGGTCTCCAGATTGCGCGAGACCAGGTAGTCGAACTCCGAGCCGCGGTCGGTGGTGTAGAACAGGTGCGTGCCGTCGGCGCTGAAGGTTTCGGGGCTGTTGGCCACCTCGCCCTCATCGACCACCAGCGGCGTGATTTCGCCGGTCTCGCGCTTCCACTGCAGAATGTCGGTATCGCTGCGCACGTGCACCTTGGTCAGCGCAGCATGGCTGCCGTCGGGCGAGATCGGGCCGAGGAACGCATCGACGGTGTTCTCGAGGATCATTTCGCGCTCGAGCGTCTCGGAATCGTATTCGTAGACGTCGAAAACGCTGCTGTCGCGCTCGTTGGTCGCAATCCAGAACTTGCTGCCGTCGGCGGAGAACCCGGCGAAGTTGGCCTTGAGGCCTTCGCCCGGCGTCAGGTCGACGACGCTGCCGTCGGCGTTGCGCAGATAGACGTGGTCGAGCTCGTTGCCGCCCTGGTCGCCGCTGAAGATCATTCGATTGTCATCACCATCGTCATTGGGAAAATAGTCCCGGACGAACTTGGGGTCGGTCGTGGAGTCGGTCAGCGCAACCGCCTCACCACCGTCCACGGGCTGGGCGTAGACATTGTAGACGCCGCTGCGGTTGCTGGAAAAGGCCACCCGGCTGCCGTCGGGCGAAAAGCTCGCGCCGCCGATCTGCTCGGTGTTCATGAACTGCTCGATCGAGTACTGCGGGATCTTGGATTCAGCGGCCTTGGTCGCCGGTTCGTCGGTCGCCGGCGCAGACTGTTGCGCGGAACTGGAATCGGAAGCCGGCACCGTCGATTCAGGCTCCGGCGGATCGCCGCAGGCGGCGATGAGCATGGCAGTCAAAAACAGGGCGAACAAGAATCTTGCGGTCATGGGGTGGCTTCACAAATCGGGGGACAAGCCGGCAAGAGTAAGGTCGGGGATTAATCCGAGTCAAGCTTCTCCGCTTTTCTCGGACGACGCGCTAGAATCCGCGATGAGCAACGACCCGGAATCCACGATGACCGAAGCCCTTTTCCAGAACGACGCTTACCTGACCGAGTGCACGGCCAAAGTGATCGAATCGACCCACGACGGCGTGGTTCTCGATCGAACCGTGTTCTATCCGGTGGGTGGCGGCCAACCGGGTGACCGTGGTCGTCTGATCTGGGGCAGCGATGAAATGCCGGTCACCGACACGCGCAGACGCCGCGACGACGGCGCCATCGTCCACGTGCCAGATCCGGAGACCTTGCTGCCGGCGGTCGGGACCCAGGTGGTCGCAGAAATCGACTGGCCCCGCCGCCACCGCCTGATGCGCATGCACACCTGCCTGCACCTGCTGGGCGCGGTGCTGAAATTCCCGGTCACCGGCGGCCAGGTCGGCCATGACAAGAGCCGGCTCGATTTCGACATGGCCGACTCGCCCGACAAGGCCGAGGTAACGACCGAGCTCAACACGCTGATCGATGCCGGGCATCCGGTCCAGTCCCGCTGGATCGACGAGGAAGACCTGGATCAGGGCCTGATCCGCACGATGTCCGTCAAACCGCCGACCGGCGTCGGCCGCATCCGGCTGCTGGAGATCCCGGGCGTGGACCTGCAGCCCTGCGGCGGCACGCACGTCGGGAACACGTCCGAAATCGGTCGCGTGGAAGTCACCAAGGTTGAAAAGAAAGGCCGCCAGAACCGGCGGGTGCATGTCGTGCT
>JAGXKW010000013.1 GCA_018334995.1 Wenzhouxiangellaceae bacterium
AGATTCCGGCAAGCCTCAAAAGAGCCAACCGGCCCTCGACGCTGCCGGCTTCGCCCGGGCCGTCGTCTGGTTGCTGAGGACGCAGGCGGTGATGGCGGTTGCAGCCGCGATCGTGTCCGGCCTGCTTGCCGGGGCGGGCCAGTCGATGGCTGTGGCGCTGGCCGTGCTGGCCGGCGGCGGCATCGGTATTGTGCTGACTGCACTTTCGGCGCTGCGCGCCGGGGCGGCATCGGCCTCCGGCGATCCCGAGGCTGTGGCGACAGCGTTCTATCGCGGCATGTTCCTGAAGATGGCGCTGGCCGTGGTGATGTTCGTGATCGTCGCGGCGTTGTTCGCCAAATGGTTTTTGCCGGTAATGGCCGGTTACGTGGTCACCCTGGTGGCCTATTGGATTGCACTGTTGCGGGTTGGACGTCAAGTCGGGCGTCAACATGATCCGGGCAGCGCATTAAACGACGAGTGACAAGGACGACTGAATCGTGCGTTTTGGAGTTGCAGCCGCGGGATCCTCTCCGACCGAGTACGTCTCGCATCATCTCGAACACCTGACGATCGGCGAGGGGCTCTGGACCTTCCACGTCGACACGCTTTTCTTCTCGATCGTGCTCGGTGCCGGAATGGTCTTCGTGTTCTGGCTGGCGGCCCGCCGCGCGACCGCCGAGAACCCGGGCAAATTTCAGAACTTCGTTGAGATGCTGGTCGACTTCATCGACAACTCGGTGCGCGAATCCTTCCACGGTCCGCGCCAGTTCGTCGCTCCGCTGGCGATGACGATCTTCGTCTGGGTGCTGCTGTGGAACGTGATGGACCTGGTGCCGGTCGATTATCTGCCGCTGCTGGCCAATGCCGTTTTCGGGCTCGAGTATCTGCGAGTCGTTCCCTCGGCCGACGTGAATGCGCCGTTCGCCCTGTCGCTTTCGGTGCTCGCGCTGATCATCATATACAGCGTCAAGGGCAAGGGAATCGGCGGCTACGGCAAGGAGCTGCTGTTCCATCCCTTCGGCAGCAATGTGTTCCTCTGGCCGGCCAACATCGTGCTCAACGTGGTCGAACTCATCGCCAAGCCGGTTTCGCTGGCCATGCGGCTGTTCGGCAACCTGTATGCCGCCGAGCTGATCTTCATCCTGATCGCGATGCTGCCGTGGTGGTTGCAGTTCATCCCCGGCGGCGCCTGGGCGATTTTCCACATTCTCGTGGTCCCGCTTCAGGCCTTCATTTTCATGACGCTGACGATTGTTTACCTGTCGCTGGCCTATGAAGAACATTGACAAGAGCAGTCATTGACCCTTAACCGTTCATTCTTGACAAAGCAATACTCCAGGAGATAACACGTGGAAGCACTCATCGCACAAATCCAGGCCAATACCGCCATCGCCGTCGGTCTGATTTTCGCCTCGGCCGCTCTGGGCACCGGCATCGGCTTCGCCCTGCTCGGCGGGAAGTTCCTCGAAGGCGCAAGCCGTCAGCCGGAACTGGTCGGCATGCTGCAGGTTCGCATGTTCATCGTCGCCGGCCTGCTCGATGCGCTGTCGATCATCGGCGTTGCGTTCGCGGCCCTGCTGCTGTTCGCCAATCCGCTACTGACGCCGCTCGGCGGGTAAATGCGCCGCTCGATCGAAATGCCTGAAATGCTGAACAAATCGTAGGGAAATACCATGGATCTCTCTCTGGGCACCTTGATCGGTCAGGCCGGCACCTTCCTGGTGCTGGTGCTGGTCACGATGAAGTATGTCTGGCCGCCGTTGACCGAAGCCATGGAGCAGCGTCGCCAGAAGATCGCCGAGGGCCTGGCCCAGTCGGACAAGGCCGAAAAGCGGCTCGAAAAGGCGGAAGCCGAGGCCGAACAGATCATTCGCGACGCGCGCGCCAGGTCCGGTGAAATCATCGACCAGGCGAGCAAGCGCGGCAACGAGATCGTGGAACAGGCCAAGCAGGAAGCGATCGCCGAACGCGACCGTCAGGTCTCGGCCGCCGAAGCCGACATCAAGCTGGCCGTCAACCAGGCGCGCGAGACTTTGCGCGAAAGGATGGCCGAGTTGACCATCGCCGGCGCCGAGCGCGTGATCGAACAGGAACTGGACGCCGATCGCCATCGCAAGCTCCTCGACAAGCTGGCCGCGGAACTGTAGCGCGTCATGCTGGCCGAAACCACACTTGCCCGCCCCTACGCTCGGGCGGCGTTCAACCTGGCCGATCAGGCCGGTACCGTCGACGCCTGGAGTGCATTGCTCGCACGCGCCGCCGCTGCCGTCGAAGAGCCGAAATTCAAGCGGCTGATCGGTCATCCGGCGATGGAAGACGACCAGCTGATGGCCGTGTTCGGCGATGTGCTGGGCGATTCTGCCGATACGGCTTTCAACGGCTTTCTCAAGGTGCTGATGCATTATCGGCGGCTGCCGCTTCTGGCCGAAATCGCCGCGCAGTTCGAAACATTGAAGCGAGCGCGCGATCAGCGCCTGAAGGTCGACGTCACATCGGCAGTGGAAATGTCGCCGGACCAGGTCGAGCAGCTCGCCGATCGACTGCGCCGGCGCTTCGGCACCGAAATCGAAATGGAAGTCGATGTCGACGGCGATCTGCTCGGCGGATTGATCGTGCGTGCCGGCGACAAGGTGATCGACGCCAGCGTTCGCGGGCGGCTCGAGCAGTTGGGCCGTCAGCTGGTGCGCTGACGATCTTCCGGCAAGTCGCCACGAATCCAGCAATCTGCGAAAACCGCAACTGAAATCAACGAGTACACAAGCCATGCAGCAGACACTCAACCCGACTGAAATCAGCGAACTGATCCGCAAGCGCGTAGAGCAGTTCGACGTCGTCTCGGAAGCCCGCAACGAGGGCACCATCGTCAGCGTGTCCGACGGCATCTGCCGTATTCACGGCCTGGCCGACGCCATGCAGGGCGAGATGATCGAATTCCCCGGCGATACCTACGGCCTGGCGCTGAATCTCGAGCGCGACTCGGTGGGTGTCGTGATCATCGGCGACTACGAGCATCTGAGTGAAGGCGATACCGCGCGCTGCACCGGCAAGATTCTCCAGGTGCCGGTGGGCGAAGGTCTGCTCGGCCGCGTGGTCGACGCGCTGGGTTCGCCGATCGACGGCGCCGGCCCGATCGACGCACAGGGTTCGGAGCCGATCGAGAAGATCGCGCCCGGAGTGATTACCCGCAAGTCCGTTTCACAGCCGGTACAGACCGGCCTGAAGTCCATCGACGCGATGGTACCGGTCGGTCGCGGCCAGCGCGAACTGATCATCGGCGACAGGCAGACCGGCAAGTCCGCGGTCGCCATCGACGCGATCATCAACCAGAAGGGCACCGGCATCAAGTGCATTTACGTTGCCGTTGGCCAGAAGGCTTCCTCGGTATCGCAGGTCGTGGCCAAGCTTGAAGAGCACGGCGCCATGGAGCACACCATCGTCGTGGCCGCCAACGCATCCGACTCGGCGGCGATGCAGTACCTGGCCCCGTATGCCGGCTGCGCCATGGGCGAATACTTCCGCGACCGCGGCGAAGACGCCCTCATCGTCTACGACGATCTGACCAAGCAGGCCTGGGCCTACCGCCAGGTCTCGCTCTTGCTCAAGCGTCCGCCGGGCCGCGAGGCCTACCCCGGCGACGTGTTCTACCTGCACTCGCGCCTGCTCGAGCGCGCCTCGCGCGTCAACGAGGAATATGTCGAAAAGGCGACCAACGGCGAGGTCAAGGGCAAGACCGGTTCGCTGACCGCGCTGCCGATCATCGAGACCCAGGCCGGCGACGTCTCGGCGTTCGTGCCGACCAACGTCATCTCGATCACCGACGGCCAGATCTTCCTCGAGACCGACCTGTTCAACGCCGGCATCCGCCCGGCCATCAACGCCGGCCTCTCGGTGTCGCGCGTCGGTGGCGCGGCCCAGACCAAGATCATCAAGAAGCTCGGCGGCGGCGTCCGCCTGGCGCTGGCCCAGTACCGCGAGCTGGCGGCGTTCTCGCAGTTCGCCTCCGACCTGGATGAAACCACGCGCAAGCAGCTCGAGCGCGGCGAGCGCGTCACCGAGTTGATGAAGCAGCAGCAGTATTCGCCGCTTTCGGTGGCCGAAATGGCGGTCAGCCTGTTTGCCGGCAGCGAAGGCTATCTCGACGACCTGTCTCTGGACAAGGTGGTCCCGTTCGAAAATGCGCTGCGGGATTTCATGAAGAACGAGCACGCCGAGTTGATGGACAAGATCGACGAAACCGGCGACTGGAACGATGAAATCAAGGCGGAAATGAAAAAGGCCGTGGACGAGTTCAAGAAGACCGGGAGCTGGTGATCGAGGCGCGTCTTGCACACGCTGGCTGTGTTTTCGGCCCGTCTGAAAGGCTCACGTACCGAAAACGTACGCGCCGCCTTCAGTCTTGCCTCGAGCCTTGCCAGTGCGCCCAATCCATCGCCTCGATGCATTGATCAGCAACGATCGGCGGTTGAACAAACATAGAATTAGTAATTCGGGAACGATTTGAATGAGTGGATCCAAGGAAATCGTAGGCCAGATCAAGAGCATCAAGAACACGCGCAAGGTCACGAGCGCGCTGGAGATGGTCTCGGCCTCGAAGATTCGCAAGGCCCAGGACCGTATGCAGGAATCGCGCCCCTATGCGCGCATGATTCGGCAGGTGACGGGCCATCTGGCACACGCCAATCCCGACTACAAGCACCCGTTCATGCAGGAACGCGACGAAGTCAAGCACGTCGGCTACGTCATCATTTCCTCCGATCGGGGCTTGTGCGGCGGCCTGAACAACAATCTGTTCCGCAAGCTGCTCGCGCGCTTTCGTGAACACCAGGAAGCCGGCCAGGACGTCAGCCTGGTATTGATCGGGCGCAAGGCACAGCAATTCTTCAAGCGCATCAGGATCGAGATCGCTGCCACCGTCGAGGATCTCGGTGAACAGCCGCAGCTCGAGCAGCTGATCGGCGCGATCAAGATCATGCTTGATGGATACCGCGATGGATCGCTGGACCGCATTCATCTGTGCTACAACCATTTCATCAACACGATGACCCAGCGCGTCCGTATCGACAACTTGCTGCCGCTGCCGCCGGCGACCGACGAGCCGATGCTCCAGTACTGGGATTACATCTATGAGCCGGATGCGGAGTCGCTTCTCGACGACCTGCTGGTCCGCTATATCGAGTCGCTGGTCTACAACGCGACGCTGGAGAACCTGGCCAGCGAACATGCCGCGCGCATGGTCGCCATGAAGAACGCTTCGGACAATGCGAACAACCTGATCGACGAGCTGAACCTGGCCTACAACAAGGCCCGGCAGGCGGCGATCACGCAGGAAATTTCCGAGATCGTCAGCGGCGCCGGGGCCGTGTGATCGAAAATATATCGATTGAGTTTCAAAGACTGGGGTCTCCGAGGCCCTGCCGACCAGAAACGAGGTTTGAGTGATGAGCAAGGGTAAGATTGTCCAGATTATCGGCGCCGTGGTCGACGTCGAGTTTGCGCGCGAAGAAGTGCCGCGCGTCTATCACGCGTTGATCGTCGACGAGGGCCAGATCATGCTGGAAGTCCAGCAGCAGCTCGGCGACGGGGTCGTGCGCACCATCGCGCTCGGATCCACAGACGGTCTAAAGCGCGGTCTCGAAGTGACCAACACCGGTGACGCCATTACGGTTCCGGTAGGCAAGGAAACGCTGGGTCGCGTCATGGACGTCATGGGCAACCCGATCGACGAGGCCGGAGAGATCGGCGAGGCCGACCGCATGCCGATTCACCGCAAGGCGCCGAGCTTCGAAGAACAGGCGTCGAGCAACGAACTTCTGGAAACCGGGATCAAGGTCATCGACCTGGTCTGCCCGTTCGCCAAGGGCGGCAAGGTCGGCCTGTTCGGTGGTGCCGGGGTGGGCAAGACCGTCAACATGATGGAGCTGATCCGCAATATCGCCATCGAGCACGAAGGTTACTCGGTGTTTGCCGGCGTGGGCGAACGAACCCGCGAAGGCAACGACTTCTACCACGAGATGAAGGATTCCAACGTTCTCGACAAGGTCTCGCTGGTCTACGGCCAGATGAACGAGCCGCCGGGCAACCGCCTCCGGGTGGCCCTGACCGGCCTGACGATCGCGGAAAACTTTCGGGACGAAGGCCGCGATGTCCTGATGTTCATCGACAACATCTATCGTTACACGCTGGCCGGTGTGGAAGTTTCGGCGCTGCTCGGGCGCATGCCGTCGGCGGTGGGTTACCAGCCGACGCTGGCCAAGGAAATGGGCGACCTCCAGGAGCGCATCACCTCGACCAAAACCGGCTCGATCACTTCCATCCAGGCCGTCTACGTGCCGGCCGACGACCTCACCGACCCGTCGCCGGCGACCACTTTCGCCCACCTCGACGCCACGGTCGTGCTCTCGCGCCAGATCGCCGAGCTGGGCATCTACCCGGCAGTGGATCCGCTGGACTCGACTTCGCGCCAGCTCGACCCGCTGGTCGTGGGCCAGGAGCACTACGACGTCGCGCGCAAGGTCCAGGGCACGCTTCAGCGCTACAAGGAACTCAAGGACATCATCGCCATTCTCGGCATGGACGAGCTGTCGGAGGAAGACAAGCTCACCGTGGCCCGCGCGCGCAAGGTCGAGCGTTTCTTCTCGCAGCCTTTCTTCGTCGCCGAAGTGTTCACCGGCTCCCCGGGCGTGTATGTTTCGCTCAAGGACTCCATCCGCGGCTTCAAGGGCATCGTCGACGGCGAGTATGATCACCTGCCCGAGCAGGCCTTTTATATGGTCGGCACCATCGAGGAAGCGGTCGAAAAAGCGGAGAAGATGCAGGAAAAGGCGGCCTGAACACTCACCGAGCCCGCTTGCGGTGATTCTGGGTGCGGTTGAAATGCTGCACTTTCATACACGCCGCAAGCCTTGCCGGTGAACTCGAATCACCCCCGCGCCGGGGCACGCCAAGGTCGTCGATCAACTGTCCGGAGTCACTGAAAAATGGCATCAACAATTCAATGCGATATCGTGAGTGCCGAGTCGGAGATTTTCTCCGGAGAGGCCTCCATGGTGGTAGTGAGCGGTGAAGAAGGCGAGCTCGGCATCGCCCCGCGTCATGCCCCGCTGCTGACCCGGATCAAACCCGGCCAGGTGCGCGTCATGCTGCCCGACGGCGGAGAGGAGTTCTATTACGTCTCCGGCGGCATGCTCGAGGTGCAGCCGCACGTGGTCACGGTGCTGGCCGATACCGCTGCGCGTGCTGCCGATCTAGACGAGGCGGCTGCAGTGAAAGCCAAGGAAGAGGCCAGGCGCGCACTGGTGGACCGCACCGCCGACATGGGCATGGCCGAGGCGCAGGCGCAGCTGGCCGAGGCGGTCGCCCAGCTTGCCGCGCTCGAGCGGCTGCGCGAGAAGCTCAAGCACTAGAGCGGGCCGCGGCACGCCCGCGTAGCCGCCTCCAATCCGTGCAAGCTACCGTCTGATATCCTATGCGGCGTCAAGGCGAAAAAGGGTGATCAAATGCGCATTACCGCGCTATTGTTGTTGCTTTCCTGCCTGCTGATCGGCGGATGCGGCCAGGGGGACGTGCCGATTTCGAACGATCGCCTGCTCGAAAGTTTCGAGCAGGGCCGTACCGGCATCTGGGTCAGCGCCGAAGCCCCCGTGGTGCAGAAGCTGGGCGACGAGGACGGCGGCCAGCTCCAGCGTTTCACGATCCGACCGACCGACGGCGTGACCGTACAGGTTCGTCACTCCCTGGAAGATTCAACCCGCGTTCCGGTCGAGCGCGGCGACATCGTGCGCGTGACCGGATATTACGAATGGGACGCCCGCGGCGGATTCATCTCCAGAACCTACAGCGATCCAGAGCAGCCCGGCGGCGGCGGCTGGGTCGAGCACGAAGACCAGCGTTACGATTGAGCATCGCCCGCCGATACGGAAGAATTCCGTCAGGCGCGCCGCCAGGCTGAACCGCCCATCGGGCTTCCCGGCCCGGGATCCGAAGCTTCAGTCGTCGAAGTATTCCGGCTCGGCGCCCTGAATCTCGCCCACGGTTGCGGTTTCATGGATGCGCAACCGTACATCGCGCTCGAAAATCAGCGGCCCGATCACCTCGGCGCCGGCATGGATCTCGACCATCAAGGGCTTGTCTCGCCGACTGTCGCGAGCGCGAACGATTCTGAGCTCGCCGAGCACCCGGCTGTCCTGCTCCACCACGATTCCGCCCTCGCTGTTCTTCAGCGCGCCGACGGTGCCGCCCTGGATGCGAATCTGGCCGTTGACGGAGGATACGGTGTCCTCGACGCGTGCATCCGCTGCCACGACGATTTGCCCGTTGACCGTTTCCGCGCCATCGGCAAGCCTCGCGCCTTCGCCGATGGCGATGCTGCCGTTGACGGTCCTGGCGGACTCGGCCTGGACGTCGCGCTCGAGAGCGATCTTGCCGTTGACTGTTTCGATGCTACCGGCAATTTTGCTTGCGTTGCCGGCAGTGACAGAGCCGTTGACGGTCTTGACGCTGCCCTCGACGACGCTCCGGTTCCCGATACGGACCGAACCGTTTATGGTATTCAGGCCGCCATCGATCGTCTTGCCGTCGGCGACCTCGATGTCGCTGTTGATGCTCAGGCAGCCGCCCAGCATCAGCGCGCCCAGAAATGCAATGATTCGCGTTTTCATGGCTCCCATCCTTTTTGGACTTCACTTCCAGAATACGCCCGGCACGCGTGACCCGCAACGGCCGGAAGTCATGCTCGGCTTCAGGACGTTTCCAGCGTTAGGGTACCCAGCCGCCGACCCACTTCGGCGCCGTGTGACCGAGTTTGCATTTCGGGACTGTCTTGATAGACTTGAATGCGCCTGGATCATCCGTGTCCAGCAGGCTGCTACCTGGAGGAGCGGGATGAATGAGTCCACCGCCGAAATCGTCGAAATACTGGCCGACCTGCGCAGCCAGCACCGTGACCTCGACGAAGCCATTGCGCGCCTGGCCGAATCGCCGGCCGCGAACCAGTTGCAGCTGACCCGCCTGAAAAAGCGCAAACTTCGACTCAAGGATCAGGTCGCCTGGTGGGAATCGAAACTGATCCCTGATATCGACGCCTGAGACCGATTCGGGACCGCCGGAAAGTGCATTGACTGGGGCGATTTGCGGCCCCATACTGTAGCGTATGGAAGCGATCAGAAGCCTCAATAACCACGAAGTTCGGCGCCGTCAGATCTGGACCGACGATGGTGTGCGGCTCGACGTGCGTTACCTTGGCCACGAGCGGGCGCCGTGTGTCCTGCTGGCCCACGGGTTCGGCCAGACCCAGTTCGCCTGGGCCGAAACCGCCCGCCACCTGGCCGCCGGCGGTTGGCAGGCGATCAGCTACGATGCCAGGGGCCACGGCAATTCCGATCGCGCCCCGAGCGGACGTTACATATTCGAACAGTTCGTCGAGGATTTCCGGCGGGTGTGCTCGTCGCTGCCCCACCCGCCGCTTCTGATCGGCGCCTCCATGGGTGGGCTGACGGCGTTGCTCGCGCATTCGGAAAAGCCCATTGCCGAATTGCGTGCGCTGGTGTTGGTCGACATTGCGCCGCGCTGGGACGAAAAGGGCGTCGAGGCAATGCTCGCCTTTATGCGGCAGCATCCCAGGGGATTCGAAACGCTGGAAGAAGCGCGCGAGTCGGTGCGCAATTTTCTGCCTCATCGACGCTCCGCCGCGACCACCGAAGGCCTCAAGCGTAACCTCCGCCAGGCGTCCGACGGTCGCTGGTACTGGCACTGGGATCCGGCCATGCTCGCCCTGGCCGAGAAGAGCAGGAACCTGCAGAGCCGACTCAAGTCGGCCGCGCGCAAACTCAAGAAGCCCACCCTTCTGATTTCCGGAGGCAAGAGCGAGTTGATTTCCGAGGAGCATGTCGAGGAATTTCTGAAGCTGGCCCCGCACGCCGAGCACGTTTCCCTCGCCGACTCCGGTCATATGGTGGCCGGCGACGTCAATGACAGATTCTTGCATGCCGCCATGCCATTCTTGAAGCGGCATACCGGAGAAGGAGAACCGAAATGATGATTCTGCTGTTCATTCTTTTACTGATCGCGGTCTCCGTGACCTGCAGCTTTCTCAAGACCTCGCTGCAGGTGTGGACCGGCGTCGTGGCGGCGACGCTGCTCGTTTTTACCATCGCCGGCGAGCCCGGCTGGATCTCGCTGATACTGGGCTGGGCGATCTTCGCGCTGATTGCCGTACCCCTCAACCACCGGCCGTGGCGCCAGGCGTTGTTGACCGCACCGGTACTCAGGATGTTCAACAAGATGACGCCGCAGATCTCGGACACCGAGCGCGTCGCGCTGGAGGCCGGTACGGTCGGTTTCGAGGGCGAGCTGTTCTCGGGACGCCCGAACTGGCGCAAGCTGATCGACAAGCCGTTGCCGGAGTTATCGCTCGAGGAGCAGACGTTCATCGAAGGCCCCTGCGAAGAGCTGTGCCACATGATCGACGAGTGGGAATTTACCCACTACCGCGTCGATCTGTCCGAGAAGGCCTGGCAGCATCTGAAGGACAACAAGTTTTTCGGCATGATCATCCCCAGGGAATACGGCGGGCTGGGCTTTTCGGCCATCGCGCACCGCGCGGTGCTCGAAAAGGTCGGCGGCATGAGTGCGACCGTGGGTTCGGTCGTCGCCGTGCCCAACTCACTCGGCCCGGCCGAGCTTCTGCTGCATTACGGCACGACCGAGCAGAAGAACCACTACCTCCCGCGGCTGGCTTCGGGCGAGGAAATTCCGTGCTTCGGCCTGACTTCCACGACCGCCGGTTCCGACGCGACCTCGATTTCCGACTACGGCGTGGTCTGCAAGGGCGAGTGGGAAGGCAAGGAAGTGCTGGGCATGCGCCTGAATTTCGACAAGCGCTACATCACGCTGGCGCCGGTTGCCACCGTGGTCGGACTGGCCTTTCGACTGTACGACCCGGACGGACTGATCGGTGATACCGAAGACATCGGCATCTCGCTGGCGCTGCTGCCGCGCGACGTGCCGGGAATGGACATCGGTCAACGCCATTTCCCGCTGAACAACCCGTTCCCGAACGGCCCGATCCGCGGCAAGGACGTGTTCGTGCCGCTCGACTTCCTGCTCGGCGGCACCGAGCATGCCGGACACGGCTGGCGCATGCTGGTCGAATCGCTTTCGGTCGGTCGCGCGATCTCGCTGCCGTCCTCGACCACCGGCGGGGCCAAGCTGACCTGCCTGGCGACCGGCGCGTACGCGCGCATCCGCAAGCAGTTCAATCTTCCCATCGGCCGCTTCGAGGGCGTGGAGGAAGCACTGGCCCGGATCGCGGCCAACACCTATGCGGTCAGCGCACTGTCGCGCCAGACCGCCTCGGCCGTCGACGCCGGCGAGAAGCCTGCGGTGCCCGGGGCGCTGGCCAAGTACCACTGCACCGAACTGTCGCGCGACATTCTCAAGGACGCCATGGACATCCACGGCGGCAAGGGCATCATTCTCGGCCCGCGCAATTACCTGGGCCGGGGCTGGCAGGGTGCACCGATCTGGATTACGGTCGAGGGCGCCAACATCCTGACCCGCTCGATGATGATCTTCGGTCAGGGCGCGATCCGCTGCCATCCCTACGTGCTGAAGGAACTCGAAGCGCTGGAGATCGACGACGAGGAAGAGCAGCTCAAGGCATTCGACAAGCTGCTGTTCAAGCACATCGGTCACACCATTTCGTGCGCCTCGCGGTCATTCGTACTCGGCCTGAGCATGGCGCGCTTCGCCGCCGTCCCCGGTGATCGCCAGACCAAGAAGTACTACCGCAAGCTGAGCCGCTACACCGCCGCCTTCTCGCTGATGGCCGACATTGCAATGTCGACCTACGGCGGCAAGCTCAAGATGAAGGAAAAGATCTCCGGCCGCCTCGGCGACGCCTTGAGCATGCTCTACATGAGCGCCAGCATGCTGCGGCGTTTCGAGTACGAGGGCCGGCCAGCCGCCGACCAGCCGATCCTGGCGTGGGCGTTCCACGACGCCATCTATCGCAGCCAGGAAGCGCTCAAGGGCGTGATCGACAACTACCCGATTCCATTGCTGCGCCCCGTCCTGCGCCGCATCGTCTTCCCGCTGGGCGCGAACGAGCGCCGGCCGAACGATCGGCTGGGGCACAAGGTGGCTGCATTGATGCTGTCGCCTTCGGAAACCCGCGACCGGCTGACCCGCGGCTGCTACAAGGCCGATCGGCCGGGCCATGTCATCGGCAATATGGAAACCCTGCTGCCGGACGTGATCGCCGCCGAACCGCTGGAACGCCGGCTGCTGAAGGCCGTCAAGTCCGGCAAGGTTTCCGGCTACACTTTCGACGAACAGGTCGACAACGCCGAAAAGGCCGGTGTGTTCAGCGATGAAGAGGCGAAGTTGATGAGAAGCGTGCGCGAACGCGCCATGGAGATCATCGCCGTCGACGATTTCGATATCCGCGAGCTGCAGGCGGGCGTATCGGAGAAGGGCGAAGCCGTCCGGGATGCGGCGTAGCGCCCGGCCTCTCGAGCGAGCGCCTTTCACATTCTGTATACTCGAATGCGTCCCGGAATTTTTTCCGGGGCGCTTTTCGTTGCTTGAGGTGTCCCGCCCGCGATTTTGTCGCGCGGCCGGGATGAAACGGGAAGCCGGTGCTGCCTTTCATGGCAAACTCCGGCGCTGCCCCCGCAACTGTAACCGGCGATGCGTTTCGGCCCGAGGGCCGGCTGCATCAGGTCCGATCGAAAATCGCCACTGTGCATGGACAACTGCACGGGAAGGCATCGGACCGGGAAATTCGCTTTCCTGCCGGGAGCCAGGAGACCGGCCTCGAGTATTGTTTCTGCCGCGGTGGGCGGTGCAGGACGATATGCGTGCCCGGCGCCTGCTGGACGTGCGCTCTCGTCTGTGTGCCCCGAATCGCGGCCCGATGGCGCGGGCGTGCGCCGGGAGCATTTCAGACAATGACGACCTCAGCAATCCGGCGGGCCATCCTGGCCGGCCTTTCCCTCGTTTCCATTTCCACGCTGGCGGCGGCCGAGACGGCCTGGCAGGACGATCCCATCGTGGTCACCGCCAACCGTACCGAGCAGCGCGCCGATTCGGTGCCGGCCCGGGTTTCGGTGATCGACCGCCAAGACATCGAGCGCAGCCAGGCGCCCGATCTGCTCGAGCTGCTTCGCCTCGAGGCCGGCATCGATATCGCCCGCAACGGCGGCCCCGGCGGCCAGACCAGCGTGTTCATGCGCGGCGCCAACTCCAACCACGTGCTGGTACTGATCGACGGCGTTCGGGTAGCGGCCAGCGGCACCGGCGCGTTTACCTGGGAAGTCCTGGATCCGGCGGTGATCGAACGCATCGAGATCGTCCGGGGTCCGCGCGCGGCACGCTGGGGAAGCGACGCCATCGGCGGCGTGATCCAGATCTTCACCCGCCGCGCCGAAGGACTGTCGGCCGCGGCGCGCTACGCCAGCGACAACGACCGCAAGGCCACATTGTCGGCCGGTCGCCAGCAGGGCGATCTGCCGCTGGATCTTACGCTCAGCGGACGCAAGGTCGACGGCTTTTCGGCCCAGAATCCCCGCGGTTTCGCCTTCGACCCCGACGACGACGGCTTCGAGAATTTTTCGGCCGCCACCGGCGGGTCGACGAACATTGCCGGCGGGGCACTGCAATGGCGCGGCCGCGCGGCTACGGGCGAGACCGAGTTCGACCGGGGCGAGACCGAGTTCGACAACTGGTCCTGGCGCTTCGACTACCGCCGTAACTCCAGTGGGCCGTGGCAGTGGCAGCTCGGGGCGGCGACCGTACGCGACCGGCTGGAAACGGAGACCGCCTTCGGCAGCTCGGAGGTGGTCACCCGCCGGCTGCAGGGCGACTGGCTGGCCGAGCGCATCCTCGGCGACGACACGCAATGGCTGCTGGGGGTCGACGCCTGGCGCGAATCGGGCGTCAGCCGCGGTCAATGGAACGAATCGCGCAGCAACGTCGGCGTCTTTTCGGGACTGGAAGGCGCGGCCGGGCGGGCCGGCTACGAGCTCAGCCTGCGGGTCGACGAGGACGAGGATTTCGGCACCGAAGTGACCGGCAATGCGGGGGTGAACTGGCGTTTCGACGACCGCTGGCGTGCCTTCGCAAGCGCCGGGCGGGCCTTTCGCGCGCCGAACTTCAGCCAGCTGTTCTCGCCGGGCTTCGGTGGACTTTTCGCCGGCAACCCCGACCTGGACCCGGAACGTTCGTGGTCGGCCGAGGCCGGCCTTGACTTCAATCCGGGCGCCGGCCAGCGCCTGACTCTGAGTGCCTACAGCAACTGGATCGATGACTTGATCGACTTCTCCGGCGTCGATTTCCGGGCCGTCAACGTCAAAGAGGCGCGTATCCGGGGCCTGGAGTTCAGCCACGGTGCGGCGATCGGCAACTGGACCAGCAAATTCAACCTCACCTGGCAGGATCCGGAGGACCGCGACGCCGATCGCGACCTGCTGCGCCGTGCCGAGTTCAAGGGCAACTGGGTGCTTGGCTACGCGTTCGCCAACCGCTGGAATATCGACGGGGAACTGGTCCATGTCGGTGACCGGCTCGACGTCGGCGGCGCCCGGCTGTCTTCATATACCCTGATCAACCTGCGCGCAGCGTGGCGCCTGCGCGACCACTGGAACCTGGAGGTCCGCGTTGATAACCTGGCAGACCGCGACTACGAGCCGCTGGTGGGCTTCAACGCCGCCGACCGGCGCGTCTTCGTCCAGCTGGGCTGGTCGAGCTGATCGGCGACTCGCCGCCGTCTTCCTGATTGGCATGCTGCTGGCCGGCTGCTTGCCGGCCGGCAGCGAACAGCGTGCGGTGTTCGCCGTTTTCGGCACCGAGGTCGAACTGCAGCTGCGCGGGGCAACCGACCTGCAGGCTGAAAGCATTTTCCGCGACGTCGGAGCAACGCTGCAGCGCCAGCACCGCGACCTGCACCCCTGGGAAGACGGCGAGTTGATGGCGCTGAACCGGGCGCTGGCGGCCGGCAAGCCGCACCGGACCACCCCGGAGATTGTGGAACTGATCGAGACCAGCGCCGCGCTGGAAAAGACCTCGGGGGGAAACTTCAATGCTGCCATCGGCGCGCTGGTCAATCTCTGGGGTTTTCATACCTCGAACTACCCCATCACCGACCCGCCGCCGGCGCCGGCCTTGATCGATGCGCTGGTCGCCCGAGCGCCTTCGATGCATGATCTCGAACTCGAAGGCCGAACCGTTCGTGCCCGTAACCGCTCCGTGCGGCTGGACTTCAGCGGCATCGCCAAGGGGCTGGCGGCCGAAAGGGTGTGCGAGATCGTCGCGGAACACGAGGTCGAATCGGCCATGGTCAATGCCGGCGGCGACGTCATGGTTTGTTCGGCCGGCCAACGGCCCTGGCGAGTCGCCGTGCGCGGGCCGGGTGGCGGGGTGCTGGAAACGCTGGAAATCGACCGGCCGCTGGCCGTGTTCACCTCGGGCAACTATTACCGCTTCGGCGAATTCGACGGCGAACGCTATGCGCATATCCTGGATGCGGCCACCGGCGATCCGGTCGACGAGGTCATGCAGGCGACCGTCATCGATCGCGATCCGCTGGTCGCCGATGCCGCCGCGACCGCGCTTGTCGTCGCGGGGACCGGGCGATGGCGAAACGTCGCCGAGGCGCTCTCCGTCGAGCGCGTCATCGTCATCGGCGCCGAAGGCTCGATCTCCCGGATTGACAAGAAGTTTGACATTCGGCGGCGAGACCGGGCCATAAGATAAAACCGGAGGCGTGGGACTTGCCCGACGTCCGAACCGGAGAATTTTTTATGGATATCAATCAGCTTTTGAAGATCGGCGCACAAGCGTTTCAGTCTCAGCTAGGAGGGGAGCAGGCAGGTTCGCTCTCGATGGACCAGATCATGGGTGCGCTAGCCGGCCTGATGCCGGGCGAGGGCACGAACGTCGATCTCGGCGCCTTGATCGGCAATATGCAGGGTGGCGGACTCGCCTCGCTGGCCGAGTCCTGGCTGGGCGACGGCGGCAATGCCGGGATCGGCGCCGATCAGCTGGCCTCGATGTTCGGCAGCAGCGACATCAAGGGTTTCGCCGACAAGCTCGGGCTGGACGAAGGCACGGCGGTGGAAGGTCTGAAAGGCGCCGTCCCTGAAATGGTCGACAAGGCTTCATCCGGCGGTGCGCTGGAATCGATGGGCGGCGTCGGTGGCGTGATGGGTATGGTCGGCCAACTGTTCGGCCGCTGATTGCGCTTGCAGATCCCCGGCCCGAGAATCCATCCGGGCGGAGCAGGACTGGTCGATGCGCCGGAAGCGGACATCAGTCCGGACCGGGCGGGGCATGCAGGTAGCTGGGCGCCAGTGACGCGAGCCGAGCGCGCTGGGCGTCGGCAAGCTCCGCCGTCATCAGTTCGCGAAACCACGCCTCGGCCTTTGTGCGGTTGGCGGAGGATTCTTCGCGCAGCGCCTCACACGCAATCAGGCGCACTTCGTCGCGCTTGACCGAAGCGGGAAAAGCGGCGAGGTAGTTTGCGCACAGCTGCCCGACCAGCCAGGAGGCGTGATGATCGGATGCGGCGCGGATCAGGGCCAGCATCGAATCCGGCGAGGCCAGCGCGAAGTCGCGATCGAGCTCGAGCATCCGGCTGGTGCGGTCCAGCGCTTCCTCGGGCGCCTCGAACGCCAGCAGCAGGGTTTCGAGATGCAGCCGGCCGTGTTCCAGCCGTCGTTCGCGAGTGCCGGCGCGCTCAAGCTGGCGCGCAAGCTCGGCGTGCATTTCGCGCGTCCCGCCCTGGCTGCGAATTTCCTCCCATAGCGTCTCCGGGTCGCGCGCGAATTTCTCGGGCGCCCGCGCCGGCTCGGTATCGGGCTCGACCAGGTTGAGTTCGGCCCTGTGCCGGTACACCGTGCGGCCGGCCAGGTGAAACCAGGCGAATACGGCGAATGCCCAGTAGACAAGCTGCACCAGGTTGCGAAACCCCTGGCCAGGCCCCAGCCAGGCCATGATGCCGGCGATTGCCAGGTAGGCGAGCGCCGCGGCCAGCAGCGCGGCGCAAAGCCGCAGGTAATCCGCTCGCCCGATGCGCGCGGCCAGGCGCAGCCACTGGGTCGGAATCAGCGCTTCGGAAAGGCTCTTGCTGAGCGTCAGGATGATGGTGGCGGCGGGCAGCATGGCGGCGAGCGCAAAGCTTCCGACGAGAACGCCGATCGGACCGGTATAGATCGAGCAAACGACCAGCGCGAGGGTTGCCAGTAGCCACAGCGCGATATGTCGAAGGGCAAGCCCGTCGGCCGATTCGATGCCGCTCAGGCTTGGCGCCCCGGTCTCGCCTTCGGCGCTGGCCAGCAGGATCTCGCTGGCCAGCCGGTAGATCGCGATCCAGAGCAGGAGGCGCAGCACGAATGCGAGCACGCCGCTCAACGGAATCGGCGTGGCGGCCAGCAGTTCCAGGAAAGCGCCGGCGCCCGCGACCCCCAGCAGCCACGCGCGCATGCCGCCGGACAGCGGAAAACGGATGGCGCTGCGCGCGTCGGGTGCGTCGCTATCGTTCATCGTCCGGGGTCATTGGGGTTCGCCCTATGTTACTAACGTCCTCATTAGTAGCTGGAGCGGGCGACGTCGCGTGTGGCAACCGCTGCGGCGAAGCGAAGGAGCTTCAGAACATGCCGGTTTCGAGGCGGGCCGATTCGCTCATCATGTCCTGGTTCCAGGGCGGGTCGAAGGTCAGCTCCACGTCCACGCGCTCGATCGTCGGGACGATGATGAGCTTGGAGCGGACGTCGTCGACCAGGAAGTCGCCCATGCCGCAGCCCGGTGCGGTCAGCGTCATCCGGACCTCGATCTCGCGGCTGCCGTCGTCCTTCTTGAAGATGTCGCAGTCGTAGATCAGCCCCAGGTCGACGATATTGATCGGAATTTCCGGGTCGTAGCAAGTCTTGAGCTGCTGCCAGACGACGGCCTCGATGTCCTTGTCGCTGGCGTTCTCGGGCACCTCGGGCTTCGGCGGGGGCTCGCGGCCGATCGCGTCTGCGTCGTCGCCGGCCAGCCGGAACAGCCGTCCGTCGACGTAGACGGTGAAGCTCCCGCCCAGCGACTGGGTCAGGTAGCCCGTGGTCCCGGCGGGCAGCTCGACCATCTGGCCCTCGGGAATCAGGGCCACGTCGGCGTCGCGTTCGAATTTGACCGGTGCGTAGGATTGGCTGAACATCTGTTTACTGGCGCGCTCGATTCAGGACCAATATTGTACGCTTTAGGCGGTCGATTGTCTCCACGCTTTTTGCCACGCGCCGCCGGACCGGACTAACCCGAGTTTTCCCGGGATGCGATCCCCAGCGCCCGCTCCGCCGCCTGGCGGGTCAGCGGGTGGTAGCCGGGCTTCGCGCGCTGGTAGACGTCGATGGCCCATTCGCGGCCCCAGTCGGTGTCGGCCAGTTCCTCGTACAGCGGACGGGTGAACTTGTTGCGCCCGACCTCGAGCAGGAATTGCTCCAGGCGTTCGATGCCCGGCTCGTAGCGCGCCTCGATGGCGCGCACCAGCCACAGGTAGAGGATTTCGACGTTGCCGCTTTCGGTCAGGCCGAACGCTTCGTCCATGGCAGCCATCTGTTCGGCGTCAAGCCGGTCGCCGAGCTTGAGCAGGAAGTGCCGCCACTCGCTTACGGTCCATTGGTCCACCGGAATTTCGGCCAGTTCGACCTCGCCGTCCAGCCACTGGCGGCGCCATTCGTCGACCTTGTCGAACGCGTCCGAGGCCGGCAGCACCGCGTAATCGGGCATGCCCGGCTCGAAGATCCATTCGCGCACCTGTTCCATGCTCACCGCATCCGGGTCGCGCGGCAGCAGGTTGGCTTCGAGGTAGGCGATGAAGTCCTCGGTGTCGATCGACTCGAACGCGAAATGATCGAAGTATTGCCGCAGGAATTCATCGAAGGTCGCGCGCCCGAAACGATCTTCCAGCCACACCAGGAACAGCCGGCCCTTGTTGTAGGGCACGCCGTTGAAGGCCTGCTCCGGGTCCTGATCGGACAGGTCGCGGGCCAGGATCTGCGCGGCCGGATCGAGTTCTTCGAGCTCTTCCTTCAGGCCCATCCAGTCCAGCGTCGCCTCCATCTCTGCGCGCTCGGGCGAGTACAGCGCCTCGACGATGCGGCTTTCGAAATAGGTGGTGAAGCCCTCGTTCAGCCACAGGTCCTGCCAGGCGGCGTTGGTCACCAGGTTGCCCGACCACGAGTGTGCCAGTTCGTGGGCGATCAGCGCGGTCAGCGACTTGTCGCCGGCGATGACTGTGGGTGTAATAAACGACAGGCGCGGATTCTCCATGCCGCCGAACGGGAAGCTGGGCGGCAGAATCAGCAGGTCGTAGCGGTCCCAGCGATACGGGCCGTAGAGTTCTTCGCCGACGTCGATCATCGCCTCGAGCTCCGAGAACTCTTCGGCCGCCGCGGCGACCAGCGAAGGCTCGGCGTACACGCCCGAGCGCGGCCCGGTGGCCTCGAATTCCAGCTTGCCGACGCCGATCGCCATCAGGTAGGACGGGATCGGCTGCGGCATCCTGAATTCATAAATACCGTCGGGCCGGATTTCGGTCGGGTTTCCGGCCGCGCCCATGACCGCCATCAGGTCGCCGGGGACGGTCAGTTGCGCGTCGAAGGTGTAGCGCACGGCGGGCGTGTCCTGCAGCGGCACCCAGCTGCGCGCGAAGATCGGCTGCGACTGGGAGAACAAAAACGGCTCGCCGCTGGTCGTCTGCTGTCCATCCAGCCATTGCAGGCCGAACGCTTCGGGCGAGGTGGCGTAGTCGATCCGCACCTGGTCCACGCCGCCTTCCAGCGCTACGACCAGCGGCGTGCCGAGGTATTCGCGCGCTTGCGCGTCGCCTTCATCGGCGTCGGGCAGGCGCCAGGAAAGAGGTTCGAGCGCGCCGTCGGGCCCGACCCGGTTGACGTCGCGGATGTCCAGCTTCCAGGTATCGAGCACCAGGCGTTCGGCCGATTCTGTCCGGTCCAGCTGCAGGGTGACGTGGCCTTCCAGCGTGCGCTCGGAAAAATCGGCCGCCAGCGCCAGCGCCAGGTGTTCGACGCGCACCTGCTCGTAATTGGCGTAGCTGTGCGGATCCGGGCCCGGTTCGACGGCCGGCGCCGCCGCTTCCTCGGCCGGTTGGCAGGCAGTCAGCAACATGACCAGAAATGCACCGAAGACCGGTGCAGACGACGCTTTGTTCATGGACGCTCTCGCTATCGTGGGGAGCGCCGCCGGCCAGGTGCCGGCGGCGTAAAGTCCGGCCGCTTATTCGGCCGTTTTCATCTGCGACTGCAGGTAGTTCTGTTCGCCGACGTTGCCCATCAGCTCGATCTGGGTTTCCAGCCAGTCGACATGGTCTTCCTCGTCGGAAAGGATCTTCTCGAACAGCTCGCGCGAGACGTAGTCGCGGACTTCCTCGCAGTACTGGACCGCGTCGCGAAGATCGGGAATGGCCTGGTGCTCGAGCTTGAGATCGCATTCGAGGACCTCGCGCACGTTTTCGCCGACCCGCAGCTTGCCCAGGTCCTGCAGGTTGGGCAGGCCTTCCAGGAACAGAATGCGCTGGATCAGCTCGTCGGCATGCTCCATCTCCTCGATGGACTCCTGGTACTCCTTCTTGCCCAGCGTTTCCAGACCCCAGTCCTCGAGCATGCGCGAGTGGAGAAAGTACTGGTTGATCGCGGTGAGCTCGTTTTTCAGCACCTTGTTGAGAAACTCGATGACCTTGCTGTCGCCTTTCATGGAATGCCCTTCGAATGTGTGATTACAGGTTGATTTCGGTGACAAGGATAACGCAAGTTTCGGAAAACCCGGGAAATGAGAATTGTTACGGAAAACCCGGGTTTCGGGTTTCCGGGTTCCGGTTTCGGGAAAACCGCGCCCGATTCCGGACGCCGAGAGCGACGAAAAGACGCGGCCCAACCACGCTCTAACGAAGTCCCTAAAACCTGACGACCCGTTGTACACCGAAGGGCGATGGATTTTTGTTCCTGCTGGTGATGACGAGGCGGGAAAAACCGCAGTGTACGAGTTGTGTACATGAGGATTTTTCGCGCCGACGAAGCGCCGGCAGGGGCAAAAAAGACGCGGCCCTACCCCTACAAGGCCTGGTCGCCTTCCTCGCCTGTCCTGATCCTCACCGCCCGCTCGATCGAGGTGACGAAGATCTTCCCGTCGCCGATCCGGCCCGAGGCGGCGGTTTCGCGGATGATCTCGACCACGCGCTCGGCGCGGTCGTCGGGCACGGCGATTTCCAGCTTGAGCTTGGGCAGGAAGTCGACCACGTACTCGGCGCCGCGGTAGAGCTCGGTATGGCCCTTCTGGCGGCCGAAGCCCTTGACCTCGCTGACCGTCATGCCGGTGATCCCGGCGTCGCCCAGCGCGTCGCGCACGTCGTCGAGCTTGAACGGCTTGATGATGGCGGTGATCAGCTTCATGGATACCGGCTCCGTGATCAATTTCCGCCAGAGTAACCAATCCTGGACGATCTGACTACCGCGATCACCCGCAGGAGTGTGTGATGCACGCCGGACTTGCCTATTTGCTTGTCACTGCTCGGATACACTGTTTAGTGTTGCAAACGGAAATTCATTCCATGGCCAAGCCCGATTTCACGACGCTCGACGACATCACCCGCAAGCTGGCCGAATCGCTGCCGCGCGACTGGAAGAAGGCCGGCGAGGACGTTGAATCCCGGTTTCGGCAGGTGCTGGAAGCCCAGCTGTCGAAACTGGACCTGGTCACGCGCGAGGAGTTCGAGATCCAGAAGCGCGTGCTGGAGCGCTCGCGCGAAAAGCTGGAACAGCTCGAGAAGAAACTCGAAGAACTCGACTGAGCCCAGCGTGCATCAATTCCAGTGCTCGTCAATCAAGGAGAACCCATGCGACTGCATACCTGTACCGGTGCCCCCAGCCCACGCCGCGTGACGCTGTTCCTGGCCGAGAAGGGCATCGAACTCGACACCGTCGAGGTCGACCTGAAAGCCGGCGAACACTTGAGCGACGAATTCCAGGCGAAGAGCCCGGAGTGCACGGTCCCGGTTCTGGAGCTCGACGACGGCACCTGCCTGTGGAACAGCATCGCCATCCGGCAGTACCTCGAAAGCCTGCACCCGGAGCCGCCGCTGCTGGGTCGCGAAGCGCTGGAGCGCGCACGCGTGACGCAATACGTGCTCTGGATCGAGCACAACGGGATGATGTCGGCCGCCGAGGCGTTCCGCAACGCGGCGAAAGGCATGGCCGACCATGCCCTGCCCGGGCGGCGGCCGGTGCCGCAGATCGAAGCGCTGGCCGAGCGCGGTACGCGGCGCTTCGGTCACTTTCTCGACGACCTCGACGGCTTCCTGGCCGAGCGCGATTACGTCGCCGGCGACGCTTTCACCGTCGCCGACATCGATGCACTGGTGATGATCGACTTCGGCTGCCGGGTCACCAGTTCGGAGCTGGATGCGCGCGCCAACCTGTCGAAGTGGTACGAGCGCGTCCGCAGCCGCCCGGCGATCCGTGCCGAGGGCTGATTAAGAAAGATCGACGCCTTGAAACCAGCTCTCGCGAACCCTCCTACCCGTAACCGGGCCTACTGTCGCTGAGCAAACAGATGGTGCGCTTCGCCGCGCTCAACCGCACCCTACAAACTCACCACCCGCGTAGGGTGCCGCTGAGCACAGCGAAGCGCACCAGCAAGCCTGTTTGATGAGAGACGCAGAGGCGCAGAGAAATTCAACCTTTGAGTTAGTTGTCGCTCGGCGTGCGGCCAACTTACCTACCCGATTGCTTCCGTTTTTCCTACCCGAATTCAGGCTGCGTTGCCGATGCGTCCCGGCGAGCCCCGCGCCAGACTGGCGGCCGTTGATTCATTCAAGGGAACGCCATGAACCTGGCCATCGTCCATACCCGCGCCCAGCTCGGCGTGTCGGCCCCGCCGGTGCGGGTCGAAGTCCACCTGGCCGGCGGGCTGCCGAGCTTCAACATCGTCGGGCTGCCCGACTCGGCGGTGCGCGAATCGCGCGACCGGGTGCGCGCTGCCATCGCGAACTCCGGTTTTTCTCCGCCCTCCAGACGCATCACGGTATCGCTGGCGCCGGCCGACCTGCCCAAGGACGGCGGCCGGTTCGACCTGCCGATCGCGCTGGGCATCCTGGTCGCCTCCCGGCAGCTCAAGACCGATGCGCTGGAGCAACACGAATTTCTCGGCGAACTGTCGCTGGCCGGCGAGGTGCAGGGCGTATCGGGCTGTCTGCCGGCGATCCTGCATGCGCGCGACGCCGGGCGCTGCCTGGTGCTGCCGCGCGCCAACGCGCCCGAGGCCGGGCTGGTCAGCAACACCGACTGTCGGCTCGCCGACGACCTGGCCGGCGTGTGCGCCGCACTTGCAGGCCGCGCCGAACTGGACCTGCCGGTGCGGATCCAGGCTCGCGGTGCAACCGACATGCCCGACCTGGAAGACGTTCGCGGCCAGGCCCGGGCCCGCCGCGCGCTGGAGATCGCCGCGGCCGGCGGCCACAATTTATTGATGATCGGCCCGCCGGGCACCGGCAAGACCTTGCTGGCCTCGCGCCTGCCCGGCATTCTGCCCATGCTCGACGAACCGGAAGCCCTGGAGACCGCGGCGATCGGTTCGGTGTGCGGCAAGCCGCTGGAGCCGGAGCGCTGGCGCGAACGCCCGTTTCGCGCGCCGCACCACACCGCCAGCGGCGTGGCGCTGGTCGGCGGCGGCACGCGGCCGCGGCCGGGCGAAATCTCGCTGGCGCACAACGGCGTGCTGTTCCTCGACGAGCTGCCCGAGTTCGACCGCAAGGTGCTCGAGGTGCTGCGCGAGCCGCTGGAATCGGGCCGCATCGTTATTTCCAGGGCGGCGCTGCAGGCGGAGTACCCCGCTCGTTTCCAGCTGATCGCGGCAATGAACCCGTGCCCTTGCGGTTATGCCGGCGACGAATCCGGCCGCTGCCGTTGCTCGCCGGACCAGATCCACCGCTACCGCTCGAAAGTCTCCGGGCCGCTGCTGGACCGCATCGACCTGCACGTCGAAGTCCCGCGCCAGAAGTTCGGGCGCTTTCCGGCCGGCGAGGCGTCAACCGACGTGCGCGAGCGCGTGGCCGCTTCGCGTACCGTGCAGCACCGAAGAGGCGCGCTGAACGCGCGACTGGACGTGGCCGGCGTGCGCGATCACTGCCGGCTCGACGCGGCAGGAGAGCAGCTACTGGAGACCGCCTGCGAGCGGCTCAACCTGTCGGCACGCGCCCACCAGCGCATCCTCAAGGTCGCGCGCACCATCGCCGATCTCGAGGACGCGGAGAAGATCACCAATACCCACCTGGGCGAGGCCATCGGCTATCGCCAGCTCGACCGGGAGCAACGGGATGCAGCTTGAGGTCCGGGCGCCAGGCGCCGGATGCGCGCCCGCCCGCCAAGGTTAAAAACGGTGAATTTTCATCGTGCCGAAAGCGTTCCGGCGTTAAAGTCTCCCAATGAGATCTCGTTCCGCAATCAGGTCCGTTCTGGGATTGGCGCTCGTGCTGACCCCGGTACTGGCCGTGGCCCAGTCCGTGGTGACCGAAATTTCGGGCGTTTCCGACGCAATGCGCGCCAACGTGGAAGCATCGCTGTCGCTGAAGAAGGCCGAGGATCTGGAGCGGGTTTCGGTCTGGCGGCTGCGCCAGATGGCGCGCAATGCGCGCGAAGAGGTGCGCGAGGCGCTGGAGCCGTTCGGACACTACTCGGCCAATGTTTCGGCGAGACTGATCGAACCCGACGGCGAAGGCCGGCCCTGGCGGGCACAGGTGGACATCCAGCCCGGCGAGCCGGTGACGGTGGCTTCGATCGACATCACGATCAGCGAGCCGGCCCGCGAACTCGAAGCCTTTCAGCAATGGCGGGAGGACTGGCCGTTGAAGGAAGGCTCGGTGCTGCTTCATCGGCCATGGCGAGAGGCCTTGTCGCGGCTCGAACAGATCGCCGAGGCGCATGGTTTCTTCGAATCGCGCTTCGCCCGGCGCACGATCCGCGTTCAGCCCGATCGGGGCGACGCCTCGATCCACGTTGACTACGATGCGGGCCCGCGCTACACCATCGGCGAGATCGACTACGGCGACAGCGGTTTCAATCTGGGCCTGATGAATGCGCTGACGGTGCTGGAGCCCGGCGCGCCGTACGAAAGTTCCGAAATCGATCGCCAGCGCGAGGTGCTGGTGCAAACGGCGTATTTCGACCAGGTCGTGGTCGAGCAGCGCCGCAACCCGGATTCGGATACGGTGGACCTTCGCTACGCGCTCGACAAGCGCCTGCCCAATACTTACCGCGTGTCGACCGGTTTCGGCACCGACACCGGCGCCCGGGTGCAACTCGGCTGGACGCGTCATTACCTGTCCGACCGCGGCGACCGGCTGGACACGCGTTTCGGCGCACAGCAGACCGACAGCGAGTTCGTGCTGCGCAGCAACTACGAGCATCCGTTCGGCAACCAGCCCGGGAACTTTCTGACCGGCGAGCTCTTGCTCAAGCGCGAGAGCGACCGCTTCCGCTTCGAAGACGTCGATCGCAACGAGCCGGTGTTCGATTCATTCAGCGGCAACCGGAACCAGGCTCAGGTGACCGCGGGCCGGCTGCGCGAGCGCCCCCTGTTCGCGCGCCCGTTCGAGCCGCTGCGCGAACGCTTGTTCGTGACTTTCCTCAACGAACAGTTCGATGCCTTTTCCGCAGGCTCGCTCAACGACGAGCAGGCCGCGCTGCTGGAATCCAATCCGGGCCTGCGGGAGTTTCTCGACACCGATACCAACACCGTCGCGATCGGCGGCGAATGGACCCTGCTCCGACTCGTCGGCAGAGGCTTTTCGGCCGAGGGACTTTACGCCGAGGCTCGGGTGCTGGGTTCGCTGGAGTCGCTGGGCTCGGACACGAGCTTTCTGCAGGGCTATCTCAACGCCCGCTGGCACTGGCGGTTCCTGCCGCGGCACAAGCTGCTGGCGCGCGGCGAGCTGGGCTACACGGCCGCCAATACCACGACCTTCGATCTGAGCATCCCGGATGATCCGCGTCGACTGAAGCTCGACATCACCGAGCTGCCGGAACTGTTCCGCTTCAAGGCCGGCGGCGACCGTTCGGTACGCGGCTACGGGTACGAGGCGTTGAGCACCAACCGCAACGGAGCCAATCACACGCTGGTCGGCTCGATCGAATACGAGTACAACTTCGCCGGCGACTTTGCCGCCGCCGCGTTCTATGATGTCGGCAACGCGTTCAACGACTTCGCCGACCCGGCGCTCAAGAGCTCCGCCGGGCTGGGGCTGCGGTGGTATACGCTGATCGGTCCGGTGCAGCTCGACGTGGCGCGTGCCCTGGACAACGACAGCTTTCGAATCCACTTCACGATCGGGACCAAGCTGCTGTGAAACGACTGTTGCGCTATATCGCGATCGCGCTGGCGGCCCTGGTGGTGATGCTGGCCATCGGGTGGTGGTGGCTGACCGGCACCGAGGGCGGAGCGAAATTCCTGGTCGGCCAGGCCCAGGCGCGGCTCGAGAAACTGGAATACGACCGCCTCGAGGGAGGACTGAGTCGCGGCCTGGTTTTGAATGGCTTGACGTTCGAGCAGGCCGGCCTTCAGGCCACGGTCGGCCGGCTGGAGTTGGCGGTCGGGGTCCGGCTGCTGCCGACGCGCTTGACGATCAAGCGGCTGAAGCTGGCCGACGTCGCGGTGACCCCGCCGGCAGGCGAGCAGGAAGCCGTCGAACCGGCGCCGTTCGAGATGGGGGACTATCGTGCGCCGGTCGAGGTGGTCGTAGCGGAATTCGAGCTGCTGAATTTCTCTCTGCACGCCGCCGCGGGCGACGCCCCGCCGCTCGAAATCCAGCGCGCCGCATTTGCCGGCCGTTACGCCGAGCAGCTGGAAATCGATTCGCTGGCGCTCGAGATGGCGCCCTATTCGCTGTCGGCCGGCGGCAATTTCGGCCTTTCCGCGCCGTGGCCGGTGGACCTGGACCTGGAAGCCGGCTGGGCGCTCGATGGTGCAACCACGCAGCGCCTGGACGCCGAAATCTCCGGTCCGCTCGATGCGCTGGAACTGCAGGCCCGGGGCAGCGGACCGTTTACGGCCCGGATGCAGGCCTCGCTGGCCGAACTGCCGGCCATGGACGCCTTGAACGGCGAACTGTCGCTTTCGGGCGGGCTGGAAGACTGGCCCGGGATCGCCGGGCGCATCGAGAACATCGAGCTCGAGGGCGCGGGATCACTGGAAACCTGGCAGGTCGAGCTGGCCGGTCGTGTCGAATGGCCGGATCAGCCAACCGTGGACGTCGACCTGGCGGCCGACGGCAGCGCCGATACCATCACGGTATCGCGCGGCGACCTTTCGCTGCTCGACGGCCGCATTGGCGTGACCGGATCGGTGGGCCTGGATGCACTGTCGGCCGATGCGCAGGTCGCGCTGGAAAACCTCGACTTCACTTCCATGTATCCCGACTGGCCGGCCCAGGCGCGCGTCTCGGGCGGCCTGGATGCGCGCTGGGACGGTGAAGTGCTGCGCGTGGCCGATATCGAACTGCGCGCCCCGCCGGCGCCGCTGACCCTGGCCGGCAACGGCGCGCTGGATGCCACGACCGAAGCGCTGGAGGTGGCGCTGGAATGGGACTCGCTGGTCTGGCCGCCGGTGCTGGACGATCGCGAGCCGCTGTTTGCCAGTGAATCCGGGCGACTGAACGCCAGCGGCACGCTGGACGAGTGGCGCGCCGAACTCGAGGCGTGGCTGGACGCGCCCGAACAACCGCGCGCACGGGTGGAATTGAAGGCCGACGGCGACGCCGAAAGCGCGGAGATCCGGACCGGCCGAATCGATTTCGACGGGGCCGGCGAAGTCGGGCTGACCGGCCGCGTCGGGTTCGGCGAAAGCCCCAGCGCCCGCCTTGATCTGGCGCTGCGCCAGGTCGATCCGGCCGCCTGGGTGCCCGAACTGCCCGGCGCGATCGATGCCGACCTGGCGCTGGACCTGGCCGAGCTGCAACCGCTGGTCGCAAGCGTGGTCATCAACCGCCTGGACGGGCGATTGCGCAATCAGCCGCTGGCCGGATCGGGTGGACTGTCGCTGCGCGAGACCGAGGTTCGGCGCGCCGATCTGGAGGTTTCGCTGGGCGCAAATCGGATGGCGCTGAACACCGAAGGCGGCCAGGCCTGGCAGCTGGAGGTGCGCGCCGGCCAACTGGTTCAGCTGTGGCCGGACCTGGCCGGTGAAGTATCGCTGGATGCCGGTTTCAATCCGGGCGACAAAAGCCTGAACTGGGAGCTGCAAAGCCCGGGCGTGGCCTGGCTGGACTTTCGAACCGCCGAGGTCACGTCCACCGGCCGTGCCAACTGGGGCGAGCAGGAAGGCATCGAAGCCCGTATCGATGCCGCAAACGTCGACCTCAACCCATGGGAGCGGCTCGACCGGGTCGAAGTCCAGCTGCAAGGAGACTGCGCCGAGCACGCGCTGAACGTCTACTCCAGCGGTACGCGCGCCACCCTCGACCTGGAACTCGGCGGCGAGCTGACCGAATGCCTGAATGACCCCATCGGCTGGTCGGGCCAGCTGCGCAGATTGGTGATTTCGGATACGCCGCTGGGCGCCTGGCAGCTGGAGGAAGACCTGCCGGTCGAGTACACCGACGGCATGGTACGCGCCGGACCGGGCTGCCTGTGGACGCCCAGCGCAAACGGCCGAGTGTGCCTCAACGATCTGGAGGGCGCGGCGAGCGGCCGGGCGGCCGTGGCGTTCAACTCGTTGCCCATGGACCTGCTTTTGCTGCCGATGGATCCGGTGTTCACGCTGGATAACGATCTGCGCGGCGTCGCGCGTGTGAACTGGAATTCAGACGGCGTCGAAAGCGTCGACGCCGAGCTGCTGCTGGGCGCCGGCGCAGCGCGCATGCTCGAGGCCGAAGAGGACCTGCTCCGGATTCGCGGCGCACGGCTGAGTTTGCATTCGCCGCGTCCAGGCGCGCTGGAGACGAATCTGAAGCTGCGGCTGGAAGCAGAAAGCGAACTGGTCGCCAGCGCCAGCATTCCGAACCTCAACGCACCGGCCGACATGCAACTCGACGCCAGCGCCAACCTCAGCCTGCCCAGGCTCGGCGCGCTCAATCGCCTGGTGCCGCAACTGGACCGCCTGGGCGGACGGCTGGAGGGCGAGTTTCGGGTGAATGGACCGCTCAGCGCTCCGGCATTCGACGGCCGGCTGGCCATTCGCGACGGCTCGTTCCTGCACGCGCCACTGGGCACCCGGGTGGAGGCGCTTGCGCTGACGCTGGAAGCCGACGAGGCCGGCGGACGGATCGACGGCAGTTTCAGTGCCGGCCAGGGAAACGCCGAAGTCGCCGGCAATCTCGACCTGAACGACGCTGCGGGCTGGCGCGGCGATCTGTCGCTGGTCGGCGACGAGCTGCAGCTGTTCGACGTCGACTGGCTGCGGCTGACGCTTTCATCCGATCTTGCCCTGGGGTTCGAGCCCGAGCGCCTGGAAATCAACGGCAGCGTGGACATCGATAGCGCGCGCCTGGGGCTTCCGCCGGGCAGCGAACAGCGCGTGGCGGCTTCTTCCGACGTCATCGTCGAGGGTCGCTCCGAAGGCGACCCGGAAGAACAATCCCTGCCGCTGCGCGATATCGTCGGCAGCGTTCGCATCGGCCTGAGCGACGACGTCCGGCTGGCCGCGGCCGGGCTCGAAACGAACGTGGCCGGCGAACTCAATCTCGAATGGGAGCCGCAGCGGGTCATGCCGGCGGCACGCGGCACACTGGAGCTGGTCGACGGTTCCTATCGCGCCTACGGGCAGAACCTCGAGGTGACCGAGGGCGACGTGCTGTTTACAGGCAATCCGGTCGACAATCCGGTGCTGCAGATCGAAGCCGTACGCGACATCTTCGGCGACCCGGAAGTCGAAGAGGCGGGGGTCCAGATCCGGGGGCCCGCCCGGGACCCCGAAATCACTCTCTTCACGGCGCCACCGACCAGTCGCGAAAAGGCGCTGGCCTATATTCTGACCGGGGCGGATTTCGATCACGCCAGCGGCCAGGGCGCGTTCAGCGTGGGATTCTGGGTGCTGCCGCAGGTGTTCGTCAGCTATGGTCTGGGGCTGTTCGACACCGGCAACGTGCTGGCTGCGCGCTGGGAGCTCTCGCGCCACTGGGGCCTGCGCGCCACATCCGGGGAGCGCGACACAGGCGCCGACGTCAGCTATATCATAGACCGCTGAACGGAGCTATCGCTTTATCGCGGCTCCGGCCGGCCCGCCGCCCGGGTCACCAATTCACGCACACGGAAAACGAATGAACGAGCAGGAATCCAAACAACAGCAGCGGAAGCAGCTGGCGGCGCACAATCGTGCCACCACCGCATTCATCGACCTGGCCAACAAGCTGGCCAAGGAGGAAGACCAGGATGTCAAGGTCGTATCGGCCGCGCTGATGGCCGCCTCCGGCATCTATGCAACCTTCATCACGGCCGGCAACAACGGCTTTCTCGCGCCCAGCGGAGTCGACAAGATTGCCGATATGTACAAGAACAACCTCGGCTATGTTCAGGAACGCAAGAAGCAGGAGCTCGAGGCCAAGGGCATCGAGGCCAAGCCGCTGGGCACCGACAAGGAAGGCAGGATCCCCACCCCGCACGCCGAGAAGATGCGCCAGGCCGAGGAAAGCAGCGGCGACGAGTAGCATCGATACCTGAAACCGGGCCCTTAGCTCAGCTGGTTAGAGCAGCCGACTCATAATCGGTAGGTCGCAGGTTCAAGTCCTGCAGGGCCCACCATTTTCCCAGACGATCCCACATGGGTTGGTTGGGGAAGCATAAAGTGGCACCCCAAACGCGGATTGCCGGCACCATTCCCGTGCGCCCCGATACTTGACCGCAGGCGACTCATCCGTCAATTCTTTCCCACTCTGAAATACGCTCCCCGTCCCATGCCATGGTCAGATGACACCCCTGGATGACAGGTGACGAGGCCGGTGGCCGGAGGAGCGCAACGCATTCAGCGCCCTCTGATCGAACACTATCGAAGTGAATACCCCACCGCGCATCCCGACGGCATGTGACTCCAAAGCTCCTGGATGCCTGCCAATCGTCTGTATCGTGCAACACGCGGGGATCGGGCTCCTCGCGGATGTCCACCAGCGGTTTGGCAACAGATCCGATGTAGCAGCGGTAGGTATCCGTGCGAGGAGGAATCCGGTTGTCCAGGAACCACCGACGGCGGTGGTAGGCGACTTCAGTCGCCGCGGCATCGACTGAATCAGCCGCGTAGTAAACACCATAGTCTCCGGTCGAGAACCGACTGCCCTGCGGCGAAGGATGGCAAAACGCTGCCATGACCGGGCTGGCGCCCGGGCCAAAAATCCAGTCGTTTTTCGGGACCAGGTTGATTTCGCCCAAACTGTCGGTGAGGCGAGCATTTGTCGCCCCTTCCACGGCAGCAACCGCGTTCAATTCCTCGCGGCTGGATAGGCGATCCCAAAGCTGAACAGGTGGAAAGCGCGACGGGACTACACGATACCAATCGCGGGTGCCGGGTAGGGCTTCCCGAAAATGATCGGGCAGACGCTCAGGCAAAATCTCCGCCCCGCCAGCCATCCAGATACTGGCGCACTTGGAACAGATCCGCCGCGCGGCCGGTGGTCAGGCGCCCTTTTGGAGGGTGGCCGGCGAAAAGCGGGGCATCTGAAGGAGAGTTGATCCACCGTCGGATGTCATGCTCCTCCTGTTCTGGTTCGCCGGCGAGGAGAATCTCCAGCGCCTTCTCGATACCAAGGACATAGGACGTTCGTTCGATCAGGTCTGGCGAAATTGCCCGTGCCGGAAGTCCCTGGCGCTTATAGCGGTACAGAGTGCGAGACTCCAAGCCCAATGTCGCGGCCATTTCGTGGTGGGTAAACCCCCACGCAGCCAGCGTGCGAATGGCCACCCGGAAGGCGGCGGGCATGGATTCGCGCAGGGTGTCCTGAGGAATGGCTGTGTTCAACATGGTCACGTCCTCCATGGCGTCTCGAGCGTAAGCCCGTTAGGCAAAGTGTAGCATAAAAAGGTGACATTTGGCATAATAAAAAAGGTGACATATGTCGTGTGCTGCCCATGGCGATGTTGACCTTGCCACCGATGAGAAGGGCCTGCTAGTCAACGCCATGGCCATGGGTGCCTATCAGGCCCAAGCCGAGGCCTCTCGGCGTCGAATCGACGGGTGGCTGACTGCGGAAGTCCCGGCCGTGCCAGACGCGCAGGAATCGCGCTTTTCACCCCGGATCCGTACCCTCGGGGAACACTCAAGCGGGAAGCACGCCGTGACCGAGAAAAAGCATCGACTCAATTGCGAGAACGAGCCCCACAACCTCGACGCTCACCTGGACCGCGAGCGCCAGCCGCCCGAACGCGACGTTTCCGATGCCGATTTCGCCGCCGAGGCGCACGGCTTCACCGGATACGAGAATGCCGGCCACGGGTCCAGTCATTCGGGCAGCCGCGCGCGAAAAGCCGTGATCAACATGAATGATCATGTCACGACACGGGCCCAGGCCCAGCGTGGGCGGTCGGGCGAAACCCGGCTGGCCGGCGGCGAGAAAACCGCCCTGCGGCTCTGGCGCAATCACACCGCGCACGGCAAGTCCATGCGTTCGCGGCCGTACGAAATCGTCGGTTACGTGGTCGAAGGCGACATGACGCTGTTGCTGGGAAATACCGAAGCCGAACTCACCCAGGGCGATTCGTTCGTCATTCCGGCCGACAAGCCACACAGCTACCGGATCGATTCGCCCGCGACCATCATCGAAGCGACCGCGCCGCCCGCGCCCGGTGAGCTGGAGTAAGTTGCGGGCGCATGCCGCGGAAAGGATTCCGCCGAAGATGGTCGAAGATTCCGGCCACGCGACCGTGACCGATAGTCGCACAGCCGATGCGCGTCAGCCCGAGTGGGTGTTCGGCTACGGCTCGCTGATCTACAAGGTCGATTTCCCCTATATCGAACGCCGGGTCGCCAGCATTGCCGGCTGGACGCGGCGGTTCTGGCAGGGCTCGCACGATCATCGAGGCACGCCCGAGGCGCCGGGCCGCGTGGTCACGCTGCTGCCGGCGCCGGGCACCATCTGCCGCGGCATGGCCTACCGCATCGAGCCCGGCGTATTCACGCACCTGGATCATCGGGAAAAGAACGGCTACGCGCGTCATCGGGTCGACATCGCCCTGGCCGATTCCGGCAAAACCGTTTCCGGAACCCTGTATGTTGCCAGTGAGCACAACCCGGCGTACCTGGGCCCGGCAGGTCTCGACGAGGTTGCCGCGCACATTGCCGGGGCCCGCGGGCCCAGCGGGGCCAACCGCGACTACCTGTTCGACCTGGCCGACGCCCTGCGGCGAATCGGCGACGCCGACGATCACGTCGCCGAACTGGAGCGGCGGGTTCGGGCACTCGCAGCGGATGCGTCCGCGCCATAAAATGCAGGTCGCGCCGAAAACGGTCCAGCATCTTTCCGGAATTCGAACGAATCAGGCCAAGGAGATTGCAATGCAGAAGACTTTCCCCATCACCGTGTTGTTTGCAATTGCGCTGTGCATGACGTCCGCAGCGCCGTTCGCCGGCGCCAGCGACGACGCGGGTCATGCCAATCAAACGCAACACCTGACGGCCGAGGACCTGTTCGGGCTGCAGTACGCCAGCGATCCGCGGATCGCGCCGGACGGCAGCCGAGTCGCTTACGTGCGCGCGATCAACGACGTGATGATCGACGATACGCGCGGCAACATCTGGATTGCGGCGGCCGACGGCAGCGATCACCGGCCATTGCTTTCCGGCAAGTCCAGTTATTCATCGCCGCGCTGGTCGCCCGACGGCGAGCGCCTGGCCTACATCGCCGAGGCCGGGGACAAGCCGCAGCTTTTCGTGCGCTGGATGGAGTCCGGCGCGACCGCTCTGGTGACCAACCTGGTCGACTCGCCCTCGTCCATTGCCTGGTCGCCGGATGGAAAAAGCATCGCATTCACCATGCGCGTGCCGGCCGCAAAGCCGTCGCTGGCCGAGCCGCCGAAAAAGCCCGAGGGCGCCGAGTGGGCGCCGGAGGTCGAGGTCATCGACAGCGTGATCTATCGCTTCGACGGCCGCGGCTTTATCGATCCGGGCTTCGAGCACGTATTCGTCGTACCGGCCGACGGCGGCAGCGCGCGCCGGCTGACGACCGGCGACTACGACCATGCGGGCCCGCTGGCCTGGACGCCCGACGGCGAGCGCATCGTGTTTTCCACCAACCGGACCGAGGACTGGCAGTACGAGCGCACCGAGCGCGACCTGTATGCCGTCGCGGTCGAGTCGGGTGAACTCGAGCAGCTGACCGACCTGCCGGGCGTCGAGCAGGCGCCGGCCGTGTCGCCGGACGGCAGCCGCATCGCGTTCGAGCGCGACGATCACCAGGGCCGGCAGTACTCGATCTCGTCGGTGGCGGTCATCGATGTCGACGGCTCGAATCTCGACATTCTCACCGCCGACCTGGACCGCTCTGCCGAAGACCCGCGCTGGGACGCCGACGGCTCGGGCGTTTACTTTCATTTCGACGACCGCGGCGAACGCAATGTCGGATTCGTCACCACCGGCGGCGACGTGCGAAGGGTCGCCGAAGGCCTGGGCGGAACGACGATCGGCCGTCCCTACATCAGCGGTGACTTCTCGCTCGCCGACGATGGCGCGATTGCATACACGGCCGGCTCGGCGCGGCGCCCGGCCGACCTGTTCGTCAAGGAAGATCGTGGCGAGCCGCGTCGCCTGACCCGGCTCAACGAGAACCTGCTGGGCCACCGCGACCTGGCCGAGGTCCACGAGATCGTCTACGACTCGGACGTCGACGGCACCGAAATCCAGGGCTGGTACCTGACGCCGCCGGACTTCGATCCGGACAAGACCTACCCGCTGATCCTGGAAATTCACGGCGGGCCGCACCTGGCCTACGGACCGCATTTTTCGGCGGAGATGCAGCGCTTTGCCGCCGAGGGCTATGTGGTGTTCTACGACAATCACCGCGGTTCGTCGTCGTACGGCGAGGAATTCGGCATGAAGCTCGAATACAAGTACTCGTCGGAAGAAGACTTCGGCGACCACATGTCCGGTGTCGACGCGATGATCGAAAAGGGCTTCGTCGATCCCGACCGGCTGTTCATCACCGGCGGCTCGGCCGGCGGCATTGCCGCGGCCTACGCAATCGGCCTGACCGATCGCTTCCGCGCCGCGGCCGTGGCCAAGCCGGTAATCAACTGGATTTCCAAGACGCTGACCGGCGACATCTACACTTCGCAGATCGAGCACCAGTTCCCGGGGCTGCCGTGGGAGGAATTCGAGCACTACTGGAAGCGCTCGCCGCTGTCGCTGGTCGGCAACGTCACCACGCCGACGCTCCTGATCACCGGTGAGGAGGATTACCGCACGCCGATTTCCGAGACCGAGCAGTACTACCAGGCACTGAAGCTGCAGCGCGTCGACACGGTGATGGTGCGCGTGCCCGAAAGTCCGCACGGCATCGCCGGCAAGCCCTCGCGGATGATCGCCAAGATCGACAACATCCTGGCATGGTTCGAGCGCTACGACGTCGACGGAGCTTCCTCCGGCGAGTGACCCGGTCCGGCATGGCCGCCGCCAGCCGATCCGCGTTTACTGGTTCCCTGTCCCGTTGACGGGGGAGGCCAGAGTGGTGTCAGGTCCGTCCGAATGCATCGGTGCATCGTGCCTGGTGGTGCGCGGGCCGAGTCGCACGGTACACTGAATCGGCCATGCACGCCGATGCCTTCATCCAGCTGATCTTCCTGATCTTCACCGGCGCCGCCGTGATCGCCACGGCGGCCCTGTATGCGCGCCAGGCGCTGCCGGTGGCCTATATCGTGCTGGGTGCGCTACTGGGCCCGTGGGGCTTCGGGCTGGTGGGCAATATCGAAATCCTGGAAGGTATGGCCGAGTTCGGCATCATCTTCCTGCTGTTCCTGCTCGGGCTGAACCTCGAACCGCGCGAGCTTCTGCACATGCTTCGGGAAGCTGTCATGGTCACGCTGGTGACCTGCGTGGTGTTCTTCGCAATCGGCGCCGGGGTGGCGATCGCCTTCGGCCTGGACGTGCTGCAGGCGGTGCTGATCGGTGCGGCCGTGATGTTTTCCAGCACCATCCTCGGCCTCAAGCTCCTGCCGACCTCCACCCTGCATCACCAGCGCCTGGGCGAAATCATCGTCGCCATCCTGCTGCTGCAGGACATCATCGCGATTGCCGTGATCCTGTTCATCCAGGGCTTTGCCGGCAGCGCCAATCCGCTGGTCGACGTCGGCGTGCTGCTGCTCACCGCGCCGCTTCTGTTCGCGGCCGCGCTGGGCTTGTGCCGCTACGGGCTGATGCCGCTGATGCAGCGCTTCGATCAGATCCAGGAGTACGTTTTCCTGTCCGCGATCGGCTGGTGCATGGCGGTCGCCGTGGCCGGGCATGCGCTGGGCATGTCCTACGAAATCGGTGCGTTCATCGCCGGGGTCGCGATCGCGACCAGTCCCATCTCGCGCGTCATTGCCGGGACGCTCAAGCCGCTGCGCGATTTCTTCCTGGTGGTGTTCTTCTTCTCGCTCGGCGCGCGCTTCGACATGTCGCTGCTGCCGCAGGTGTTCTGGCCGGCGCTGACGCTGGCCGGGTTGCTCATGCTGGTCAAGCCGTTGACCTTCGCCTGGCTGTTCCGCCGCCAGGGCGAAAAGCCCGCCGTCTCGCGCGAAATCGGCATCCGGCTCGGCCAGGTCAGCGAGTTCTCGCTGCTGGTGGCCGTGGTCGGCCTCAGCAGCGGCCTGATGACCGATCGGGCTTCCTACATCGTCCAGGCCACCACCATCCTGACGTTCATCGCGTCGACCTACTGGATCGTGCTGAAGGTGCCGAGCCCGATCGCGATTTCGGAATCCCTGCGGCGGGATTAGCGCCGGCCGGACGGACCGGTCGGTCGAGCTGCAGCAATTGTCCGGGACGGGCTCGATTCACTGGATGGGGCGGGGAACGGCCCTGCAATTCAACAGCGCCCGGTCGTTCGCATCGTGGCGCAGGTGGAACGACTCGATCGTCGGCGGCGACGGTCGGAAGGCGGATCGAGCCTGCCCGGTTTGTCGTTTTGGGTCGCTCAGGAACCCGCCGCGAACCGCAGCCGAGATTGGTTTGGCTGCTCGCCGAACAGCCGGGAGTAGTCGATGGCGAATTGTCCCGGATGCCAGAAACCGAGGTCGATGGCGACTTGCTGGATGCAGCGCCGATCCGCCCCGGCGAGGATGCGGCGGCGGGCGGCGTACAGGCGCAATATCTTGGCGTGGGCGGCCGGCGAGCGGCCCAGCAGTTCCTTGAAGGCATAGAACAGCAGCCGCCGGCTGGCATGGGTTGCTTCGCACAGCTCGGTAACGCTGGGTGGCCGGTCCAGCCGGCTGCGAATGAGCTCTTCGGCCCGGGACACGATGCGGCGCCGATGCGCCAAGCTCGAACGAATGGATTTCGGGGCTGCGCCGGCCTGGGTCAGGGCGATCACCTGAGCGGCCAGTTCGGTCGGACCGACGTGCGCGGCCATCTCCAGGCCGCCGGAAAGGATGTCCCACAGCGTTTTTTCGAGCCGGGCCGAGATTCGCGGGTTGGAATTCACGCACCACTGGCGCAGCAGCGATTGGGATTCGTTGTGGTATTCGGCCTGCACGATCCGTTCAGCCAGCTTCACCGGGATGGAGATCGCATGCTGACAGTGGCCCGCCGCGGTTTGTTGGAAAACCTCGCCGCCCGGATCGAGCAGCAGCAGGTCACCCTCGTCCAGGCGCTGCCCGCGAAACCTTGCGCCGGCGCAGCTGCGGGTGACCGGGGTGATGGTCCAGTACTCGGTCGAACGCTGGCCAGAGCAGACCAGAGCCAGGGATGAAGTGCTGCCGTAAATCAGGCAGTCGCCGGCCCTCGACGACCACAACGAGGTTTCGATGGGTCCGGATTCGGACTGGGTGATCTCTACGTCCCATACAGCCGCAAGCGCGGCCTGCAGCTGTTCGGTCGACGAGAACTGAATGCGACTTGCCTGACTCAAGTTGATGTTCATGCGTGAATAACCGGAAGCATCATACCGGCCGTGCGTGAGCGATTTTCTGTCCGGGCCGGCCCGATGCCGCGCCCGGCGCCCCGGATTACGCGGCAAAAGCGCGGTTTTGGCCAGCTTGCGGGCGGTGAAGACGGCGCCTTTTCGACCCGATCATCACGCAAGCGTTGCGGTTGTCCCCGGCGTCACGGGGTGGACTCGGCTGGCGCCGAATGATCCGGGCCCGGTGCGGGCGTCGCCGCTGCGCCGGAAAAGCGCTCGCGCAAGCTCTGGATCATGACGTAAAAGGCCGGCGTCATCAGCGTCACCAGGATCATGGCGGCCGCCATGCCCCAGAGCACGGTCACGCCCAGGCTGATCCGGCTCGCTGCGCCGGCGCCGGTAGCCAGCACCAGCGGCGTCACCCCGAGCATGAACGACAGCCCGGTCATGAGGACCGCTCGGAAGCGCTGGACGGCGGCTTCGGCGGCAGCGGCCACGATCGACCTGCCTTCGCGGTGCAGCTGTGCGGCGAATTCGACGATGAGGATGGCTGTCTTTGCGGCCATGGCAACCAGCAGAACCAGGCCGATCTGCGCATAGATGTCCACCGGCTGTCCGGTGAAGCGGAAGGCGATGAACGAGCCGAGAAAGGCGAGCGGGACCGAAAGCATCACGGCCACCGGCAGGGTCCAGCTTTCGTACAGGGCGACCAGGAACAGATAGACGGTGACGATGGCCAGGGCGAACAACACCACGATCAGGTTGCCCGCCTCCAGTTCCTGCAGGGTCTGGCCGGCCCAGGCGAACGAATAATTGTCCGGGAGATCGGCCATCAGCTCTTCCATTGCCGCCACGCTTTCGATGGTCGACGCGCCGGCGGCCGGCTCGCCGTTGATCGTGACGCTGCGGTACAGGTTGAAACCCTCCAGCTGTGTCGGCCCCTGTGCCGGCTCCAGGCTTGCGATGCCGGCAATCGGCACCATTTCGCCGGCCTCGTTTCGAACCTGGAAATGACGCAGATCCTCCGGGCGCGAGCGGTACTGGCTTTCGGCGCCGAGCATGACCCGGTAAGTGCGGCCGAACTGGCTGAAATCATTGACGTACATGCCGCCAAGCTGGGCTTGCAGCGTGACGAAGACGTCGCCGAAATCGACGCCGAGCGTCTTGGCCTTGTCGCGGTCCACTTCCAGGTCATACATCGGAACGTTGGCGCGCAGGTTGTGCCGCACCCGGATCAGCTCTTCGCGCTGGTTGGCCTGGAGCACCAGGTTGTCGGCCACCGTCGCCAGTTCCTGCGGCGACACGCCGGCCGAATCCAGGAGCCTGAGATCGAATCCGGCCGTGACGCCCAGGCCGGGAATGGCCGGCACGTTGAACGCCATGATCCGCGCGCCGGCGATCGCCCAGAGGCGCGCGTTGAGCCGGTCCAGGACCGCGGCCGGCTGCAGTTCGGCCGTTTCCCGCTCCGACCAGTCTTTCAACACCACCACGCCGAAGCCCATGTTGGAGCCGCTGCCGTTGATCAGCGAGAAACCGCTGACACCGATGAAGTCGCTGACCGCCGGATCCTGGAGCACGTCGTCGGTCACCTGCTGCATGATGTCGGCCGTCCGGTTTCCCGACGCCGCATCCGGGAGCTGGACATCGACGAACAGGAATCCCTGGTCCTCCTCGGGCACGAACCCGGTCGGTGTCGTCGCGGCCAGGTACACCAGCGCACCGGTCAGGACCAGGAACATGCCGGCGACCGCGAAGGGGCGCTTGAGCATGCGTTCGATCAGCCAGCGGTAACCCAGGGTAAGCCGCTGGATGAATGCCTCGACCGGCCGCAGCCAGCGCATCGGGGTCGCGCCGCCGCGCAGCAGCACCGAGCTCAGCGCGGGCGACAGCGTCAGGGCGTTGATCATGGAAATCACCACCGCAAAGCAGATCGTCACGGCGAACTGGCGGAACAGTTCGCCGGTGATCCCCGGCAGAAAGGCCACCGGCACGAAGACGGCCAGCAGTACCAGCGTGGTGGAGACGATCGGTGCCGTGATTTCACGCATGGCCCGGCTGACCGCCTCGCGAACCTCCAGACCTTTTTCGTGCATCAACCGGTCGACGTTCTCGATGACGACGATGGCGTCGTCGACGACGATGCCGATGGCCAGCACCAGCCCGAACAGCGTGATCAGGTTGACCGAGTAACCCATCGCCGCCATGAACGCGAAGGTGCCGATCAGTGAGACCGGGATCGCGATGGCCGGAATCAGCGTGGCGCGCAGGCTCTGCAGAAACAGGAACACCACCAGCACCACCAGCACGACCGCCTCGAACAGCGTCTTGACCACCTCGCGAATGGATTCATCGATGAAGCGCGTGCTGTCGAACAGGATCGCGTAGTTCAATCCCTCGGGAAAGGCGCCCGCCAGCCGCGTCATTTCGCTGCGCACGCGCTCCGCCACGTCGAGCGCGTTGGCGTCGGGCAGCTGGTAGATCACCAGGAATGCGGTATCGCGACCGTTGAGCTGGGCGGTGGCGGCATAGGATCGCGCGCCGAGCTCGATCCGGGCCACGTCGCGCAGGCGGACCACACGCCCTTCCGCACCCGTGCGCACGACCGTCCGGCCGAATTCTCCGGCTTCGCTCAGCCGGCCTTCGCTGCGGACATTGAAAGTGAAGATCTGGTCCGGCGCGGCCGGTTCCTGGCCGAGTGTTCCGGCCGCCACGATCTGGTTCTGCTCGCGTATGGCGGCGTTGACGTCGGCCACCGTCAGACCGAGCCGGTTCATGCGCTCCGGATCCAGCCAGATGCGCATTGCGTATTCGCTGGTTCCGAGTACCTGGGCTTCGGCCACGCCGGGTACGCGGGCGAGGTTCTCGAGCAGGCTGGTGTTGGCGTAGTTGCTGAGAAAGAGTCCGTCGAGCTCCGGCCTGTCGGACACCAGGTTGATGCCCATCAGCATGTTGCCGGCCTGCTTGCGCACCACCACCCCTTCGCGCCGGACTTCCTCGGGCAACTGACTCTCGGCCAGCTTGACGCGGTTCTGGACATTGACCTGGGCCATGTCCGCGTCGGTTCCGGTGGCGAACGTCACGGTGATCGTGGCCGAGCCGTCGCTGCTGGTCGAGGATTCGATGTAGATCATCCCCTCGACGCCGTTCAGGCGCTGTTCGATGGGGCGAACCACGGCTTCGGCCACGGCGTCGGCGCTGGCGCCCGGGTAGATCGTGCGCACCTGGACCTGTGGCGGCGCGAGGTCGGGATACATGTTGACCGGCAAGCCCTGCAGCGCCAGCAGTCCGGCCAGCGTGATCAGGATCGAAAGGACGAAAGCGAACTTCGGCCGTTGCAGGAAGAACTCGCTCACGGCTGGATCAGATCGCTCGGTGCCAGCAGCCCCGTCACCGGGTCGCGCGCGTAGCGCGTGATCTCGACCGGTATCCCGGGACGAATTTTCTGCAGGCCCTCGACGACGACGAGGTCGCCCGCTTCCACGCCGCTTTCGATCTGCCAGGCCGGACCTTGCCGGGGCCCGAGGGTGACCTGGCGCTCGCTGACGGTCCGGTCGGGGCCCACGAGCATGACGTACGGGCCGAGCTGGTTGCGCTGAACCGCCTGTTCGGGGACCAGCAGGCCGGACGCGGGCTGCTTGCTCTCGAACAAGAGGGTCACGAACAGACCGGGAACCAGGGTTTCGTCGGGGTTTGGAAAAAGTGCCGTGGCATCGACGGTGCCGGTGCTTTCATTGACGGCGATATCGACGAAGTCCATGGTGCCTGGATGCGGATGGCGCTGTCCATCCTCGCGCAGAAGGTAGACGTCCAAAGCAGGCGTTTCCAGCCACTGGCTTCGCATGCGCATCAGATCGGTGAACTCGCGATCGGTCAGCTGGAACTCGGCGCGGATGGGATCGAGCGCGATGATCTCGACCAGCGCGCCGGCGCCGGGACCGACGACGTTGCCCACCGTGACGTCGGTGTTGCCGATGCGTCCGCCGATGGGGGCCTTGATCACCGTGTAGTCCAGGTCGAGACGGCTCTGTCTGAGCGCCGCTTCGGCGTCGGCGAGCGCCGAAGCGGCCTGTTCTGCCTCGTTTCTGAGCCGATCCAGGTCGGCGGCCGACAGATAACCCTGCTCGCCGATTTCGAGGCCGCGTTCCAGGTTGCGCCGGGCCAGTTCCAGCGCGCTCCGGCGCGAGGATACCTGCGCTTCGGCGCGCCGGACCTGCTCGCGGTAGGTGTCGTCTTCGAGTCGAAATAGCGGATCATTGGCATCCACGCGCCCGCCGCGCTCGAACAGGACCTCGGTCACTTCGCCCTCGACGCGCGCGCGAACCTGGACCGACTCCACGGCCCGGGTGCGGGCGCTGACGCGCCACTGCTGCTTGACTTCGATGGACGCGAGTTCATAGACGCCGACGCCGACGGCAGGCGGTGCTGTCGGATCATCCTCGGTCCCGCATCCGGCCAGAAGCAGGCACAGGCAGGACAACGAGACCAGGGTGGTCTTCATCATCGGCGATTTCCGGCCTGCGCTCGGCCGGTTGTCGCCCGGCGGCCGAACAGCGCGCCGGCGAGCCGGACGCGGCGTGCTCTTCATTTTCCGCATCGAAGCGGCTGACGGCTGAAGCGGATCGCGACAACAGAACGGATTGCGGCTTGCCGGGTTCAAGCGGATCGTCATCGTTGCGGCTCGCTCGGGTCGACGTTCCATCATACGGTCATCCGGCATAAACATCCAGCCCGAGACCTGCGGCTGTGGGTCCGGCGAAATTTTTTTGCACTTTTTCGACTGTTTAGTTCCACTTGCAGTGACTAATCTGGCCCGTTCGACATTCCCTTACAATGGTGAGCCTGCCGTGCCTGCAAGCGCCGGGTCACGTGAAAGTGATGATCCAGAAAGCCGAAAAAGGTTCGTGCGATTTCAGGGTCACTTCCGCTTGCGTGCTCACGGGGATTGCTTCGGGGTTGCCTCGAAAATTTCGCGGGCCGGGCCCTTCCATCGACTACCGGTGACGATGTGGAAACGCGCTTCAGCCAGCCCTGTGCCGGCTTGCGTGCCATCACGCCAGCAGTGGTGCTGCCCAAGTTCGGCCGGCGTGACCTGCGGCAGCGATTTCGCCGATCCGGAGGGCGATGCCCCGACCGATCGATTCCTGCAGTAACCGACGCTCGAGTTCCGAACGGCTGAGAGATGATGTTCTTCAACCGAAAAAAATCGATTCGGTACCCGCTGATCGAGGCCGTTCCGGCCGGCCGCAGCTCGACCTTGCGGCAACGATCGCGCGCCGCGTTCGTGGCCGGCCTTGTTCTGTGCATGGCGCAAATCCTGGCGATGTCATCCACCGCACTCGCCCAGGAGGCGGACTGGACGGGCGTGTGGGATACGCAGTGGCGAGACGGCGGCGCCGTGATGGAACTGCGGCAGAACGGGAACCGGGTCGAGGGCACCTATCCCGGTTTCGAAGGGGTGGTCCAGGGGCGTGTCGACGGCGACGAGTTGTCCGGAACCTGGGTGGATGCCGCCGGCGAAGGCGTTTTTACGTTCGTCATGTCGCCGGACCGGCAAAGCTTCATGGGCCGCTTCGGCACCGGCGAGTGGTGGACGGGCGTGCGCACCGACACAGACATGGCGCAGACGCTGTTCGGGGGGCTCGATCTTTCCAGCCCCGAGCAAACGCTGAGATCTTTCCTTCGGGCCGGGCAGCGGGCGGGCGAAGGACGCAGCGATCGCCTGGGGGTCGTCATCCAGCTGCTGGATTTCTCCGCGTTCGAGGACCCCCTGACCGCTTACGACCGTATCGACCTGGCGCGCCTGCTGTTCCAGATCATCGACCGGCTCACGTTTCGCGTCTGGGAGTTGCGGCCCGGCGACGAAATCGAAGAAAAGCGGGAATATACGGTCGAACTCATGCAGGCCGGCAGCAATCTGCCGTACACGCTCAGGTTTCGTGCCACAGACGGGCCTGAAGGCACCGGCGACCGGGATTGGCGGCTGGTCGTGCCACCGGAAGACGAGATGCGGGCCTCGCTGGAAGCTTTGCTGGCCATGCACGACGGCGTCATGCCGCACGCGCGCCAGCATCACGAACTCGGATCTCCGCGCGCCACGATGCGTACCTTCCTCGAGCAATGGGGCAATGCCAGGGCCGGCAACGCGGAACTTTTCCTGACGACCATGGACCTTTCGCAGATACCCGCGGCCGTGCGCCAGGAGGAGGGCGCGTTGCTCGGCGAATATCTCATCGAGGTGCTCCACCGCGTCGGCCTGCCGCTGCGCCAGGAGATTCCCGACAATCCGAACCGGCGCGGTCCGTATACCCACTTCGTCCACCCGGTCGGGGCGGTGGAGATCCACCGGGTCGAGCAGGAGGACGGTTCGACGCGCTGGCAGTTCAGCGCCGAGACCATGGCCAGCGCTCGCCAGCTGTTCATGGCGCTGGAGGACATGCCGCTGGCCGACGTCGACAGGCACGGCGAGTCGACCCCGTTTTTCGAAATTCGCAATCAGGTCCGTTCAGTGCACCGCGATCTGCTGCACGAGACCGGATCGGGCATGGAGCTCTGGCAGTGGTTCGCGCTGGCGCTGTGGCTGTTGATCAGCATTCCGATGAGCTGGCTGCTGACCTGGGTCGTGTCGAAGTTGTTCCGGCTCAGGGAAATGGAAGACGATCGGTCGCTGTCGCCCGAGGCCCGCTTCCTGTGGCCCCTGCGGCTGATCTTCATTGCCGCAATCGGCATGCTGGCGCTCCGGACGCTGGGACTCCCGCAAACCGTCGACATTCCGCTGCGCGTCTTGATCGGCGTGACGCTTTCGATCGCCGGCGGCTGGCTTGTCTATCACCTCGTCGACAAGGTCAGCGAAGTGCTGGAAGCGCATTCCCAGCGCTATCAATACCGGGACGAAATTCTGCGCTCGCTGGCAATATCCATCGTCAAGCTCGGGGTGATCGTCGGCGCCATCCTGTTCCTCGCCGAGATCCTGTCGCTGCCTTACCAGGGCGTGCTTGCCGGCCTGGGCATCGGCGGCCTGGCCGTCGCGCTGGCCGCGCGCAGCACGCTGGAAAACTTCATCGGCGGACTCACGCTGTTTGCCGACAAGCCGGTCGAAGTCGGCGATCTCTGCAAGCTCGGCGAACACCTGGGCGTCATCGAGGGCATCGGTCTCCGATCGGTAAGAGTGCGCTCGCTCGCCCGGACCGTCGTCACGATTCCGAACGCCGAGTTCGTGAACCTGAACATCGAGAATCTCACCCGGCGCGACCGGATTCTGTTGCGCACCGATATCGGCCTGCGTTATGAAACCACGCCGGACCAGCTGCGCTGGGTGCTGTCGGGAATCCGCCGACTGCTGCTGCAGCACCCGATGATAACGCCGGAACCTGCAAGAGCCCGGTTCCGGGGTTTCGGCGACCATTCAGTCGACATCGAAATCTTCGCCTACGTGAAGACCAGTGATTTCAACGAGTTCCTCGGCGTCCAGGAAGACATCTTCCTGCGCCTGATCGAAATCGTCGACGAGTCCGGCACTGGCTTCGCCTTCCCGTCCATGGTCAACTACCTGGCCACCGACAGCGGGACGGACGAGGCGCGCACGGAGCGTACCGAAGCCATCATGCGCGAACTGCGCAAGGACGATGCGCTGCCGTTTCCGGATTTCGACGTGCACACACGCAAGGAACTGAGAGACACCCTGGACTATCCACCCGAGGGTTCCGTGGATTTCGAAGAAAAGAGCGGGGCGGATCCCTGAATCATCATCAGTGAGTAAAGAACATGAAAAACCTTTTGAACGTCCTGATATTGTTGACGCTGATGGGCTGCCAAACCACAGGAGTCGAATCCGGAATGGCCGAGGTCAGCGGTGAAGCCGTGTATTTCGAACGCATCGCTGCGCCGCCGGACGCGCGGCTGGAGGTGGTCCTCGAGGACATCAGCAGGCCCGGAATGTCCGCCGAGCGCCTGGGCGAGATGATCGTGGAGCAGGCCGGTCAACCGCCCTACGAGTTCAGGATCGAGTACGATCCGGCGCAGATCGATCCGCGCCATACCTACCGCGTTGCCGCCCGCCTGTATGACGGCGACGAATTGCTGTTCGTCACCGACACGGTCCATCAGGTCATCACGCGAGGATTTCCCAACACGGTCGACGTGCGGATGCGCCGGGTCGAGCGGCCCCGGCGGCATCCGCTGGGAGACTTCCCGGCCCAGTTCGCCGGAACGCTGCCGTGTGCCGATTGCCCGGGCATCGACTTCCGCCTGGACCTGCTGGCCGACGGCGTCTACCTGCTGCGCCAGACGTATCAGGACCGCGACGGCGGTCCTTTTTACGACGTCGGCCGTTACCTGGTGACATCGCGCCGCGATCGGATTGCGCTTCATGGCGGCCGCGAGGCCCCGATGCGCTTTGCCATATCGGACTCGGACACCCTGCGCATGCTGAACCGCGACGGCGGGCGCATCGAGTCGGAGCTCGACTACAGCCTTTCGAGGCAGCCCGAGCTGCCGTTGCTGGAGCCACGCCTGCTGCTGCGCGGCGAGTACCGCTACCTGGCCGGGGCGGGGCGTTTCCGGGAGTGCCTGACCGGGCTGGACATGCCGGTGGCCGCCGAGGCCGACAACCGCGCGCTCGAGGCGGCCTACCTGGAGGCTCGGGACACGCCCGGCGAGCCGCTGCTGGTGAGTCTCGAGGGACAGATCGCGCAGCGTCAGCCGATGGAAGGACCGGGACCCGTGCCGACGCTCGTCCCGGAGCGGTTCATCGGCATCTCGCCGGATCTGGACTGTCCGTCGCCGGTCAGTGCCGCGACGCTGGAAAACACCTACTGGCGGCTGATACAGCTGAATTCTTCCGCCATCGAGCGGTTTCCCAACCAGCGCGAACCGCACCTGATCCTGCGCGAATCGGGGGAGCTGGCCGGTTCGGATGGCTGCAACCGGCTGATCGGAAGGTTCGAGGCCAGTGGACGTTCCATCGGGTTTTCGGGCCTGGCCGCAACCCGTATGATGTGCGCCGAGGGCATGGACCAGGCGCAGGCCTTTCGCGATACGCTGGAGCTTGCAAGCCATTTCAGGATCGTCGGCAACCAGATGGAAGTGCTCGACGAGGACGAAAACCTGCTGATGCGCTTTGAAGCCGTGGCGTTCGATTGAACCTGCGCCGCGATCCGCCGGGCGACCATTGCCGGATCGACGCAATACATTTTTTTTACCGAGGTAGCGAAACGATGTTGAACAAGAGTGTTTTTCCCCTTCTTGCGGCGTTGCTGCTCACAGCCTGTGCCAGCGGTCCACGAATCGGGACGATGCAGGCGCCGGACGTGAATTTCTCGGACTATGAAACCTTTGCCTTCGTCGATCCGCTCGGAACCGACAGGGCCGGATACGCTTCACTGATTTCGCGGCAGCTGATCTTTTCGATCCGGCGCGAACTCGAGATGCTCGGATTCGAGTTCGTCGAAGACCCGGCGCAGGCCGACATGCTCGTCAATGCGCACACCCACCTCGACGAGAAGATTCGGGCCCGTGAGGTTGCCGATCCGCTCATGGGGCCGACCTACTGGGATTACCGCTATGGGTTCTACACCGCCTGGCCCAGTTATTCGACGCGTACCGAAGTCACGCAATATTCCGTGGGCACGCTGACCGTCGACCTCATCGATGCCGCGGAGCGCGTGATGATCTGGGAAGGCACGGCGCGCAACGAAATCACCGAAGAAACGCGTCGCGATGCCGCGCAGGCAATCGACCGGGCGGTAGCGAAGATGTTCGAGCAGTTCCCGTGAGTGCCGGGAGCGCTTCTTCTGAAACCATGCAACATGCGGTAATCGAGCCTGATCCAGGAGTGATGTCGTGACCAATCCTGACAACGCGTCCAAGACTTTCGTCCCGAACCGCGTCTTCGTGGTGTCGCTGATTCTCGTAGCTGCCTTCGGCGGCTGGGGGTTGATCGACCCGGACGGCATGAGCGGCACCTCGCTGGGTTTCACCACCTTCATGCTGACCAGCATCGGCTGGTACTGGCTTCTGATCAGCACCGGATTCCTGATCCTGGCGGCATTCCTGGCGCTGGGGCCCTATGGACGTGTCAAGCTCGGTGCCGACGATGAAGAGCCCGAGTTCTCGACGGTGTCATGGATCGCGATGCTTTTCGCCGGCGGCATGGGCGCCGGCCTGATCTTCTGGGGCGTCGCCGAACCGCTTTATCACTTCCGCGATCCGCCCGGCATGCCGGGCGAGACCGCCGAGGCGGCCCGCGCCGCGTTCATGCTGACCAACCTGCATTGGGGCCTGCACGCGTGGTCGATCTACGGCGTCTGCGCGATGGTGATCGCCTATTTCACTTTTCGCAAGAAGAAAAAGCCGCTGATTTCGACACCGATCGAATCGCTGTTCCCGGGCGTCGGCGGCCAGCGCCTGGGCCAGGTCGCAAACGTTCTCGGCGTGTTCGCCGTCGTCTTCGGCCTTGCCGGGTCGCTGACCATGGGCACCTTGCAGATTCGGGCCGGCCTCGGTGAACTGCTCGGCACGCCCCTGAACTTCGGCATGTCGCTGCTGGTCATGCTCACGATGTACGCCACCTACATGACTTCGACCTCGGTCGGCGTCGATCGCGGCATCAAGCTGTTGTCCAACATCAACATGGCGGTTGCGGTCCTCATGGTGGTCTATATCGCGGTGCTGGGGCCGACCGCGTTCATATTCGAGACCCTCGTCGATTCGATCGGCACCTATTTCACGCAGTTGCCGGCGATGGCGTTTCAACTGCTGCCGTTCGAAGGGCTGCAGGACTGGACGGCAAGCTGGACGCTCACCTACATGATCTGGTGGCTGGCCTGGGGACCGTTCGTCGGAATCTTCATCGCCCGCATCAGCCGCGGGCGGACCATTCGCGAGTTCTGCGCCGGCGTCATCATCGTGCCCACATTGTTCTCGCTGTTCTGGTTCGCCGTCCTGGGCGGGGCCGGGGTCTTCATCGAGCTGTTCGGGGGCGGCGGCATCGCCGAACTGGTGTCGCAGGACGTCAGCCGCGCCTTCTTCGTCTTTCTCGACTTCTTCCCGCTCGGCCAGTTGCTGGGCTTCGTCGCGCTGTTCCTGATCTTCATCTTCCTGGTGACCTCCGCGGATTCCGGCAGTTTCGTGCTCTCGATGATGACCAGCGAGGGCCAGCTCAATCCACCGCTGGTCTACAAGCTGGTGTGGGGCACGCTGGTTGCCGTGCTGACCGTGGCGACTCTGTTCAGCGGCTCGGTCGAGGTCGCCAAGGCCATGGCGGTCACCGGCGCAATTCCTTTTTCGGTGGTGCTGTTGCTGCAGGTGGTGGGCTTCATGAGGGCAATTCGCGCCGAGCGTTCCCCCGCCGCCGTGGATACCGATGCCGGCGCAGCCGCAGGCTCGATGCAGAAAAAAGGAGCGTCGTCGTGATCATCATCCGCAGCACACTGTCCGCCATGGTCCTGGCTTTACTCCTTGCCGGGTGCGATCTCGATCGTGAGCCGCTACAGGTCGGCGGCAAGCAGTCGCCGGAAGACCGGATCGTCGCCGAACTGATCGCCGAACTGGCCGACGCCGAAGGCATTCCGGTCCAGCGGCGGATCGGACTCGGCGGCAGCCGGCTCACGATGGAGGCGCTGAAGCGCGGCGAGATTGATCTTTATCCCGAGTACACGGGATCGGGGCTTGCGCTGCTGGGGCTGGCGCAGCCGCCCGATGCCGATTCGGATTCTGCCATCGAGCTGCTGCGCCAGCGCTATTCGCCGCTGGGGCTATCCTGGAGCGAACCGCTGGGCTTCGAGAGCCGTCCCGGCCTCGCGATGCTGCGCGGGCGTGCACGCGCGCTGGGCGTCCGCAGCTATTCCGACCTCGCGCGGCATGCCGGCCGGCTGGTGATCGGGGTCGACAGCGAATTCCGGGAACGTCCGGTCGACGGGCTGGGCCCGCTCGGCCGGCGCTACGGTATGACTTTCCAGCGGATCGTCGAGGTGCCGACCCGCGACCGAAGCCAGCTCTACGAGCAGCTGATGGACGGCGAGATCGACGTTGCGCTGATTCATTCGGCCGATCCCCAGATCGAGATCTTCGATCTCCAGGTGCTCGCCGACGACCGCGAATTCTTTCCGCGCCACGACGCCGCCATCGTGTATCGCCAGGCCGTGCTGGAGCGCTACCCGGCGCTGGAAGGCATTCTCACGAAACTGGAGGGCGCAATCGGCGATGCCCAGATCCAGGAGCTGAGCCGACAGGTCTCGGTGCGCGGCGAGGATCCCAGAGAGGTGGTCCGGCGCGAGTTGATTCGCCTGGGGCTGATCGACGGTGAACTCGGCGAGAAAGACCGGCAGGCCCTGAGCCTCGCGGTTTCCCTTTCCGCGAACGCGGACGGGGAGGCCGGCGCGGTGTTGCGTCAGCTGCGCAGGTCGTTCCCCACCAGCAACGTCAACCTGGTCCGCTCGCCCGACCCGCTCGGTGCCGTCGCCGATGCGAGCGTGCGGCTTGCGCTGGTAAGCGCCCCGGCTTTCTTTGCGCCCGGTGCGGTGGATCCAGCCACTGGCCAGCCGCCGTTGCGCGAGGGCTTCGAGGCCGTCGCCCTGGTCGGCACGAGCTTTCTGCATGTCTTTGCGCTGGATCCGGATGTCGAACGCCTTGCCGAGGCGGCCACGATCGCGACCGGTCCGGTCGGGTCGAGTGGCTTCCGAGCGGCCGAGTCGCTCATCGATGGCCTGGGACTGTCCGCCGAGCTTATCCCGATGAGGGGTGATACGCCCGATGCACTGGCCGACGCGCTGATCGAAAGCGGTGCCGATATCGCGATCCTGATGCAGCCCCTCGGCAACTCGACGGCCCTGGCGCTGCTGCAGCGCGGCCTGTCGCTGATGGAGGTGGACAACTGGGTCCAGCGCAACAACCGCATCGTCTTTCCCTACCTGCAGCCGGCCCGGCTTGCGCCATCCGACTACGAGCGTTTCATCGCCGGGCGGCGCGGCAGCGCAGGGATGACCAAATTCACCCGGCCGATCGAGACGCTTGCCACGCAACTCGTGCTGGCCGGCCCTTCGGCGCCGGAAGAGGTTCGGCTTTCCACCCAGGGACCCGGGGCGAGCTTCATCCCGCGGGCCCTCCCGTTGACGGACCAGGTGGTCGAGCGCATCAATTCGGCCACCGGAAAATCCGAAGCGATCTATCCGGTTCTGCCACAGGCACGTGTGCTGGCGCCACGGCTGCCGCAGCCGCCCGAATCGCTGAACCCCTCGCCGGCGGCGTCTTTACTGTCCGTGCTGGCGATCGCGTTGCTGGTCTGGATCGCATGGCTGATGCTGCGGCCGGTGCGCCCGGATTGAGAATCCCGTCGTCCCGGGCTTGACCCGGGATCGGCGCCCTGCCCGGGTCGAGGGCGGCCGCCGCGGCCCGTGACGGGGAATATGGTGAAGCGCCCGCAGTGCTATGGTTGCGAGAGCCGAAACCGAAACCGGAGCCGCAACCAATGAACAGGAATTCGATTTTAATCGTCGCGGCCATGGCACTTTGGCTGGCGCCGCCGGCGGTCATCGCCCAGCCGGTGGACGGCGACCCGCGCGATGCGTGGTGGGAAAATCTGGCCGTCCTGTGCGGCAAGGCGTTTGCCGGCGAGATGACCGGGTTCGCCCGCCCGGCCGACGACGGCTGGCTGGATAAGCGAGTGGTGATGCACGTGCGCGAGTGCAGCGAGACCGAAATCCGGATTCCGCTGCACGTCGGCGAAAACCGCTCGCGCACCTGGGTAGTCACGCGCACCGAAGACGGCTTTCGGTTGAAGCACGATCATCGCCACGAAGACGGCAGCGAGGACGCGGTGACCTGGTACGGCGGGCATACCACGGACCCGGGCCGCGCGATGCGGCAGACCTTTCCGGTCGACGATTACTCGAAGGCGCTGTTCCTGGCCAACGGACTGGAAGCCTCCATCGCCAATTTCTGGAGCATGGAAGTGCATCCCGGCGAAAAATTCGCCTACGAACTGGTCCGCCCCGGACGAAACTTTCGCGCCGAATTCGACCTGGGCGATCCGGTGGAAGCGCCGCCGGCGCCGTGGGGGCACGAATAAGCGTCCTGTGGGAGGGGCTTCCAGCCCCGATCGAGCCTTTTTCCTCAGCGCAGGATGCGCTTCCCACAAGAAAACCGGTGGCAAGGACGTTGGCGTAGGTCGGCCCGGCGTGGCCGATGCAACCTGTGATCAGCCCATATCGTCCTCCGGCGCCATGATGGGCGCGGCGCCGGCGCGGATCTTGGCGTCCAGGCCCAGGGTCTCGGGCAGCATCCGGGTCATGAAGAAGCGTGCCGTGTCGAGCTTGTCCCGGTAGAACTTCGCCCGGCCCTCGCCTGCATTCAACTTGCGCTGGGCCACGGCGGCCTGGCGGGTCCAGACGAAGGCCATGGCGGTCAGCGCGAACATCCGCAGGTAGTCGCTGGACGCCGCGCCGGCTTCCATCGGATCGCTGGCCATCTGCTGGTAGACCCAGGCCGTGACCTGCTGCAGCCGGCCGCAGGCCTCGGCCAGCGGCGTGACGAATTCGGCCAGTTCGGGCTCGGTGGTTTCGGTGATCAGCTTGTCGGCGTGGGTGAAGAACGACTTCAGCGTCTCGCCGGAATTGGCGACCAGCTTGCGTCCGACCAGGTCCAGCGCCTGCACGCCGTTGGTGCCCTCGTAGATCTGGGTGATGCGCACGTCGCGCACGAACTGCTCGACGCCGGTATCGACGATGTAGCCCGCCCCGCCGTGGACCTGCATGCCGAGGTTGGCGACCTCCGAGCCGAGATCGGTGAAGTAGGCCTTGATGATGGGCGTCATCAGCGCCACCCAGTGGCCGGCGCGCGCGCGCACTTCTTCGTCGGGGTGATTCTGCTCCAGTTCCAGCTGCACGCCGGTGTAGAGTCCCAGCGCACGGGCGCCTTCCACCGAAGCCTTGCCGATCAGCAGCATGCGGCGCACGTCGGGATGGACGATGATCGGGTCGGCCGGCTTGTCGGGATACCTTGCGCCGTCCAGCGCGCGGCCCTGCAGCCGCTCCAGCGCGTACGCCGCCGCGTTCTGCTGCGCCACGGCGGCCATGCCCAGCCCCTGGAGGCCGGTGACCAGCCGGGCGGCGTTCATCATGGTGAACATGTAGGACAGCCCGCGGTTTTCCTCGCCGATGATTTCGCCCACGGCGTCCTCGTAGATCATTTCGCAGGTGGCCGAGGCCTGCATGCCCATCTTGTGGTCGATGCCGCCGCAGCGCACGCCGTTGGGCGCGCCCGGAGATCCGTCCGGCTCGACCTGGAACTTGGGCACGATGAACAGGCTGATGCCGCGCGTGCCGGCCGGGGCGTCCGGGGTACGCGCGAGCACCAGGTGGACGATGTTCTCGGCCATGTCGTGCTCCCCGGCCGAGATCCAGATCTTGGTCCCCGAGATGGCGTAGCGTCCGTCTTCGCGCTTTTCGGCGCGGGTGCGGATCATGCCCAGGTCGGTGCCGCAGTGCGACTCGGTCAGGTTCATGGTCCCGGTCCAGCGGCCCTCGACCATGGGCGGCAGGTATTTCTGCTTCTGCGCGTCGGTGCCGTGGTGTTCGATGACTTCGTAGGCGCCGTGGGTCAGGCCCGGGTAGGCGGCGAACGAAGGATTGGCGGCGTTGATCATTTCCGAAAGCCCCAGCCCGACGAAGCTCGGCAGGCCCTGGCCACCGTATTCCGGATCGGTGGTCAGCCCGGTCCAGCCGCCCTCGGTGTAGACCTTGTAGGCGTCGTTGAATCCGGTCGGCGTGAACACCTGCCCGTCTTCGAAGCGGCAGCCTTCCCGGTCGCCGACTTCGTTGAGCGGCAGCAGCACTTCCTCGCTGATGCGCGCGGCCTCCTCGAGCACCGCGTCGATCACGTCCGGCGTGGCCTCGGCCATCGAGGGCAGCGCGCGGCATTCCTCCAGGTCGAGGAATTCGTGATACATGAAGCGGAAGTCTTCCAGCGGGGCTTTGTAGAACGGCATGGCAATATCTCGCGTTGAATACGGGTCCATACGCTGCCGTATGGTGGTCTCAAAGATACCATATTTCAGTCGTCGCCCGTAATCTGGAAGGCTCCAATCAGCCGCGCATCAACAGGCCGGCCAGCATGCCGGCGAACAGCGTGAAGCCCACCCAGTGGTTGCTCAGAAACGCCTTGAAGCAGGCTTCCGGCTCGCGGTTGCGAATGCGCCACAGCTGCTGTTGCAGCAGCCCGAAGGCGATCGCAACGCCGGCGAACCAGGCCGGATGGGGCAAAAAGCGCAGGCCGAAGAGCACCAGCCCGGCGACGAACAGGCCCATCAGCGCGGCGATGGCGAAGACGTCGAAGCGGCCGAACAGGATGGCGGTGGAACGCACGCCCACCTTGAGGTCGTCCTCGCGATCGGCCATGGCGTATTCGGTGTCGTAGATCAGCACCCAGACGATGTTGAGCGCGAACAGCCACCACGCCGGTTCGGGCACGCCGCCGGTCTCGGCGGCGAACGCCATCGGAATGGCCCAGGCGAACGCGGTGCCCAGTGCGATCTGCGGCAGGTGCGTGAAACGCTTGAAGAACGGATAGGTGCCGGCCAGCAGCGCGCCGAAGAACGCCAGCAGCACGGTCAGCGGGTTGGTCAGCAGCACCAGGCCGAAGGCGATGGCCATCAGCCCGAAGAACAGTTTCAGCGCCTGGGCCGGCCGGAGCTCGCCGGCGGCCAGCGGGCGCGACTGCGTGCGCGCCACGTGCGGGTCCAGGTGCCGGTCGGCGAAATCGTTGATGACGCAGCCTGCCGCGCGCATCACCACCACGCCGGCGGTGAAGATCAAAAGGTTGGCGATGTCTGGCCGCCCGCGGCCGGCCAGGAACAGGCCCCACCATGTCGGCCACAGCAGCAGCGCGATGCCGATCGGGCGGTCGAACCGCATCAGCCGGAGCCACGGCCCGGCCGGCCCGGAAAATATTCTCGCTGTTAGCCTGAATTCCATTGCTGGCCCGTTTCTGGCTGGCACCGTGTCGAACTCGATTCGCCCTGTCCGGACCATCGCCCGCGTGCGGGGCCGGACTGGACCCGCAGTGCACGGCGCCGGGTCCGAAAATGCATCGTGGAAAAGGTCCACAGAGCCTGCGTGATGATAATCTACCAGCCTCTCGCTCACGGCCCGGGTTGCCATGCAAGCCATCGCCTCGGTCTTCACGCTCCTGCTCGGCGTGGTCGTCATTCTTTCCGGAACCGGCCTGCTGGGCACGCTGCTCGGCGTGCGCGGACAGCTCGAGGGCTTTTCGCCCACCGCGCTGGGCCTGATCATGTCCGGCTACTTTGCCGGCTTCGTCGTCGGCACCCTGCTCATTCCGCGGCTGATCCGCCAGGCCGGCCACGTTCGCGTATTCGCGACGCTGGCCTCGCTGGCCTCGGTTGCCACGCTGCTTCACGGGCTTTACGTCACGCCCGGATTGTGGTTCGCGCTCCGGCTGCTTTCGGGCATCTGCATCGTGGGCCTGTACATCGCGATCGAGTCGTGGCTCAACGAGCGCGCCGGCAACGAGGAACGCGGCCACATCCTGTCGGCCTACATGACCACGACCCTGATCGGGCTGGGCTTCGGACAGGTCCTGCTGATGGCCGGGGCGGCCGAGAACCTGGAGCTGTTCGCGCTGGCCTCGGTGCTGCTGTCGCTGGGCCTGGTGCCGGTGGCCATGACAAGGGTCGCCGAGCCGCCGATCGTCCCCGCCAGCCGGCTGGGGCTCGCCAAGCTGTATTCGGTCTCGCCGCTGGGCGTGGTCGGCTGCATTTTCGCCGGCGTGGGCAGCGGCGCCTTCTGGGGCCTGGCGCCGGTGTTTGCCACGGTCATCGGCCTGGACAAGGCCGGCGTGGCGACCTTCATGGGCCTGACCATCCTGGGCGGCATCGTCATGCTGTGGCCGGTCGGCCGGCTATCCGACCATCGCGATCGCCGCGCGGTATTGACCTGGGCCTGCGCCCTGGCCGCGCTGGGTGCGGTGGCCACCGCCGTGGCCGTGGCCCTCGGGCAGGGCACGGCCTGGATCATGGCCGGCGGTTTCGTCTACGGGTCGTTCGCCTTCAGCATGTATTCGCTGGCCGCCGCACACACCAACGACCACCTCGATCGCTCCCACGTGCTGGAAGTGACTTCCACGCTGCAGCTGTTGTGGGCGGCCGGCGCCATCGTCGGCCCGATCTTCGCCGGGCTGCTGATGCAGCGCTTCGGCCCGCAGGCGCTGATGTTCTCCATCGGCGCAAGCGCGCTGGTGCCGGCGTTGTTCGCCTGCTGGCGGATGACGGTCAGCGCACCGATACCGGTTGCAGAACAGGCCGAATTCGTACCGCAGTTCGCCACCTCGCCGGCCGCGCTGGAGATGTATCCGGAAGAAGCCGAAGATGCCGACGACGCCGATGATGACGACGACAGCGTAGGTCGGGGCGCCGTCCCCGACGAAAAGTAGGCCGGGGCGACGTCCCCGACGAGTGGGCTATCCCTTCCCGCCTGCGATGGAAGAGCGAGGATTCAATCGCTGATCGGCACCCGGATCTCGGCGCTGAACGAGTCGTCCGTGCTGTCGATCTTCAGCGAAGCCCGCTCGCCATAGGCCAGCTCCAGCCGCTGCCGGATGTTGTCCAGCGCCATTTGGTTGCCCTCGCCCGCCGCAGACCCCTCCGGCCCCGGCCATGGATTCTCCACTCGAACGCACCAGCGCCTGCCCCGCGTTGCCCGCGCCGAAATCTTCAGGCACCCGCCGTCGGGCAATTTCGAAATCCCGTGCACCACCGCGTTCTCGACCAGCGGCTGCACCAGCAGCGCCGGAATGGTCTGGTCGAGCGGCAGGCTGTCTTCGACCCGCCAGTCGATCGCCAAACGCTCACCCAGCCGCTGCGATTCGATCCGCAGATAGCCGCGCACCAGTTCCAGCTCTTCGGCCAGCGTGTGCTCGGTGTCGGTCCGCAGGCCGCTACGCAGCAGATCTGAAAGGTCCAGCACCGCCTGCTCGGCCTCGTCCGGCCGGATTCTGACCAGGCTGGCAATGGTGTTGAGGGTGTTGAACAGAAAATGGGGTCGGATGCGGGCTTGGAGGGCGTCAAGTCTTGCGTGTTGCTCAGCATTGATCTGTTCCTGCCAACGACGCTGCAAAACCAAATATCGGACTGCAACTACACCGACGAGTAGGCTGATCAACTGGTTTTTGAGTAAAAACATCCAGGCAGGTTCGCCCGCCGCGTCGGGCGTTGACCAAAACCCATGAATACCCAAGGCAAGCACCGAGGTCAACAGCACCAGGCTCTGCAGCACAGCGTAAAATGACCAAGGCCCCGGTTGCCGCGTACGCTGAAGCAAGGCCATTACGGCGGCAAGCAGTAAAGCCACCCAGGTCGTGAAAAAAATATGAAGGCCAAGCGTCGGCCAGAAACCTGAGAACGGCTCCGGCCGCCCGAGTACCAGGATCAACGCCAGACAGGATCCCAGCAAAAGGAGGGCGAGCAGGCTGTGGTTACTGGCGAACGACGGCACCTCCAGCGCCACTCGCCGTCGTCCGGAGCGCTGATTGGCGTTCACGCCCTAAGACGAATCAAGGTCCTGAACAAAGTTACGCCAACCCAGGTTGTCGCGCCAGCTCCGGATTGCTTGAATAGGCGCGCCGCCTCCCGGCGTGTTGCATAATTGGTCGATCCATGGGTCGGCAAGGCCGTCTCGGACAAACCCTAAACTATCGGGCTCAGAGTCCTCGTCAAACGGAAAGTTTTCCTCACCTGGTAGCTTTCCGCAGGCAGCCAACACTCTTCGCTGCTGGTCCATCAAGCTACAATCGTAGTTGACCGTATGCTTACCGCCACCGCTGAGATCGGAGTTCACGGGACCAAACCCCAGATCGAAGGAATTGTCGTACAACACAGCATACTCAGATAAATCGATGTTCGAAGTCCCAACAGGCGAGGCTGCTAAATCTTCTCTTAAATCTTGAAGAGTCGTCGTTGGTGGATCGACATCCGTTGGGCCCGTCCATTCATAAATCCGGTTCACCACCTCCTCCCAAAGAAAATCGTTTTCAACCGCATTGCTGCACCCGCCAAGACAGTCATAGGCGGGAAGTGAAGTCCCGTCCGACTTTTCCCAGTCGTCCAAGAGATCTATATAGGCGGTGGAAACCAAGTCGGTAAGCTCAATATTTGCAGCAAAAATCGAGCCTCGCGTCTCACCGGAACCCCCACCATCGATATCGAACCGGCCACCAAGCCCCATGACGAACCCTCGATACTCCGCTTTTCCGCTCCAGGCAACATCACCTTCAACTATGATCATCCCGGTTCCGCGAGGAGTGCCACTCATATCCAGGTCACCTGCAACATAAAAGATTCCATCGAAATCAGTGGAACCGCTTACTGTAAAGGGGCCTTCTATTAATCTGAAACGAGGCATGTCTTCATCGAGCTCCATCCCTGATGAAGATCCGATATTACATTCACTAGTGTCCGGGAACTCTCTTCCGCTCTCCCTAAAGTTATGGAAATCCATGAATGCCCGTATCTCTAGCGCGAATCTTGCTAGCTCCCAGGCGGAGTTAAATGGAGGGTTATAATCCGACCGTGCAACGCCACCTTGATAGTTCGCGACGTTTTTTGCCTTGATCTCGCCTGCAATCTTTTCCGAATTCTGTTCTGTTGTTGCGCTTATTGCAGGGCCTCCATCGCCTTTCACGATGAATTGCTGACTGGATGGGGCGCCGAATGTGACATCGGCTTGCCCTTCGTACCGGATGGCCGAGAGCCCATCAGTTCGTTGCGAATCGATCCGAAGTTCAACTTCGCGCTGCGATATCACATCGCTGCCGCTCGCTACTTGGCCCCTGGACGTCACGTATTTCTGTACAGGAATCTGGAACTCCGGGTCATCTTCGACCTCGACCAAAGAGCTCGATTCGCGACAGTCCGGTCTCAAGGCGAAATTTGCACTGAATCCATAGGCAGAGCTCGTGTCATCGCTCTCCATAAAGCTGAAGGTGGTCTCTGTGCCGTATCCGCCAGTCCAAGGATCTTCATCTCGGCTACAGGGCCGAGCTTCGAACTCGGTATTGGCAAATCCCAAAGCATTCGGGACACCAGAAGATGCTGCCTTGAATGCGATTGCTTGGGTGTTGACGTTACCAGCCATCTTCTCTTGCATGTGAGAACTACTTAGCGCAGAAACACCAAGAATGGTCATGACAAGCAGGATAAGAAGGCTGATAACAAGTGCTGCGCCATCAGCGTAAAATCGGGTCTTCATGTCTATTTTCCTGTGATTGTCTTTGCCCAATTGGTAAATACCGAATTAACAAATCGTGTAATTACAAGTCGAGATTATTGGTCGGTATCGAGGTCCACATCAAGTGTCCCAGCAGGATATTCCGGAATGAAGCTGATAAATCCAGAACCAGCGGATCACCGCCTTGATCCGACTCCATTGTCATTTCAATTTCGACACCGATGCAGGCGCTCTCTATACGCCCTTCCTCCGAACTTACATCCTCTCCATGCGACCATAGAGTGCATTCACAGTTGGGATTGCCAGCAGGGCAGAGCAAATCAAACCTTATGCTTTCAATGCCTGGTGCCAATGTTGCCGTTTCAATGTCAAATACCGGCATGCCGTCTTGATCTAAAATTAGGTTTCCGGCATCGTCAACCTGTGCGACACGGCTTCGGCATTTCAACTCGCCTTCTTGGACGAAAAAAGTGTCGGCTATCATCCTGGGGTCTTCAAGTGCATTATCGAATCCTTCAGCGCAACTGCCTAAGCCTGAGTAGCGTATGGTCAATTCTTCTCCCTCATCGACACCATCATCTCCAGGCGGCGTATCACTGATTTCAGCGAACTGTTCTCCAATCTCGTCAAATTCCGCGATAGTCAGCGTCAACTGGTCGCGGAATCCGGCGAACCTGAGGTGCCGAACGAGGAAGTCGCCTGCAAACCGGATGTTCTCTTGCTGTCGATTGATCTTTTCAATGTCATCGAACGTGGCTCGCGTCGAGGACTGCATAAGAACGATGCCGCCGATTAAAAACAGGCTGAGTGATAAACCCACCATCAACTCGACGAGGGTGAAGCCCCTCTGCGGTGGAAATTCAAAATTGTGCATGATCATGCCTCATCGAATACAAATTCAGGAATGCATGGCATGTGCAGTTCATAGTCAAACTGCTCGGTGCCATCTTCTTGAGCAAAGCGCTGCTCAGACCATTCGAAGCGCAATCGAATCACCTGGCTGCGGTCAACCCATTTTCCGATACTGCCACTTTCGGTTTCAACGCGGTCCTTGGCGATAGTTTCGACATCCAGAAATTCATAGCTTAGGAAAGGAATGCCCACTTCGCCAGGCCCGGAAGCAGTCCAGCGACTAACTAAATTATCCATCGCTGTGATGAAATCCGTAGAGTCGGTCTGTGAAAATATGCACTGCCCTGGTTGGTCAAGGTCGCGCATGGATGCCCACAATGTTTCCTCTACATTGAGTGCAATGGATGAAACGACGCTGCGGTAATACGAGGAATGCGACGCTTTCAGCGAAACCAGCTGCATAGAGGCCATGCCTACCAGGCCGACCGAAATGACCAGCAACGTGATTAGGACTTCGAGCAGCGTAAAGCCACTGGCGCGCATTCGACCGATCGTTTTCAGCGAATTTAACATTGGATCTTAAGTCTCCATCCTTGTTGATACGCTACGCTTGTTCATTCCACACAAGCTTCATCGCAAGCTAGGGGATCTGTCCTCGGCGAGTTGGTCTCGACAATTCCGCTCGGAAAAATCGTGATCTTGCGATGCTGACGACTGCCTTCGCACGATCCTTTGTGCTTGAAGCAGATCACTGCGGTTCTGCGGTCTTCGAGATCACCCCGGTCCATAAATGAAAGTACCAATTCAGTGTCGTTCGAGTTCCATTCAATCTCTACGTCCTCGTTGGAGGCGCAGCGGATTACACCCGTCGGGCAGCCCTCTGCTGTGACGCCATCGGCCAGTGAAACGTTGCCACTCCAACCATCTGCACCTTCGATATTTTTGTCGAGTCGTAGCAATGCCTGTTCGTCACTGAAGCGATTGATGCCTCGCCGTACGGCCTCGTTCCGGGCCAGGTTGGCCATAGCTACCAGCTCGTTTGCCTGCGCCGTCACTCGATTGTCTCGAATGATCTTCTGCAACGAGGGGACGGCCACGGTCAGCAGGATGGCCAGCACCGCGATACCGACCATCAATTCGATGAGCGTGAAACCTGCCGCACATGTGCTCCGAGACCTGTTTGAAATCATCATGAACCCCAGCACCGGTCAGAAGAAGTTTCGCCAGTTACCTTACGTTGGCCCAGGTTGTCGAACTTAAACGTGCCACAAGAATCCTTTTCTTGTGAGCTTCCCGCTACTGGTGTTGCCGACAAGGTAAATTTACCGCCATTGTCAGAAGGGGTGGAGGTAAGCGAATAGAACCCATCTTCAGTGGAACTTGGAATCCTGCTCTCGCAACCAGCGTACGTATTCATGCGCGTGAAACAACGCTCCATGGTCTGTGCGGCCGCCATCAGACCTGAAACTGCGTCAGCGCGACGTGCTTTTTGCACCTGATTCTGATACGCAGGCAACGCAATCCCGACGAGAATCGCCAGAATGGCGACCGTGATCATCAATTCGATGAGGGTGAATCCTCTAGTGTTCTTCATGCAGCTTCCCCATTCATGTTCCAAAGCGCATTCTGCGGTGTTTTCTGCGCCTGGACAAGGCCATGATCCCCTTTGCGCAAAAGCCGGCAGTCTGAAGCGCGATTCCAGCCGAAGGCCTTTCCGTCTTCCATTTCCGGCTGTAATCCCTCGCGGTGCGGCGTGGGCCGCACGTAATGCGCCACGTACAGCATCTGCCTGGGGCCCGAGAAAATCCAGCGATTTCCGATAAATGGTCGAATTTCCGGACCGGGCGGTTGTCAGGGGCCATTTTTGGACCCAAAAGCGCATTTCGAGATGTTGTGAAGGTCGGTTCTGCTTCCCGGCCGCCATTGGGCCCGGGGCGGGCGTGGGCGTGCTGTTTCGCGGTCTGATCGGCTGCCGGCGCGGGCCCGGGCGGCCCGGCGCGACGACCGGGATGCGGCTGATCCGGTTATAATCTTCACCTTATTCGCGCGACAATTCGTCCAGCGACCTGCGCGCCG
>JAGXKW010000123.1 GCA_018334995.1 Wenzhouxiangellaceae bacterium
GTCGAAATATATGCGGTGGCCAGCGTGCGGCCGAGCAACGCGCCCGATTTGCGCGGCAGGCCGGCGATTCCGCTGGTGATGTAGAACAGGATCAGCAGCGGCACGGTAAAGAACAGCAGCTCGCCGAACAGCACCTTGAACGTGACCAGCAGGCGGGTGATCCATTCCGGCGCGAACAGGCCGACGAGAATGCCGGCGACAATGCCGGCGATGAGTTTGAGTACGAGCTTCACGGCGTTCCCCGTTTCGTTATTCGTATGTGGGTTGATTCATTGGGCCCGCCGATGATAACGGTCCGGCGCGCCCGGGGCCAGCCGCCATCCCCGTCCGCGCGCCATCCCGGTCGCGCTCGACGCGCGCCTGCGGCCAAGCCCCATGATTCGCTATATTGCCGTTCGATCCTCAGCGGGAACCGCTCATGTCGTCCAATACCGATTTCGCCAATATCACGATCGTGCTCACCGGCGCCTCCATGGGCGTGGGTGCGGCGACGGCGCGCGCGTTTGCCGACCGCGGCGCAAACCTCGTACTCATCGCACGCGGACAGGAAAAGCTGGATGCCCTGGCCGAAGAACTGGACATCGGCGACCGGGCGATGACGGCGCCCCTGGACGTGACCGACATCGACGGCTTCGACAAGCTGCTGGCGCGCGCCGCCGAGCGGTTCGGTTCGGTCGACGTGCTGGTCAACAACGCCGGATTTCATGCGCGCGGTGCGGTGGACTGGATTTCGGCCGAGGACATCGGGCGGATGGTCGACGTCAACCTGAAGGCTCCGCTGATGGCCAGTCGGCTGGCCTTGCCGTACCTGCGCCAATCGAAACGCCCGGCGGTGATCAACGTGGCCTCGCTGGCCGGCCGCACCCCGGTGCCGGGCTCGGCAACCTACTCGGCGACCAAGTTCGGGCTCCGGGCCTTCGGCCTGGCGCTGGCCGAGGAGCTTCGCAGCGCCGGCATCAAGATCGCCAGCGTTTCGCCCGGGCCCATCGATACGGGCTTCATCATGGACGACATCGACACCGTCACCGACCTGACCTTCTCGCAGCCGATCAGCACCGCCGAGCAAGTGGCCGAAGCCATCGTTGCACTGATCGACAACAAGACGCTGGACCTGCCCATGCCGCGCATCAGCGGCTATCTCACCACCTTCAGCTACCTGTTCCCGCGTATCGGCCGCGCGCTCCGGCCGATGCTCGAGAAGAAGGGCCGGCGGACCAAGCAGAGGCTGAAAAGGGAACGCGGGCTGCAGTGACGCCAGGGCGTCGGCCACGCCGGGCCGACCTACGATAAAAGCACGGCGTCCCCCAACGGAATTTTCAGTAGGTCGGGGCAGCGTCCCCGACAGGATTTGCGGCAGATCGGGACCCGCCCGGGCGAACGCTCGCTCAGCGCTTGAAGCGCTCCAGCAGGCCGTCGAGTTCGTCCAGGCTGGTGTAGCGGATGGTGACCTGGCCCTTGCCGGAAGCCGAGTGCTTGACCGAGACCGGCGCGCACAGGTTTTCGGACAGTTCCTGTTCCAGCCGCTCGATGTTGGGATCCTTGCGCTCGGCCGGCTTTTTCTGCGGGCCGCCGGCTTTCAGGCGCTTGACCAGCGCCTCGGTCTGGCGCACCGAAAGGTCGAGATTGACGGCCTGGCGCGCCGCGTCGACCTGGGCATTGCCCTCGAGCGCCAGCAGGGCACGGGCGTGGCCCATGTCGATCTTGCGCGCATCGACCAGCTCGCGCACTTTCGGTTCGAGCTCGCGCAGGCGCAAGAGGTTGCTCACCGAGGCCCTGGAGCGACCGACATTGGCCGCCACCTGCTCGTGGGTGAGCTCGAATTCGTCGATCAGCCGGGCCAGCGCGCCGGCTTCTTCCATCGGGTTGAGATTTTCGCGCTGGATGTTCTCGATCAGCGCCATGGCCAGCGTGACCTCGTCGGGCACTTCGCGGATGACCGCCGGAATCTCGCCCAGACCGGCTTTCTGGGCGGCGCGCCAGCGGCGTTCTCCCGCTATGAGTTCGTAGCCCTTGCCCGAACCCAGGCGCCGGACCACCACCGGCTGGACCACGCCCTGGGCCTTGATCGAGTCGGCCAGTTCCTGCAGCCGGTCCGGGTCCATGCCGGTGCGCGGCTGGAATCGCCCGGGCTGGATCTGATCGACCGGCAACTTGCGCAGTTGGTCCTCGGCCTGCGCGGCGTCGTTGCCGGCGCCATGCGCGGCATGCGACTTGCCCAGCAACGCGTTCAGGTTCTTGCCCAGCGGCGCTTTCTTGCGGGTTGCCATGTCAGGCCCTCATTCGTCGAAGGTACTCGCCGGCCAGGCCACGATAGGCCAGCGCGCCGCGCGATTCCGGGTCGTAGGTCAGCACCGACTCTCCGTAGCTGGGCGACTCCGCCACGCGTACGTTGCGCGGGACGATGGTGTTGTAGAGCTTGTCGCCGAAATGCTCGTGAAGCTGGCGCGAGACGGCACCGGACAGATTGTTTCGAACATCGTACATGGTGCGCACCAGGCCTTCGATTTCCAGCGCAGGGTTCACCGAATCCTCGATCTGCTCGATGGTATTGACCAGGGCCGTCAATCCCTCCAGCGCATAGTACTCGCACTGCATCGGGATCAGTACCCGGTCGGCGGCGGTGAGCGCGTTGAGCGTCAGCACGTTCAGCGCCGGCGGGCAGTCGATGATGATGTCGTGGTAACGGCCCCGGCACGAGGCCAGCGCCTCCTTGAGCACGTGCGCGCGATCGTCGCGCTCCATCACGGCGACTTCGCCGGCGGTCAGGTCGCCGTTGGCCGGCGCCAGGTCCAGCGGCTCCGATGGCGGGCGCACGATCACGTCGCCGATGGCCGCCTCGCCCATCAGCACCTCGGCCATGCTGGCCTGGCCCTCGCCGATTTCCACGCCCAGGCCGGTGGTGCAGTTGCCCTGGGGATCCATGTCCACCAGCAATACCTTGCGGTCCATCGCGGCCAGGCCGGCCGCGAGGTTCAGCGCGGTCGTGGTCTTGCCCACGCCGCCTTTCTGGTTGGCGATCGCCACGGTGCGTGCCTGTCTGCTCAAACCTGTCTACTCACGATGGGGCCTCCCGGCAAGAAATCCGCCGCCGGCGCGAGGTTGCCGGGGCGTGAACTCATCGCGACATTGTAAGCATCCGGGCCGGACAGTTTCGGACCTTCGCGGGGCAGCGGACCTGTCCCGGGGTTCGGGGTTCGGGGTTCGGGGTTCGGG
>JAGXKW010000124.1 GCA_018334995.1 Wenzhouxiangellaceae bacterium
GCTGGGGATGCTGAAGTGGGTTTCAGTTTGGGGCCATGAGGGCGGTGCGGGCCTGGTTTCGGTCGGTGTTCTTGTCCGGTGGCCGGCACTGCGAGCGCTATCCGCTGGAATTTGTGGGAGGGGCTTCCAGCCCCGATCAGCTCCGGCCCATCGGCGCAGGATGCGCCTCCCACCAAAACCTACTTGTATTCCCCCTCCAGCCACTCGATCATCGGCGCAGGATGCGCCTCCCACCAAAACCTACCTGTATTCCCCCTCCAGCCACTCGAGCATCGTGCGCAAACACTGCGCCTCGCCCCCGGCCGGGCGGCCGGGGCGATCGCCCAGGTTCCAGGCATAGATGTCGAGGTGCATCCAGTCGACGCCGTCGGGCACGAAATGGTCCAGGAACAGCGCAGCGGTGAGGCTGCCCCCCTGGCTGGTGCTGCCGGTGTTCGACAGGTCGGCGATCTTCGGCTCGATCTGCTGCTTGTAGGGCCGGTAGAGCGGCATGTGCCACAGGGGATCCTCGAGCTCCAGAGAGAGGTCCTGGATGGTCCTGGCCTGCTCGGTGCTGCGCGAGTACAGCGGCGGCACGTCCTCTCCAAGCGCGACGCGGGCCGCGCCGGTGAGCGTGGCGAAATCGATGATGCGGTCCGCCCCTTCCTCGGCAGCGAGCGTCAGCGCGTCGGAGAGCACCACGCGGCCTTCGGCGTCGGTATTGCCGATCTCGATCGTGGTGCCGTTGCGGGTGGTGACGATGTCCGAGGGCCGGTAGGCGTTGCCGGCAATCGCGTTTTCGACCGCCGGAATGTATACGCGCAGGTGCACCGGCAGCTTCAGCCGCATCACCAGCTCGGCCAGCCCCAGCGCGTGGGCCGCGCCGCCCATGTCCTTTTTCATCAGCACCATGCCCGAGGTCGGCTTGATGCTCAGGCCACCGCTGTCGAAGATCACGCCCTTGCCGACCAGCGCCAGCGGTGGATCGGCCGGGTCGCCCCACTCCAGGCGAATCAGGCGCGGCGCGCGGCTGGATGCCTGGCCGACCGCGTGAATCGCCGGAAATTCCTGCTCCAGTTCGGGACCGGTAACGACAGTGCATGCGGCCTCGCAACGCTCGGCCAGCTCCGCGGCGACCTCGGCGAGCTCGGCCGGGCCCAGGTCGGCGGCCGGGGTGTTGACCAGGTCGCGTACGCGAAACAGCGCGTCGCGGGTAATTTCCAGGCGCTCGCGCAACTGCTCCGGCACGCCAAGCCTGCAGGCCGGACGCCTGCCGGGCTTGTAGCGATCGAAGCGGTAATGGCCCAGCGCCCAGCCGGTGGCGAACAGCGCCAGGGTGCGATCGGAAAAATCACCGGACACCGCGTAATCGCCTGCCGGGAGGGTCGCCGGAAGCCCTGACAGCGCCCACGTCGGCTCATCCGCGGAGAACCCGACCAGTACCGTCGATAGGTTGCCCGCCTCGTCGGGCACCACGATACTGCTGCCCGGCTCGGCCTCGAATTCCCGGCCCCGCACCCAGCTCCGAGCGGCGTCACTGGCGCTGTCGAGCCAGGCATCGAGATCGGACGGCTGCAGCGGGACGATCCGGCGACGGGGCTTATCGGCTGATTGTTCGGGCGCGCAAAACATGAATTGAGAACCTGGTGCAGACAATATCGAAAGGATACCGGATGGGGAGCGAGTCTGGATGATTCCCGCTGTGGGACGCGCATCCTGCGCCGAGTGGATTCAAGGAATCGGGGCTGGAAGCCCCTCCCACAGCTGGAAGCCCCTCCCACAGCCAGTCCTGCTCCGGTGTCCTGGGCTACGCTGGAAATCGTCGAGAAACGCCGTGAGCGGCTTGCTGACGATGGGCGCCGGCGCGCAGGATTCGCAGTGTACAAGCCGGTACATGAGGAATCCGAGCACCGCCGCCCGCCCCCGGATCGGAGTCCGGGGCAGGCGAAGGCGCGCGCGCAGTAGGTTTGCGGAGATTTCCCAGTCCCGCATTTTTTACCGCCCGGCCGTCGCGAGGGGTCGCGAGGTCTCGTGGCTGTGTCGTTTCGCGACAGAGCAACCCGCAGTCGTAGCCAAAGCTACGTCGAGGACTTGCGACCGAGTGAAACGGCGCAGATGCGGGGCGTCTTTGACGCGATCGCAGCTATGAGGAAATCGTCGAGAAACGTCGTGAGCGACTCGCTGGCGGTGGCCGCCGGCGCGCAGGAACCGCAATGTACAAGCAGGTACCTGAGGATTTCGAGCACCGCCGGACGCCGCCAGCGAGTCGCTCACGGCGTTTGGCGATGATTTCCATAAAAAAGGCCCGCCTTGGAGGCGGGCCAGTCTTGTAACCAATATTTGTTATTGGTTTAGCTTGATACGCTCAGACTACGCGATCAGTACCGCACCTGCAGGGTGAACGAGTACTGGCGACCGAACAGCTCGGCAAAGCCGAAGTGTCCTGCAGCCTGTTCCACCTTGTTCGGCATGCGGCGGAACACGTTGTTCACGACCACCTGGGCGCGCGTGTCCTGCGGCATCCAGTCGAACCACCTCGGCAATGCCTGAGAAACCGTCAGGTTGCTGATGAAGCGGTGGCTGGTGGAGGTCACCTGCTCGCCGTTTTCGTTGAAGAACGCGGTCTGCTGGCTCGGCGACAGGCGTGCACGGTTCTGCCAGATGGTGCGCCAGAACACGCGGGTATCGTTGCGCGACCAGGTCGCGTCGAACGTACCCTGGTACTTGGGCGAACCGAACGAACGGCTGGAACGCACGATGTCTTCACCGGTCACGGACTGCTGCCGGCGGCGATCACGCGAGATACGCGTGTTCAGGCGCAGGAAACCGAGGTTGCTGTCACGCGCACCTTCGCTGAACAGACCCAGTGCATTGGCCACCTCGAAGCGGTAGTCGACGAAGAAGTCCTGCACTTCGACCCGGAAGCTTTCGGCGTTGGTCTGCCCGGTCTGGAAATCGACCACCTGGCCTGAAGCATCACGCTCGAAGGCATCACACGCCGAATTGTTCGGGAAGTTCGACGAGTCGAAGCACGCCACCATCAGGTCCGTCAGACCCAGGGCGGTGATCGCGTCGCTGAGCTCGATGTCGAAGTGGTCGGCGCCGATGATCAGGTTGTCGACCCAGCGCGGCTCCCAGGTGAAGCCGACGGACCAGGATTCGGCCGTTTCGTCGGTCAGGTCCGGGTTGCCGCCGGTCCGCCCCTGTGCAGTGGCGTTGACGATATCGGACGT
>JAGXKW010000066.1 GCA_018334995.1 Wenzhouxiangellaceae bacterium
AGGATGCGGGCCGATCGAAGTTTCGGGACTCGATGGGGATATGGTGCCGGCTGAGGGATTGCTTTCGCTGCGCTCAAGCGAGCTCGCCTGCGGCTCGGGTCGAACCGATTGTCCGGTCGGGGGTTCGAATGGCGGCTCGGCAGAGGATGCGGGCCGATCGAAGTTTCGGGACTCGATGGGGATATGGTGCCGGCTGAGGGATTCGAACCCCCGACCCCCTGATTACAAATCAGATGCTCTACCAACTGAGCTAAGCCGGCTTTGGCCTTTTGCGCGAGATTATAAATCCATTTCCGGACCGGCCGCGGGCGCTTGCGCCGGGCTCAGGCGGCGCGGGCGGCGTAGCGGCGGATTCGGGCGCCGAGCTGGCCGAGCTTTTCTTCGATGTTCTCGTAGCCGCGATCGATGTGGTAGACGCGGTCGATCACCGTCGTGCCCTCGGCCACCAGACCGGCCAGCACCAGGCCGGCCGAAGCCCTGAGGTCGGTCGCCATCAGCGGGGCGCCGGTGAGTTTCGGCTGGCCGCGAATGACCACGGCGTTGCCCTCCAGTCGTATGTCGGCGCCCAGGCGCTGCAGTTCCAGCACGTGCATGAAGCGGTTTTCGAATACGGTCTCGCGCACCACGCCGGTGCCCTCGGCGATCGCGTTGAGTGCGGTGAACTGGGCCTGCATATCGGTGGGAAAGCCCGGGTACGGCGCAGTGGTAACGTCCACCGCCTGCGGCCGGCAGCCGTGCATGTCGAGCTCGATCCAGTCCTCGCCGGTGTTGATCTCGGCGCCGGCCTGCTCCAGCTTCTGCAGCACCGCGTCGAGCGTGCGCGGGTTGGACCGGCGCGTGGTGATGTGGCCGCCGGTCATGGCCGCGCCGACCAGGAAGGTGCCGGCCTCGATGCGGTCTGGCAGCACCGTGAAGTCGTAACCCGAAAGCGGCTTGCCGCCGTGAACGACGATGGTATTCGAGCCCGCGCCTTCGATCTGCGCGCCCATGCTGTTGAGGCAATCGGCCAGGTCGACGACTTCCGGCTCCTGCGCGGCATTTTCGATGCGCGTGACGCCGCTGGCCGTGACCGCGGCCATCATGATGTTCTCGGTGCCGGTGACCGTGGCCGTATCCAGCACGATGTTCGCGCCGTGCAGTCGATCGGCCTCGGCGACGATGTAGCCGGCGTCCACGTAAACGTCGGCGCCCAAGGCCGCCAGCCCGCGCAGGTGCTGGTCGACCGGCCGCGCGCCGATCGCGCAGCCGCCGGGCAGCGACACGCGCGCCTTGCCGAAGCGCCCCAACAGCGGGCCCAGAACCAGCACCGAGGCGCGCATGGTCTTGACCAGGTCGTACGGCGCTTCCTGGTGCGCGACGCCGGCGGTATCCAGCTCGATCGTGAACTGGTCGGCCAGCCCCACTTCGGCGCCCATCTGGGCCAGCAGTTCGATGGTGGTGGTCACGTCCTTGAGGTGCGGGACGTTTTTCAGCCGGCACGGCGCATCGGTCAGCAGACTGGCCATGAGAATGGGCAGCACCGCATTCTTGGCACCCGAAACGGCGACCGATCCGTTGAGCGGCACGCCGCCCTCGATTTCGATGCGCGCCATCAGTCGCGAGCCATGGCGGCCTGTTCTTCAGGCGTGCGCAGCGAAAGCGTCAGCGCGTGGATTTCGCGGCCCAGCGCCGGGCCGATGGCGTCATGCACCCGGCGGTGACGCGCCACCCGGTTGAGTCCGTCAAACCCGGCGTCGACAACTTTCGCGGTAAAATGAACGTTGTCGTCGCTCGAGACGTTGACCTCGGCCTGCGGGAATGCCGCGCGAAGCTGTTGTTCGATCCGTTCGCTGTCCATATCCAAAGGGGGTTCCTGTCTGAATCGGTAGGAATCTCGTCGACCGGGTTCGAAGCGGATGTCGAAAAGCGGACATCCGGCAGGCACGGACAGGTCGTACGAGCAGACACATGGTAAACCAAATACAGCGGCGCGGCGCCATGGAACCGGTCACCAGGAAACCTTTGAGCGAATATTCATGGAGCACGTTTCAGCCGGAAAATCCCCAACGGGAACGCTCCTTTGCGGTCGTTCCGGCGCGCTTTGAATCATTGATCGGGAACAACCGTATCTGCATCAACCAGACCGCACTCGACCAAGCCGCACAGGTGCATCCCGCAAGGACGGTGCCGGACGCAGGGATTCCGTCACGGCCGCGGCCATTCAATCAAAGGTTGCCCGGCATGCCCGGGCCCGACGGTGAGTTCCGCCGATGTCACTGACCGCGGCGCTGGTCTACCTGGCCGTCGGGTTCGTGCTGCTGGTCTGGTCGGCCGACCGGCTGGTCGCCGGGGCCTCGGCGCTGGCGCGCAATTTCGGCGTCTCGGCCCTGGTCGTGGGCATCACCATCGTCGGTTTCGGCACCTCGGCGCCGGAGATGGTGGTCTCGGCGCTGGCCTCGCTGGAAGGCAACCCGGCGCTCGCCGTGGGCAATGCGCTGGGCTCCAACATCGCCAACATCGGCCTGATCCTGGGCCTGACCTGCCTGGTCTATCCGATGAGCGTGGAGAATTCCACCTGCTACCGCGAAATCCCGCTGCTGGCCGCGGTCACCGTGCTGGCCGCGGTGCTGATGCTCGGCGGTTCGCTGAGCCGGCCCGACGGACTGATCCTGATCGCCGGCCTGGTGCTGTTCCTGGCCGTCATGCTGTATCGCGCGCGGCGGACCCAGACGCTGGACCCGGCCACCCGCGCCCTGCTCAACGAAGTCTCCGAGGACATGTCCAACCGCGCAGCCGTCGCGTGGACCGTGGTCGGCCTGCTGGTCCTCCCGGCCAGCGCCCAGCTGCTGGTCAACGGCGCCATCGGCCTGGCGGTGATCATGGGCGTATCCGAATCGGTGATCGGGCTGACCATCGTCGCGCTGGGCACCAGCCTGCCGGAACTGGCCGCGGCCATGGCCAGCGCCCTGCGCAAGGAGGACGACCTGTGCATCGGCAATATCCTGGGCTCGAACCTGTTCAACCTGCTCGGCGTGCTGGGCATTGCCGCGCTGATCCATCCCATGGCGATCGAACCGCTGCTGATCCAGCGCGATCTGCCGGTCATGATCCTGACGTTCCTGATGCTGGCGGGTATGGCGTTGTTCGCCGGGCGGGTCGGCCGGCTCAGCGCCGCGGTGCTGCTGGCCACCTATATCCTCTACCAGGTCGTGGTGTTCCGCACGGCGCTGGGGTAAGCGGCAAGCGCTCGGGTAGTATTGCGCCCATGGCATGCAAGAGACCGTCCACATGAATTCGCGAATCGACCGTCCCGAAGCGCTGCTCGAGCGTGCGCGCGAAGTGCTCGAGACCGAGGCCGGCGCGATCCGCGCGCTGGGCGGCCGGCTGGGCGGGTCGTTCGTCGAGGCCTGCCGCATGATCCTGGACTGCGACGGCCACCTGATCGTGACCGGCATGGGCAAGTCGGGCCACATCGGCCACAAGCTGGCCGCCACGCTGGCCTCGACCGGCACGCCCGCCTTTTTCGTTCACCCGGCCGAGGCCAGCCACGGCGATCTCGGCATGATCCGTTCCGGCGACGTGATCGTGGCGCTGTCGAACTCGGGCGAAACGGGCGAAGTCATCGGCCTGCTGCCGGTCATCAAGCGCATCGGCGTCGGCCTGATCGCGATGACCGGCAACCCCGATTCCAGCCTGGCCCGGCACGCCGACGTGCATCTCGATACAAGCGTCGACCGCGAAGCCTGCCCGCTGGGCCTGGCGCCCACCGCCTCGACCTCGGCCCAGCTGGCGATGGGCGACGCGCTGGCCATCGCGCTGCTCGAGGCGCGCGGCTTCACCGCCGAGGACTTCGCCCGCTCGCACCCCGGCGGCACGCTGGGCAAGCGCCTGCTGCTGCATATCGCCGACGTCATGCACGACGATGCCGAGCTGCCCACGATCGGTCCCGACCAGACCGTATCCGAGGCCATTGTCGTGATGACCCGCGGACGCCTCGGCCTGTGTGCCGTCGTCGACGACCGGCGCCGGGCGGTCGGCATCCTGACCGACGGCGACCTCCGGCGCGGCCTGGACGCCAGCGGCGACATCCGCACCACGCCGGTGCGCGAGCTGATGACGCCGGACCCGCAGACCATCGGCCCCGACGACCTGGCCGCCAGCGCGGTCGAACTGATGCAGGCGCGCAAGATCCAGGGCTTGCTGGTGGTCGACGCCGAGCACCGCCTGGTCGGCGCGCTGAACTTTCAGGACCTGCTGCAGGCCGGCGTGGTATGAGCGCCGGCAACGCACCCGATCCGCGCTGGTCCGAGGCGCTGCTCGAGCGCGCCGGCGGCGTGCGCGCCGTGGTGTTCGACATCGACGGCGTGATGACCGACGGCCGGCTGTATCGCGACGACGGCGGCCAGGAGATCAAGGCATTCCACTCGCGCGACGGGCTGGGCCTGAAGGCCCTGATGCGAAACGGCTTCACGGTCGTGGCGCTGACCGCGCGAACGTCGAACCTGGTCCAGGTGCGGATGCAGGAGCTGGGCATCGAGTACCTGCTGCAGGGCCGCGAAGCCAAGGGCGAGGCGTTCTCCGAGATTCTCCAGCGCACCGGCCTGGACGCCGCGCAGGTCGCCTACATGGGCGACGACCTGGTCGACTGGCCGGCCATGCGCCGGGCCGGCCTCAAGCTTTGCCCCGGCGACGCCGACGGCTGGATCGTCGAGCGCGCCGACTACGCCACGCGCGCCGGCGCCGGCCGCGGCGCGGTGCGCGAGGCCGCCGAGCTGCTGCTGGCCGGCCACGGCCTGCTGGACACGTGGCGGGCGTCGTTCCGATGATGCTTCGGCGTGCCTGTTGCCCGGCGGCGCGGCGATGACGCTCACGACAGGCGGTCGCCGCTATTGGCTGCTCTCCTTTGTCGCCGTCGCCGCGCTGGTGGTCGGCAACTGGTGGCTGAATCACGCCTGGCAGCCCGAACTGCCGGCGCCGCCGGCCGACGCACAGCGCATCGACTACGCGCTGGATGACTTCCGCGCGCAGTTCCACGACGCCGAAGGCACGCAGACGCTGGCCGTTTCCGGGCCCCGGCTGGAACACGACGCGCAGACCCGCGAGGCGCGGATCACCGCCCCGCGCTTCGCGATCGACCCGGACGGCCAGGCCTGGTCGGGCCGCGCCCGACGCGCACGGATCGACCGCGACGCGCAGCAGCTGAAGCTGTACGGCCAGGTCCGCATCGAACGGCCGCACCCGCGCGGGACCATCCGCATCAGCAGCGACGAAATGCACTACGATCGCGCCGCCGGCACGCTGCATTCGCCCGGTCCGACGCACATGGCGCAGGCCGGAACCAGGCTGACCGGTGGTACTCTTACCGCCTGGATCGATGACGAATTCATGGAGCTTGATCAGGATGTTCATGCGATTTATCGCGCCGGCGGCGCTGCTGCTCGCGACTAGCCTGTGCGGCGCGCAGCAAGCGCCCGCACAGGAGGTCGACGAGGCGGTGGTCGAGCCGCCCATCATCATCGATTCCGACACCAACCAGTACGACCTGCGCTCGGGCGTGACCCGCTTCAGCGACAACGTGACCATCCAGCGCGGCGCCATGCGGGTCAACGCCGACGAAGGCGTGGTACATCAGGCCGACGGCCGCATCACGCTGGTCGAACTGTTCGGCAATCCGACGACCTGGCGCGACCGGCTCGACGACGGCAGCATCGTCGAGGGCCAGGCCGAGCACATCCAGTTCGAGGTCGCCGAAAACGTCGTCACGCTGATCGGCAATGCACGCCTGCAGCACGAACAGGGCCGGTTCACCGGCGACGAGCTGGTCTACGACCTCGACACCGAAAGCCTGGCCGGGCGCGGATCCAGCGACAACCAGGCGCGCGTGATCCTGGAAGGCGACTCGATGCGCCGCGCCGAGTCCGGGGCCGAATCCGGCGCGGACGACGATCCGGCCGAAGATCCGGCCAATGATCCGGCAGCCGACGAAGAGCCGGAACCCGAGGCCGGACCGGAAGCCGACACCGAAGCCAATGGCGACGCCGCAGCAGAACCCGGATCCGACGCCGGCGAATCGGAAACTGACGCGGCCGACGCCGAAGGCGATCCCGACAGCGCCGCGGCCGAACGGGCCGAGGCCGAAGACGAACCGGTCGAACCGCCGGCGGTGCGCTGATGCTGCGCGCCGAGCACCTGGTCAAGCGCTACCGCGGCCGTGCCGTCGTGCACGACGTGTCGCTGGAAGTCCACCGCGGCGAGGTGGTCGGCCTGCTCGGCCCCAACGGCGCCGGCAAGACCACCTGCTTCTACATGGTCGTCGGGCTGGTGCCGGCCGACGGCGGCAGGATCATGGTCGACGACCACGACCTGACCCGCGCCAACATGCACAAGCGCGCCCGGCTGGGACTGGGCTACCTGCCGCAGGAAGCCTCGATCTTCCGCCGACTGTCGGTGCAGGACAATATCGAGTCCATCCTCGAGCTGCGCAAGGACCTCGACCGCGAACAGCGCAAGCATGAGCTCGGCCGTCTGCTCGACGAGTTCAACGTCGCCCACCTGGCCGACCAGATGGGCGTGAGCCTGTCGGGCGGCGAGCGCAGACGCGTGGAAATCGCGCGCGCGCTGGCCGCTGACCCGCGCTTCATCCTGCTCGACGAGCCGTTCGCCGGCGTGGACCCCATCTCGGTGGGCGAAATCCAGCACATCGTCGGCCACCTGCGCGACCGCGACATCGGCATCCTGATCACCGATCACAACGTGCGCGAGACGCTGGGCATCTGCGACCGGGCCTACATCATCTCCGAGGGCCGCGTGCTCACCCAGGGCCCGCCCGCGGCGGTGCTGGCCGACGAGGAAGTGCGCAAGGTCTACCTGGGCAAGGAATTCCGGCTATAGCCCCGCCCCGGAGGATCTCGTGAACGCGCCCGGCCAGACCGATAACGAATCCGAACTCGAATTCACCGGCGAGCGCTTCACGCCCGAATGCGTGCGCGAGATCTTTCACGAACACTTCCATCGCTATGCCTGGGCCCGGGGCCTGGTCGACGGCCTGGACGTGCTCGACTGCGCCTGCGGCGAGGGCTACGGCAGCTGCATCCTGGCCGATGCCGCGCGCTCGGTGCACGGCGTCGACATCGACGCGACCACGGTCGAGCACGCCCGGAAACGCTACCCGGCCGAAGGCCTGGAATTCACCCGCGCCAGCGCGCTGGAACTGCCGTTCGACGACGACCACTTCGACGCGGTGGTCTCGTTCGAGACGCTGGAGCACCTGGCCGAGCACGACGCACTGATGACCGAATTCCGGCGCGTGCTCAGGCCCGAAGGCTTCGTGCTGATCTCGTCACCCGACAAGAAGACCTACACCGACGACACCGGCTTCGAAAACGAATTCCACGTGCGCGAGCTCTACCGCGACCAGTTCGAGGATCTGCTGGCCCGGCATTTCCCGAACTTTTCGCTGTTCGGCCAGAAGCTGATGTTCAACTCCGCGCTGTGGCGGCTCGACGGCCGATCCGGGCCGGCCGAGTGCCTGACCAGCGACGCCGGGGGCCCGGTATCGAAAGGTCCGGCGCCCGCACCGGCGCCGCTGTACTTCGTCGCCATGGCCGCCGCCGACGGCGTCGAACTACCCGAGGCCGCCGCGCTGTCGCTGTTCGACGACCGGGCCGAAAGCGTCTACCGGCACTACAACGACGAGGTGCGCAACCACATCCGCGCCGGCCACCTGCTGGCCGAGCGCGACGCCGAGATCGAGCGGCTGAAGTCGGCGCTGGACGACCGCCCGGACCAGCGCCGGACCTCGCCCTGGCAACGCCTCAGGCAATGGCTGGCGGCGCGCCGATGAGCCGCGCGGCCGGCCCGCCGGACACGCCCCTGGCCCGCGTCGACGTCGCGATCGTCAACTACAACGCCGGCGACTGGCTGGCGCGCTGCATCGAAAGCCTGCGCCCGGACCGGGCCGGGGAACCGAACGTGATCGTGGTCGACAACGGCTCGAGCGACGCCAGCCTGCATGCGCTGGACGACGCCGAGCCGGGCCGCGACGGGCTGACCGTCGACCGCCTCGGCCGCAACACCGGCTTCGCCGCCGGCGTCAATCGCGCCGCCGGCCACGCCTCGCGTGAATTCCTGCTCGTCCTCAATCCCGACTGCCTGCTGGCGCCGGCGGTACTGGCGCGGCTGATCGAAGAGCTCGACGGTCATCCGGAGGCCGCGATGGTCTCGGGCAAGGTCGTGGGCACCGACGGCGACGAGCAGCGCGGCAGCCGCCGGCTTCTGCCCACGCCGCGCCGGGTGATCGGCGAAATGCTGCGGGTCGGCGGCGAGCGCATCGACCGGACCGGAACCCCGGCGCCGCGATCATCGGTCGAGGTCGAAGCCGTCTCCGGCGCCTGCATGCTGGTGCGCCGCGCGGCGTTCGATCGGATCGGCGGCATGGACGAACGCTACCCGCTGCATTTCGAGGACCTGGACCTGTTCGCCCGGCTGCGGGCGGCCGGCTGGACCCTGCGCTGGGTGCCCGGGGTCGAGATCGTGCACGCCGGCGGCGGGTCCTCCGGCACCCGCCCGGTCGGCGTGCTTTGGGCCAAGCACCGCGGACTGTGGCGCTACCTCGCCAATCACTGCCGCGCTGCCTGGCCGGCCTGGCAGCGTCCGCTGTGGTTAATCGCGCTGATCCTCCACGCGGCCATCCGTACGCCGGTCGCCTGGGCCGCCGGCCGGTTTGGCGGTGCCCGGTGAACGCCGCGATCGAAACCGTCGAGCAGCGGCCGCTGGGCGCTACCGGTCACAGCGTATCGGCGCTGGGACTGGGCTGCGCCAGCTACTGGGCCCGGCCGGGCTTTCCCGAAAAGCGCGCCCGGGCGGTGTTCGAGACCGCGCTGGAATGCGGCATCACGCTGTTCGACACCGGCGCCTCGTATTCGGCCGGCGAGGCCGAGCGCCGGCTGGGCCGGATGATCGCCGCGGCCGGCACGCGCGCCGAAGACCTGGTGGTCGCGACCAAGGCCGGCACCGTCGCCGACGAAAACGGCCGGATCGCGCGCGACTTCAGCCCCGACGGCGTCGCCGGGCAGGTCGAACAAAGCCTGCGCCGGCTGGGCGCCGAGCGCATCACCTTGCTGCAGCTGCACGGCCCGGAACCGGGCGATCTCACCGACGAACTCTACACCGCGCTGGAGCGCCTGCGCGCGGCCGGCAAGGTGTCCATGCTCGGCATCAACGCCGGCTCCGGAGTCCTTTGGCCGGTCGTCGGCCAACGCCCGTTCGACGTGCTGATGCCGTTCGTCTCGGTCATGCGCCCGCACAACGTCCAGCTCGCCCGGCGCGCCGCGCAAGCCGGCCAGGGCGTGCTGGCCGCCGAGCCGCTGGCGCGCATGCGCTTCGCCCCGCCGCTGGCGAGCTGGCTGACCAGCGCCAGCGGTCTGTGGTACCTGGCGCGCAGCCTGGTTCGGTCCGGCACCGGCCAAGAGCGGGAGCGCCGGAAATGCCTGCGCAAAGCGCTTGCCGCGACCGGCTGGAGCCGCGCCCAGCTCGCGCTGGCCTGGGTCCTGACCCGACCCGGTGTCGCCAGCGCGGTGTTCGGCACCACCGACCCGGAACACGTGCACGAACTCGCCCGGGCCGCCACGCGGCCATTGCCCGACGACGTCGAAACGGCGATCGGCAAATGCCACCGGATCCGGCCGGGCGAAGCGCCGTGACCCGCGATGCAAATCGGCGCGCCGCGCAACATTGCGGCGAACGCGTCGCCGTCGTGGTGCTCAACTTCAACGGCACCGACGACACCCTGGCGTGCCTGGAATCGCTCGCGGCCATGCAGCCCGCGCCCGGCGCGGTCCACGTCGTCGACAACGCCTCCGAAGACGACGCGGTCCAACGCATCGGCGCCGCCTTTCCGCAAGCGCGCATCTCGCGCAACCGCACCAACCTCGGCTTCGGCGCCGGGCTCGATCCGGTGCTCGAACGATTGCTGGACGACGGGCCCGAATGGATCTGGCTGCTCAACAACGATACCCGGGCCGCACCCGACACGCTGGCAAGGCTGCTGGCGCATGCAAGCACCCACCCCGACGCCGGCGCGGTCGGCGCGCGCATCCTGGACATGCAGCCGCCGCACGCCATCCAGACCTGGGGCGGCGGACGCATCCTGTGGTGGGGCGGCACCAGCCGCCATTTCGTCGCCGAGACCGCCGACGGAAATCTCGACTACATCACCGGCGCCTCGCTGCTGCTGCGCGCCGCCGCGCTGCGCGAAACCGGCCTGTTCGACCCGCGCTTCTTTCTGTACTGGGAAGACGTCGACCTCTGCCTCCGTTTGCGAAAGCAGGGCTGGAAGCTCACCGTCGCCGCCGACGCCGTCGTTCACCACGAGCTATCGGGCAGCACCGGCGAAGGCAGCGCCGCCAAGGACCGACTCATCAACGCCTCGGGCGTACGTTTCTTCCGCAAGCACGCCGCCGTCCGCGGCTGGCCCGCCATCCTCATCGGCACCACCGCCCGCATCGTCCGCCGCATCCTGCGCGGCGACCTCGAAGCCGCCCGCGCGGTATTGCGCGGAGCCCGGGACGGCTTCACCAAAACACCCCGGTAACCACCGCCGACCAACCCCGCATAGGAGCCTGCCCTGCAGGCGAATGATCCGCCCCGACGCCCGGCCAATTTCCTTCGCGAGCACGGCTCGCTCCTGCGAAAACCGCAACCGCCCGGACGACGCTATCCGAACCGCTCCAGAACATCCCGCGTCTTGCGCGCGGTTTCGCACCAGTCGAAGTGCTGCGCGCGCGCCAGGCCGCGTTCGGCGAGGGTTCGGCGCAGGCCCGGGTCGGAAACCGCTTGCTTGAGGACATCCGCAACCGCCGCGTCATCCTGCGGCGCGGCGGTGACCGCGGCGTCGCCGAGGAGTTCGCGAAAGACCGCGATGTCGCTGACGATCACCGGCGTGCCGCAGGCCAGGGCTTCGAGCGGCGGCAGGCCGAAGCCCTCGTAGAGCGACAGGTAAACGAACCACTCGGCCTCGGCGTACAACGCCGGCAGCATTTCATCGTCGACCCGCCCGGCCAGCCGCACACGCGGGGGCAGCCCGCCCAGGCTCTCCTCGGCGAACACCGACGAACGACCGGGTCCGCCGGCGATCACCAGTTCGAGATCCTCCGGCAGATCGGGCAAGGCGCGCGTCCAGGCGCGCAGCAGCCCGGCCAGATTCTTGCGCGGCTCCAGCGTGCCGACCGAAAGCAGGTAGCGCACGTCCTCGAGCCCCAGCGCCCGGCGCATGCGCTGACGCGCGGCCGGTTCCGGCGGCCCGAAACGCGCGCTCACGCCATTCGGGATCACGCTGACCGCATCCTCGGACAATCCGGTGGTCCGGATCAGCCGGTCGCGGGTGAAGGCTGAAATCGCGATCACGTGGCGCGCGCGACGCACCAGCCGCGGCAGCATGAAGCCGTACCAGCGCGCGAACCCGGGATTGAGCCACTCGGGATGATCCAGCGCGACCACGTCGTGCACCGTCACCACCTGGCGGGTGATCGCCAGCGGCCCCGAATGCACCGGCGACCACAGCAGGTTGCGGCCCACCCGCGCCGGCAGCACCAGCTGCTCCCAGGCGTGTCCGCGCAGGCCGTGTGCGGCGCGGCGCGGCGCATCGAGGCGCCGCGGCGCCTCTCCCGGCCAGGCGGCGAGCACCTCGCTGAGGTATCGCCCGACCCCGGTCATGGGCGCTTGCAGTATTCTGGCGTTGAGCAGCATCATTCGCGTGCCGGCGATTGTTACGGTAGTGGCCCGGCAATCGCCGCGGCATTGATTCCGACGGTGTGCGGAAAACAGCGACGATTATGCATGCAAGTCCGCGCACCTGTCCCCGCAATCCCATGCGAGAGCACTACGAGACCATGAACGAAATCACCGACGAAGAACACCCGGGTGAAACCGACCTGCCGCTGGACCCGCCGCTTTCGGCCGAGCAGGCCCGCGTGCTGGGCTGCCTGATCGAAAAGGAAGGCACCACGCCGGAGAACTACCCGCTGACCCAGAACGCCACGGTCACGGCAGCCAACCAGAAAACCAGCCGCAACCCGGTGATGAAGCTCGATCCCGGCCGGGTCGGCCAGGCACTGCGCACGCTCGACCAGCGCGGGCTGGTCGACTCCGAATACGGCGCGCGCGCCGCGCGCTACTACCACCGCGTCGATTCCGCGCTCAAGCTCACCGCCGCCCAGCGCGTGCTGATCGGGCTGCTGCTGCTGCGCGGCCCGCAGACGCTGGCCGAACTCTACACGCGGTCCGAGCGCATGCACCGCTTCGACGACCTCGACGACGTCGAACACAACCTCGAACGCATGGCCGCGCGCGAAGCCCCGCTGGTCGTGCGCCTGCCGCGCGGTCCCGGCCAGCGCGAAGACCGCTACATGCACCGCCTTTGCGGCCCAGTCGACGCCACGCCTCCCGAACCCCGCCCCGCAACCGCCGCCACCGAAGCCGAGGAAAGCAACCTCGCCCGGCGCGTCGCCGAGCTGGAGGAACGGGTCGCGGCACTGGAGCGGAAGATGGAGGGTTGACGGTTCGTCGTTGGTTTTTGGTTTTCGTAGGACGCGTGTCCAGCGCCGATGGGGCTGTTGGTTTTCGCAGGAGCCGGCCGGCTCCCGCGAAGGAGGGGCTTCCAGCCCCGAGACCCTATCCTGTGGGAGGGGCTTCCAGCCCCGAGACCCTATCCTGTGGGAGGGGCTTCCAGCCCCGAGACCCTATCCTGTGGGAGGGGCTTCCAGCCCCGAGACCCTATCCTGTGGGAGGGGCTTCCAGGCCCCGAGACCCTATCCTGTGGGAGGGGCT
>JAGXKW010000014.1:0-5585 GCA_018334995.1 Wenzhouxiangellaceae bacterium
GTGCAGGGCTGGCCGTTCTCCGGCAGCTTGTCGAATACGCTCATGGGCGCCTCGACCTCGTAGCCCACCCCGGCGACGTCGAGCAGCAGGTTGGGCGGACGGCGCTCGAGCAGGGTTCCGGAAAGTCGGCCGATCATCCCGACACCTCGATGATCATCGAAGCGCCACGCCCTGCGGGAGGCGCCTGGCGGTGCGCGCCGAGTGCAGGTGGCACAGCGCCACGGCCAGCGCATCGGCGGCATCGGCGCCGAACCTGTCGGTGGATTTCAAGAGAACGCGAACCATGTGTTGCACTTGCTCCTTGTCGGCCCCGCCGCGTCCGACGATCGCCTGTTTGATCAGCCTGGGGGCGTATTCGTGCACCGCCAGTCCGGCGTTGACCGCCGCGCAGATCGCGGCCCCTCGCGCCTGACCGAGCTTGATCGCCGCCTGCGGGTTTCGGCTCATGAACACCGTCTCGATCGCGACCACGCCGGGCTGGAATTCGGCAATGACGTCGGTGACGCCGGAAAAGATGCCGGCCAGCCGATCGGGCATGTCGCCGCTGCCCAGGTTGAGCTGGCGGGCCTCGACGAGGGTTTCGCCGTCGATGATTCCGACGCCGGTGATGCGCGAGCCGGGGTCGAGACCTAGAATGCGCATCGGTAAATCAACCTGGGGACGGGGAACCTAATCGTAGGCCTCGGCCGGAATGTCGGCGTTGTGCCAGACGTTCTGGGTATCGTCGATATCCTCGAGCACATCGAGAAAATTCAGCAGCTTCTTTCCGGCCTCGACTTCCTGCTCGACCAGCGTGACCGGCCGCATGGTGACTTCGGCCTCCTCGGGCTCCAGTCCGGCTCCGCGCATGACGCCCAGCACGGCCGAGAACTGCTCGGGTTCGGTCAGCACTTCGATCGAGCCATCGTCGTCGCTGACGATATCCTCGGCACCGGCCTCGAGGGCCGCTTCCATGATCTTGTCTTCGCCGGTACCCGGGGCGTAGGTAATGACCCCCTTTTTCTCGAACAGATAGGCGACCGATCCGTCGGTGCCCAGGTTGCCGCCGTACTTGGAGAATGCGTGGCGAACCGCAGCCACGGTTCGATTCCGGTTGTCGGTGACGGTCTCGACCATCACCGCCACGCCACCGGGCGCGTAGCCCTCGTAGGTGATCTCCTCGTAGTCGACCCCCTCGAGTTCGCCGGTCGCCTTCTTGATCGCCCGCTCGATGTTGTCCTTGGGCACGTTGGCCGCATTGGCCTTGTCCCATGCAAGCCGCAGCCTGGGATTGGCATCCGGATCGCCGCCGCCTTCGCGCGCGGCGACCGTGATCTCACGTACCAGCCGGGTGAATACCTTGCCGCGCTTGGCATCCTGGGCCTTTTTTCTGTGCTGGATGTTGGCCCATTTGCTGTGACCTGCCATAGTTTCCGAATCTCTGTCGAAGCAATCGGGCGATTTTATCACCTTGCCGGATGCGCTTCTGCGCGGGGTTTGCCGGTAAAATGATCAGCCAAGCGCACAACACGGAGCAAACGGCATGCTTTTCCGCAACTTCTTGATCATCGCACTTCTCGCCGGCAGCGCGGTTTCGGCCCGGGCTCAGCTCGGTGAACTCAACTTCCTGACCGACCTGAACACGCCCTTCCCGCCCGGCTGCCTGTCGATCGATTTGCCCGAGCAGCCCCGTTCAGCCGAAAGCCTGGTGCTGGATCAGACGATCGCGGCTCCAACGATCAACAGCGACACGCGCGACGGTTCCGTGCTCGTCCAGGCCTGGCGTGTTGCGTGCGCCGGCGACGAGTTCTCGGTGATGCTGGTACGCATGCGCCAGGTCGGCGGCGACCTGCCGATCGTCGTGCCCGAGGTCTTCGCCGATTCCGGCGACGTGGACTTTCCGTTGCACAAGGCACAATTGCAGTTGCTGCCCGGCTCGGGCAACGTCGGCGCCAGCGGCGACATCATTACCACCGCCGGCACGACCTGGATGCTGGCCGTGGACCCGGTACCGCTGCAGGAGGGCGACGCTCTTTTTCTGCCCGAAGACTACAACGAGACCTTCTCGCTGGAATTCAACTGGGGCAGCTATGCGCCGGCGGAGCCGGAAGGCACGGTATTCCTGATCGACCGTTTCGAGCCGTCGCTGGACCCGCCCCAGTTCGACGAACCCGTGCTCAACGGCCGCTACTCGGGTCAGTGGGTGCGCGAAGGCGCGGCCAACCAGGGCCTGGTGCTGCAGATCGCCGAGCAGGTCGATGAGAACTTCGTGTTCGCGATCTTCTTCACCTACCTCGACGGCGAGCCGGTCTGGGTCACCGGCAATTCCACGGCCGGCGTGCCCGAGCCCGGCCCGGTCACGGTGCCGATGTTCACGCTGGAAAACGGCGCATTCATCACCGATGGCAATCAGCCGTCCGCCGACCAGGTGCCGCCCACCGACGCCGGCAGCATCGAGATCGAGGTCATCGACTGCAACCGGCTGCAGGTGAATTACGATTTCACGCCGCTCGGCAAGGGCACAGGCTCGATCGAACTGGACCGGTTCATCCGGATCGCCGGATACGACTGCAATCCATGGGACTGACACCGCGCGCCTGAAGGGGCAATCGTATCCGGATGCGCCAAGCCGATCCCGAACCTCTGCGGCCGGCGCGTCGGCGACTGCAATGGGCCGGGCCTGTCCCCGGTCCCATGGGACGATCACGGCCCCTCCGGTTTTGACCGGGCCGGCCTGAATTTCAGCCGGCCCGGCCGCGAATCATTCCACGGACTCTCATGCGCCCCACCCTGACCCGCACCCTGATCATCGTCGTCGTCGCGCTGTTGATCGGCAGCTACATCTGGTTCGATCTCGGCCAGTACTTCAGCCTGGAGGAGCTGCGCCAGCGCCGTGACCAGCTGCTGGCGTTCACCGAACAGCACTTCTGGGGCGTGCTTGCCGCCTACATGGCCGTGTACATCGTCATGGCCGCGCTGTCGCTGCCCGGCGCGGCCGTCCTGACCCTGGCCGGCGGCGCGCTGTTCGGTCTGGTCGCGGGCACTGTCGCCGTCTCGTTCGCTTCCAGCATCGGCGCCACGCTGGTCTTCCTGGCCGCCCGCTTCCTGTTCCGCGACACCATCCAGAAGAAGTTCAGCAAGCGTCTGCACGCGATCAACGCCGGGGTCGAAAAGGACGGGGCGTTCTACCTGCTGGCGCTCAGGCTGGTACCCGTATTCCCGTTCTGGGTCATCAACCTGGTCATGGCACTGACCCCGATCCGCACCTGGACGTACTACTGGGTCAGCCAGCTCGGGATGCTGCCGGCGACCATCGTCTACGTCAATGCCGGCACCCAGTTGAGTCAGATCGAGTCGGCCCGCGACGTCCTGTCGATCGAACTGATCGGCGCGTTCGCCCTGCTCGGCCTGCTGCCGCTGATCCTGCGCTTCATCGTGCGCTTCCTGAACAACCGCAAGGTCTACGCCGGCCACCGCAAGCCGAAATCGTTCGACTACAACGTCATCGTTCTGGGCGCCGGTTCGGCCGGCCTGGTTTCGGCCTACATCGGCGCGACCATCAACGCGAAGGTTGCGCTGATCGAGAAGCACCGGATGGGCGGCGACTGCCTGAACACCGGCTGCGTCCCGTCCAAGGCGCTGCTGCGTACCGCGCGCCTGGTGCAGGAAGCGCGCGATTCGGAACGCTTCGGCATCAAGTCCATGACCGCCGAATTCTCGCTGGCCGACGTCATGCAGCGGGTACGCGACGTCATCGCAAAAATCGAGCCGCACGACTCGCCCGAACGCTATCGCGACATGGGCGTCGACGTCATCGAAGGAGCCGGCAAGCTGGTCTCGCCGTGGGCGGTGGAAGTCGACGGCAAGACCATCACCGCGCGCAGCATCATCCTGGCCACCGGGGCCGAGCCGCTGGTGCCGCCGATCGACGGCATCGACGACGTCGACTACCTGACCAGCGATACCGTCTGGGAACTCGACGAACTGCCCGAGCGCATGGCCGTGCTCGGCGGCGGTCCGATCGGCTCCGAACTGGCGCAGGCGTTTGCCCGACTCGGCTCGAAAGTCACCGTGGTCGAGATGGCCGACCGGCTGCTGCCGCGCGAGGATCCCGACGCCAGCGAACAGTTGATGCGGCGTCTGGACCACGAGGGCCTGCAGCTTGCCACCGGCCACAAGGCCAAACGCTTCGAGGCCGACGGGGCCGGCGGCCGGGTCGTGTGCGAACACGACGGCGAGGAAGTCACGATCGCCTTCGATCGGTTGCTGGTCGCACTCGGGCGCAAGGCGCGCACGCGCGGCTTCGGCCTGGAGGAGCTGGGCGTGCGGGTCAGTGACCGCGGCACCATCGAGACCGATCCGTTCCTGCGCACCAACTTCCCCAACATCCTGGTCTGCGGCGACGTCGCCGGCCCCTATCAGTTCACGCACGTGGCCGCGCACCAGGCCTGGTTCGCATCGGTCAACGCCCTGCTGGCCCCGTTCTGGTCGTTCCGTGTCGACTACCGCGTGATTCCCTGGGCCACGTTCACCGAGCCCGAGGTCGCAAGGGTTGGCCTGAGCGAAACCGAGGCCGCCGAGCAAGACGTCGATTACGAGGTCACGCGCTATGGAATCGACGATCTCGATCGAGCCATCGCCGACAGCGCCGATTCGGGCTTCGTCAAGGTGCTGACCGAGCCCGGCAAGGACAGGATCCTGGGCGCGACCATCGTCGGGTCCCATGCCGGCGAACTGATCGCCGAGTTCATCCTGGCCATGAAGCACGGCCTTGGGCTGAACAAGATCCTGGGCACGATCCACATCTACCCGACGCTGAACGAGGCCAACAAGTTCGCCGCCGGAGAATGGAAGAAGGCGCGCAAGCCCGAAGGCGCGCTGAAGCTTGCGGAAAGATTCTTCGCCTGGCGCAGAAAGTAGTTTCGGGAGCCTTGCGTTCGAGCCGCGAATCGGGCCGCCATCGTGGCCGGCCATGGCTTTTCTTCATCGCTGGAACCCTTCATTTTGCAATTCACGACCGGGAGAGATTCAATGAGCAACCAACAGAAGATCGCCAACGCGCTGCTGTTTCTCAGGCTGGGCGTGTTCATCGTCATCCTGATGTGGACGCTGGACAAGTTCGTCAACCCCGGCCACGCCGCGGGTGTGTTCGAAAACTTCTACGGCCTGTCAGGCTGGGGTCCGACCGTTTTCATGATCATCGGTGCGCTGGAGTCGATCCTGCTGATCGGCTTCGTGATCGGCTTCAAGAAGCGCCTCACGTACGGACTCATCTTCCTGATCCACGCGGTTTCGACGCTTTCCAGCTGGAAGCAGTACATCAACCCGTTCGACGGCAACCTTTTGTTCTTCGCGGCCATCCCGATGCTGGCGGCATGCTGGGCCCTGTACAGCCTGCGCGAACTGGATACCCGGTTCAGCGTGGATTGATTCACTGGAAAGAATGTCGACAAGCGGCCGGCCACGATTCGACGGCAGGCCGAAAACGCAGGACGCGAACAGCACGGACAAACCCGCTGATTGCAGACCGTCCCGGCATTCCCGAGTTGTCGCTGTCGTTCGTTTTGCACAACACCGTTACTAACGAGAACATTACTAACGAGAAC
>JAGXKW010000014.1:5940-17565 GCA_018334995.1 Wenzhouxiangellaceae bacterium
GAACACCAGGACGCATCCGATGACTCGTTTCACAATCAAACTGATTTTCTGCACCGCCTGCGCTTTGACGTCCGCTCTGGCCGTCGCCCAGGATTTCTCCTCGGTCGAGATCCGCACGACCGAAGTCGCCGAGGGGGTCTATGCGCTCGAGGGCGCCGGCGGCAACCTGGGGCTGGTCGTCGGCGATGAAGGCGCATTCCTGATCGATGACCAGTACGCGCCGCTGACCGAAAGAATCGAGGCCGCGGTCGCCGAAGTCACCGACCAGCCGATACGTTTCGTGTTGAACACCCACTGGCATGGCGACCATACCGGCGGCAACGAAAACCTGGCCGAGGGCGGCAGCCTGGTCGTGGCCCACGACAACGTGCGCAAGCGGATGGCGGCCGGCCAGCTGATGGAATTCTTCGAGCGCGAGGTCCCGCCGGCGCCCGACGACGCGCTGCCCGTCGTGACCTTCAACGATCGGATCAGCTTCCACCTCGGCGGGCACACGATCGACGCGATTCACGTGCCGAGCGCCCACACCGACGGCGATGCAATCGTGCATCTCGAAGAGGCCAACGTCGTCCACACCGGCGATATCGTTTTTTATGGCCTGTATCCGTTCATCGATTACGGCAGCGGCGGCAGCCTGGGCGGCATGATCGAGGCGACCGACCGCGTGCTCGAACTCGCCGATGACGGCACGGCTGTAATCGTCGGCCATGGCGGTCCGGTGATCGACCGCGAACAGCTTTCCGGATACCGGGACATGCTGGCAACCGTTCATCGGCGGCTGATCGAGTTGATCGTCGATGGCGCATCGCTGGAGCAGGTCCAGGCTGCCAGCGTGACCGAAGCGTTCGACGAACAATGGGGCGGAGGGTTCATTGGCCCGGAACGCTGGGTCGAGCTCAATTACGAGGGCATGACGGCAGACTGAAAAGCCGCCTGAAACACGATCCGGAGATTACGCAGATTTACCCGGATTATTGAAATCGATACCGTTTCAGTCGTACCCGGTCTTTCCTGAATAATCACTCGTCCCTGAAAATAATCTTCGAAAATCGGTGAAATCTGTGGAACGCTTTTCAAAGGATCAAAGTTGATGCTCAATCGCGCTTACGCCCGGCTTTTGCCGATCTTGCTTCTGGCCTTGTCGATTTCCGTTTCCAGTCTCGCCGAGGAAAATTCCGGCGCGGAAGATGCCCGGGAAAGCCTTGCCGAGGCCACCGAGGGGCTGGCGCTTTCCGAAGGCTTCATCGACATCTACAGCAGCGCCGGGAAAGGCAGAGTGCTGGCGCTGTTGCCGGCAGGCAATCCCGAAAGCGCCGTTCCGGGTGTGTTGCTGCGATTCATCCACGCCCAGCGCTTGACCGCCGGACTGGGCTCCAATCCCCTGGGACTGGACCGGGGCTGGGGCAACTCCGGCCGCATTCTGCGTTTCCGGCGCATCGGCCAGCGCGTCATCGCGGAAGTCGAGAATCACCGCTACCGCGCGGTCACGGACAACGCGCTGGAGCGCGAGGCGGTGGACGATTCTTTTGCAAGTTCGTTCGTCTGGTCGACCGGAATCGTCGCCGAAGACGATGGCGGCCGCGTGCTCATCGATCTCGCCGGCCTTCTGACGGCCGATGCGCTGGGGCTGGCGCAGACGCTCGGCCGCGACGGCGGCAAGTTCTCGCGCGCCGCCGACCGCTCGGTGCCCGATGCCGGTTCCGTGCTGGTATTTCCCGACAACGTCGAAATCGATGCCTGGATCACTTTCACCGGCGACGAACCGGGCAGCGAAGTCCGGGCCACGGCCGCCGACGCCAATGCCGTGACGCTGGTCCAGCACCACAGCTTCGTGCGCCTGCCCAACGACGGCTACCGCGTGCGCCGGGCCGATCCGCGCACCGGCACCTTCACGCTGGGCTTTTACGACTACGCGGCCGAACTGGCCGAGCCGGTGATCCAGGGCTACGCCATGCGCCACCGGCTGCAGCACCATGAACCCGGTCGCCCCGAATCCGGCGTGCGCGAGCCGCTGGTTTTCCATATCGATCCCGGCGCCCCCGAGCGCATCCAGCAAGCGCTGCTGGACGGCGCGTCCTGGTGGAGCGAGGCATTCGCGGCCGCCGGTTTCGCCGACGGGTTTCGGGTCGAACTGCTGCCCGAAGACGCCCACCCGCTGGACATCCGCTACAACGTGGTCCAGTGGGTACATCGCCAGACCCGCGGCTGGTCCTACGGCGGCGGCATCGTCGACCCCAGAACCGGCGAGATGATCAAGGGCCACGTCATCCTGGGTTCGCAGCGCGTACGCCAGGACCGGATGATCTTCGAGGGTCTGGCCGGCGTGGACGCCGTCGGCAGCGGCAGCGCAGACGACCCGATCGAGCTCGCCCTGGACCGGATTCGCCAACTGGCCGCCCACGAACTGGGCCACGCGTTGGGATTCGGTCACAATTTCGCCGCATCGGCCAACGACCGGGCCTCGGTCATGGATTACCCGGCCCCCTGGGTCGGCGTCGACGGTTCCACCGGCCTGGACTTCTCGCGCGCCTACGACCACGGCATCGGGGAATGGGACAAGCTCACCGCGAGATGGCTGTATTCGGAGTTCGCGCCGGACGCCGACGAGGCCGCCCGACTGAATGCGATCGTCGCCGATGGCATCGAGCGCAGGCTCCATTTCGTTGCCGACCGACACGCGCGCAGCGTGTCGACCGGTCACCCCGAGGGCGCGGTATGGGACAACGGAAACGATGCGGTCGCCGAACTCGGCAACGTGCTGGAAGTCCGGGCCCGGGCGCTGGCCGATTTCGGGGCCGACCGGATCGCCGAAGGCCGTCCGCTGGCGTCTTTGCGGGAAGTGCTGGTGCCAATTTACCTGTATCACCGCTACCAGGTCGACGCCGCGGCCAAGTCGCTGGGCGGCGCGCGGTTCAGCTACGCGCGACGCGGCGGACCGGGCGACGCGGTATCTCCGGTCGCCCCGGCCGATCAGCGCAGGGCCCTGGAAATGCTGCTCGAAACGCTGAACCCGGTCCGGCTGGACCTGCGCGACAAACTCGTCGACCTGATGCCGCCGGCCTACAGCGGCTACTGGTTCAACGCCGGCGAAGAAACCCTGCCGGCGCGGACCGACCCGGTTTTCGACCTGTTCACCGCAGCCGAATCGGCCGCCGACATCACGCTTGCGGCCCTGTTCGACGCCGCCCGCGCCGAGCGACTGGCCGCGCAGGCTGCGAGGACGGCACAAATGCCTTCGCTGACCGAGGTCATCGTCGAAGTTCGGAAACGGCTGTTCGATGACCTGGCGCGCGCCGATTCACCCCGCCTGCGCGTGATTTCCGGACGCCTGATTTCGCGCTACGCGACCGCGCTGATGCAACTCGAGGCCGGCGGCGGATCAGCCGAGGTCCAGGTTGCGGCCCGGACCGGCCTGCTCGGACTTGCGCGCCAACTCGGGCGGCGGCGAGATATGAGCGATTTCAACGAATGGATGACGGCCCGGATCGAAAAACACCTCGAGCGCCCGGCGCCACCCGACAACCCGGTGACGCCCGGCCCCGGCGTTCCCCCGGGAAGCCCGATCGGCGGTTCTTCGACTGCCGGTTCACTTGACTGGGTTGCCGAAGAATGCTGGCATTGTTATGACTGAAACTGCGTTTCAGGTTTTAGGTTTTAGGTGTTAGGAAAAACCTGTATTTTCATTGATTAAGACGAGCTTTATGCGACGAATTATAGGTTTTCTTGCTTAAAACCTAAAAACCTAACACTTAAAACAGCCGGGCCGACCGGCCCGGCTACCTCGCCTGCGCAATCCGCAGCAGGTCGGAAAACACGCCGGCGGCGGTGACTTCGGGGCCGGCGCCGGGGCCCTGGACGAGCAGCGGGTTGTCTCGGTAGCGTTCGGTGGTGAACGCCACGACATTGTCGGTCAATGCCAGGTGGGCGAACGAATGGTCCCGGTCCAGTGATTCGAGCCCGACGCGAGCGTTTCCCTTGGCGTCCAGGCTCGCGGTGTAGCGCAGGCACCTGTTTTCGAATTCCGCCCGCCGGATGCGCTCGGCCATATCGGCGTCCAGCACGTCCAGCCCGGCGAGGAATGCTTCCACGTCGCCGTCGTCCATACCGGCCGGCACCAGGCTCTCGACCTCGACCTGTTCCAGCGACAGCTCCATGCCGGCCTCTCGCGCCAGGATGACGAGCTTGCGCGCGACGTCCATGCCCGAAAGATCGTCGCGCGGATCGGGCTCGGTATAGCCCGATTCACGCGCCTCGCGCACCAGTCCGGCAAACGACATCCCCGACCGAAAACGGTTGAACAGCCAGGCCAGCGTGCCGGAAAAGATGCCCTCGATGCGCCGCACCGCGTCGCCGGAGTCGATCAGGTCACGCAGGGTCTGGATCACGGGCAGCCCGGCCGCGACGGTGGCCTCGTAGCGCCAGTGCGCGCGGCCGCGTCCGGCCAGCGCACGGAGTTGCGCGTAGCGCGCCGGATCACCGCTGCCGGCGTGCTTGTTCGGCGTGATGACGTGGATGCCCCGCTCCAGCCAGCCGGCGTATCGGTCGGCGATTGCGTCGCTGGCCGAACAGTCGATGATCACCGCCTGCGGCATGTGCTCGGCCTGGACATGGCCGGCGAAACGTTCCAGATCCGCCGGCATCCCACCGCCCAGGCGGCCGGCAAGTGCTTCCGGCGAGGCCTCTAGCTCGGCCAGTTCCATGACCGCGGAATTGGCCACGGCGCGCACCCGAAGATCGATGCCGGCGGTTTCCATCAACCGCTTTCGCGCTCGCCCGAGCTGGCCCAGCAGCGCGCGTCCGACCTGGCCGGGACCGATCAGGCCGATCGACAGCGTCTGGTCGGACAGGTAAAAGGCCGAATGCACGGCGCGCAGCGCACGGGTGGCGGCCGCTGCGTCCACGGCCACCGAGATGTTGCGCTCCGAACTGCCCTGGGCGATGGCCCGAACATTGACCCCGGCCCGGCCCAGCGCACCGAACAGGCGCCCGGCAATACCCGGCGAGCCGGCCATGCCATCGCCGACGATCGCCAGCACCTCGATGTCTTCCAGCGCGGAGATGCGCTGTAGCTGACCGGCGCCGATCTCGTGCATGAACCGCTGGTTGAGCAACTCGCGTGCGCGCTTCACCTCCCGACGCGGCAAAACGCAGCAGATCGAGTGTTCGGAAGAGCCCTGGGAAATCATGGTCACCGAGATGCCGGCCCGCTGCAGGGTCTCGAAGACTCGCTCGGCCGTGCCCGGGACGCCCAACATGCCGGCGCCCTCGATATTGATCAGCGCAAGTTCCTCGATGCACGAGACGCCCTTGACCGGCGGGTGACCGGAGCCGCGCGCGTCGATCATCGTTCCCGCGGCATCGGGCCGACGGGTCGAGCGGATGCGCACCGGGATTTCGCGCTCGAGCAGCGGTGCCAGCGTCTGCGGGTGCAGCACGCGCGCGCCGTAATAAGCCAGCTCGAAGGCTTCGCGGTACGAAAGGCGCTCCACGACCTGGGCCTGCGGCACGCGTCCTGGATCGGCCGACAGCACGCCTTCGACGTCGGTCCAGATGTGGACGGCCTCGGCGTCGAGCAACGCCGCCAGGATCGTGGCCGAGAAATCGCTGCCGTTGCGCCCCAGCGTAGTCACGCGCCCGGAAGCGTCCCGGCAGCTGAACCCGGTCATGATGATTCGTTCCGATCCCTCGGCCTGCTGCCTGGTCAGGGCCTGTCGACTTTGCTTGAACAAAGGCACCGGCCCCAGTTCGCCGCGCTCGATCCGGATGACCTCGCGCGCGTCGAGGAAATCGCCTGCGCGGCCCTCGCGCTCGAACACGCCGGCGAGCATTCGGGCAGACCACTGCTCGCCCAGCCCCGACACCAGGTCCAGCACTTCATCGGGCAGGCTGCCGAGCAGCGCAAGGCCTTCGAGCATGTGCTTCAACTCGGCGAAGGATTGCTCCAGCGCTGCGCGAAGCTCGTTATCGAGCTGCAATGCCTCGGCACAGTCGAGATGCCGCTCGCGCAGGGCTTCGAATCGCTCCCCCCAGTCCGGCCCGGCATCGCTGGTGGCAACGGCCGCGGCCTGCGCGACCTCGATCAATGCATCGGTGGTGCCCTGAATTGCCGAGACGACGATCGCCTGACGGGTTTCCGGCAAGGCCTGCAAAAGACTTGCGACATACCGGATCGCTTCGGCATCGGCGAGACTGCTGCCGCCGAACTTGTGGACTACCCAACCCATCTAGATTTCCTGCTCCGGATCCGGTCTTGATAGTAACCCGGCCGACTCAGTGCTCGTGACGCCAGCCGAGTGCCTGAGCCTGGCGCTCGAATCGTTCGTGGGTTTCGTTCACCCAGGCGTCGCCGCCTTCGAGCTCGAAGAAGAAAGGTTCACGCTCGCGTGCTTCCGGCGCAACCTGATCCATGGTCGAGGCATCGTACAGGCGACCGTTGAGCATGGTGTAGGCCACGTTCTGGCTGACGCGGATATTCTCCAGCGGATTGCCTTCGATGATGGCCAGGTCGGCCAGCTTGCCGACCTCGATCGATCCGATTTCGGCGTCCATGCCGAAATAGCGCGCGCCGTCGATGGTGGCGCCGCGCAGGGCCTCGAACGGGGTGAACCCGCCCTGCTCCATCATCCAGAACTCCCAGTGCGCACCCAGGCCGGCGAGCTGGCCATGGGCGCCGATGACCACCGGAACGCCCATCTCGTTGAGCTCGTGCGCTTCCTCGGCGACGGCGAAATGGTTGTAGTGCGCCTCGGGCGCGCGCGGGCGTCGGATCGAGCGCGGGTAGACCACCGACTTCGGACTGAACCCCATCAGACGTTCGTTTTTCCAGACCTCGGTGTTGTCGTACCAGTACTCTTCGCCCATCAGGCCGCCGTAGGCGACCACGAACGTCGGGGAATAAAACACGCCCGTCTGGCGCCAGAGCTGCTCGATGTCGCTGTAGATGCGCTTGATGGAAAGGCTGTGCTCGATGCCGGTATGGCCGTCCACGATCTGGGTCAGGTTCTGCTCCAGTCGCATGCCGCCTTCGGGCACCACGATCATGTCCAGCTCGCGCGCTGCTTCCAGCACCTGCTGGCGCTGGTCGCGGCCCAGGTAGTTATAGCTCTTGACCGAAATCGCGCCCTGCTCTTTCTGACGCCGCACGTGGAACAGCGCATCCTCGTATTCCGCGACCCTGGCGGTCGCGCCGGGCGACAACGCGCCGTAGAGGATCCGGCCGGTCGAAAAAATGCGCGGGGCCAGCGATTTCCCGGTGCGCTGCAGTTCGGCCATTGAAAAAATGCCCCAGTTCTCGTTCGACGGGTCGTGGATGGTCGTCACCCCGAACGCGAGGTTGGCGTATTGCATCCAGTTCTGGCGCGGCTGCAGCTGGCTGTTGCTCATCGCACCATGGGCATGGGCGTCGACCAGTCCTGGAATGACGGTATGTCCGGAAACGTCGATGCTGCGATAGTCCGAAGGCACCGGCACCTCGTCGGCCGCACCTACGGCCTCGATCCGATTTCCGTCGACCAGCAGCGTGCCGTTTTCGATGACTTCCTGTTGTCCGTAGGCGTCCCGCATGGTCACGACGCGGCCGCCGATCAGGGCGATACGGCCATCGGGCCGATCGGCCTGGACTTCGAAGCTGAGATCCCGGCCTTCGGTTGCCGGCGCCGGCAGTTCCTCCGGCGCGCCTTCGAGAAATGCGAACGCGTCGCTCAGATTGCGCCGGTAGAGCTTGTGGCCATAGGACCAGCCCAGCGTAGAGCTGTCCGACGACCAGTGCAGCATTTCGCCGCCGCGCGCCGAAACCTGCCGGACCGGGTAGGCGCTGGTTTTTGCGCCGACCGGTACCTGCTTGCCCGCCGCGAAGAATGGCGCGACATAGGCGTTGTAATGCTCGGTGAAGGCCACCCAGCGGCCATCCGGGGAAACGCGGTAGCCGGTCACCCAGTCGCCCAGCAGGTGCTCGCGCTTGTCCTCGCCGTCGAGGTTGACACTGCTGAGGGCCAGGTCGTCGCCGTTGACGCGTTCGCTGAACAGTATGCGCTTGCCATCGGCGGAGAACTGCGGCTCCGAGCCGGTGTCCAGGATCCGTTGCGGCGCGCCGTCGTCGATGTCGACGACATACAGACCGGGGCGTTCCGACCAGGTCGGCGAAGTCAGATAGCCGCCGGTGGTCTTGCGAAATACCACCTGCCGCCCATCCGGCGAGAACGACGGCTGCACGTAGTGTCCGGGCTCGTCGGTGAGCACCCGGCCGCTGCCGCGGCCGACTGGTTCGATTCGCACCGAGCCGAGTTGCTGGTCGTCGAATGTCGTGAAGACCACCCAGCGGCCGTCCGGTGAAAAGCGCGGATGGAATTCCCAGTGCTCGTCCTGGCGCGTCAGGCGACGGCGCTCGTCGGACTCCAGGTCATGTATCCAGACGTGGCCCAGTGCCTGGTAGACGGCTCGCTTGCCGTCGGGCGAGGCGTGATTCCAGCGCAGCATGTTGACCTCAACCTGCTCAGGCGCCACTTCGGTGACCTGGCGCAGCGCCGGGTGAATCTTGCGCTGATCACGCACGCGGAATTCGATGGTCGACCGTGAACCTTCCAGCCCTACTCGCTGCAGCTTGCCCTGGCTCCACAGCACCAGCGATTCGCCGTCGGGCATCCAGGCGAAGCCCGGATAATTGCCGCGATCGCCGCTGGTTTCCTGCATGTCGCGCGAGATCTCCGAGGCCAGCGCCGTCTCGATGCCCGATTCGAGGTTCTTGATCATCAGGCGGCTGCTCAGTTCGGTGGGATTGCGGCGCACGAACGCCAGGTGCTTTCCGTCCGGCGATACGACCGGCCGCACCGCACCGCCGGGTCCGGACACCACGGTGTCGGTCTCGCCGGTCTCACGGTCCAGGCGCCGGATGGCGAACACGCCCTGGTTGGCGTCCTTGTTGTATTCCCACGCCGTACCGCCGGTGGTGTCCTGGCTGTAATAGAGATGGCGTCCGTCGGGCGAAAACGCCGGTTCGGCAATGTTCTTCTGCGACTGTTCGCCGTGCAGCCGTTCGACCAGTTCCACGCCGCTCCCGCCATTGCGGTGATACAGCCAGATCGATCCGGCCGGAATCGAGCGCCTGGAGACATAGCCCTTGCGCGCGGCGATAAAATCCCCGTCCGGCGTCCAGGCCGGGTTGTGGAGCAACTGCTCCGATTCCTCGGTGACCTGGCGCAGCTCGTCCCCGTCGGCACTCATGGTCCAGACGTTCTCGGCCCCGGACCGGTCGCTGATGAAAGCTACGCGGCTGCCGTCCGGACTGAACCGGGGCTGGAAATCCCAGGCGATGCCCTCTGTCAGGGCGACCGCTTCGCCGCCGTCGATCGGCAGGCGGTAGAGGTCGCCGAGAAAATCGAAAACCAGGAACTCTCCGTCGGGGCTGACGTCCACGGTAGACCAACTGACCTCGTCGGCGTCGACCTCGATGGATTGCCATTCGCCCGGCGGCTCCTGCACCGACCAGTCCGTCTTGCCGCTTTCTTCAGCTCCGTGTTCGGCGGCAATGGCCGGCAGCGTGAGCGCGAACAAGAACGTCACAAGCATGAATCTGAACATTGATTATCCCGTAGTAATTGATTGAAAGTATGGCTGTTTATCGGTATCTCGAACCGCTTTCCACGTTTCCCTCAAGTCCCGCGGCCGACGTCGGACCCATCGGCTTCGTTGGCCACCCCGTGGGGAACGTGACCGGTCGCGATGACCTGGCTGGCGCTGTCGCAATGCAGCTGCTGGTCGTCGAAGAAAATGTCGGCGCCGAAGGCACGCAGGAATGCGGCCTTTTCACGCCCGCCGAGAAACATCGATTCGTCGATTCGGATGCCCCAGGCGCGCAGGGTCAGGATCACCCGCTTGTGCGCCGGCGCCGAGCGCGCCGTGACCAGCGCAGTGCGGATCGGATTTTCGTCGGCCGGATACGCCGACTGGATCTTGTGTATCGCTTCCAGCACGGCCTTGAACGGCCCGGCGCGCAGTGGCTTCTCGGCCGCCTCGCGTTCACTGGAACTGAACGCCTCCAGTCCCTGGGTCTTGTAAATGCGTTCGGCCTCGTCGCTGAAGATCACGGCATCGCCGTCGAAGGCGATGCGCAGCTGGCCGGAGCGATTCTCGCGCGTGGCCTGCGGCAGAATCGTGGCGGCTGCATAGCCGGCGGTGAGCACCTTCCGCACGTCGTCGGCGTTGGCCGACAGGAACACATCGGCACCGCACGGCTCGATGTAATTGGCGGGACTGGCGCCGTTGGTGAACACGGCACGCTCGATATGCAGGTCGTGATGCTCGATGGAGTTGAATATCCGCAGGCCGGTATCCGCGCTGTTGCGTGAGAGCAGCACGATCTCCACGCCGGGATGGTCCATGTCGTCGTCGTTGAGGGCAAGCAGTTTCTCGACCAGCGGGAAGGCCACGCCGGGTTGCAGATACTCGTTCTCGCGTTTCTGCTGGTAATCGATGTACGCCTGCAGGCCCTGTTCCAGGTAGATCTGATGGGTGGAATCGAGATCGAACAGCGCGCGCGAGGAAATCGCCACCACCAGCGGCTTGCCGTCGGAATTCATGCCGATGCCGTCAGGCCGCTGTGCGAGGCCCCTGGAGCCCCTGCACGAGCGAATCGACCGACGGCCGGACGGCGAGCCCCTGGTCGGGCAATCGCCGCATGACATGGAGTCCCATGCCCGCGGCGATCACGCTGGCCGCCAGTTCGCGTGCACTCCGCCCGAGGTCGAATTCGCCGGCCTGCTGACCGCGTCGAATCACGCGCTCGATCGCGTCCAGCGCCTCGACAACGCAATCATTGAGCATCTTGCCGATTGCGGCATCTTCGACCGAGATCTCGGTGGCCGTTCGCACGACCAGACAACCGACCGGCATCCTGTCGCGACCCTCGGCAATCGCGAGCAGATGATCCCGGATCAGGTCGGTCGGCGAGCGCGAGGGATCGGCAAGCTCGGCCAGCGAAGGCACGATGACCTCTTCACGGTATCTGCGCAACGCGGCCTCGAACAGCTCGCGCTTGTTGCCATAGGTGTCGTAAAGGCTCTGGCGGCTGATACCCATGCGGTCGACCAGGTCCTGCATCGAGGATCCCTCGTACCCGGACTCCCAGAACTGGAGCATGGCGGCTTCCAGCGCCTGGGTCTGGTCAAAAGTTTTCGGACGCATCCTGGGATTTTCCGTGCGTATGGCTATCTCCGCATGATAGCTCAACTGACGGCGTTCGAAAATGCGTGTCCGAATTCGCCTTCAGTGTCCATAGAGGCTGGTGTCCGGTCTGAAGGCCAGCCAGGCGAACGCGAAGTGAACGCCGCCGGGCACCGGCTCAAGACGCTTTCCCTGCAAAGGCCCGGAGATCGCCTCGCCCAGCGGATTCCAGCGCGACTCCGTACCGGTGTCGAAGATTTCGCCGTCGCGCATCTCGAACTCCAGGCGGTTTCCGTCGACCTCGCGTCCGAAGGCATTCAACGACGGTATCCGGCGGGAAGCCTTGATCTGGGCCTTGTCGAGCGCCGAGAGTGCCTCACCGGCCGCGAAGACCACGATGGATCGACCGGCAAAATCCTCGTTGACGACGGTCGGCTCGCTGAATTCGCCGAATGGATAAGCCCGGAA
>JAGXKW010000014.1:18108-36970 GCA_018334995.1 Wenzhouxiangellaceae bacterium
GGCTGGAACGAAACGCGGGTCGTCCAGTGCCGGGATGCCGTCGCGCGGCGGGCCACCCGACTGGATTTCGGCGAAATCGACGACCGAATTCGAAAAGTCCGTCTTTGGAAACTCCTGCTCCAGCGAAACGGACTGACTGGCGGCCGCCTGGATCACGAACCAGCCCGCCAGGCTCAACAGGAATATGCGAAATACGGCTGGAGTCGCTCGGGGGGATGCAATCCAGGACATGAATCCTCCTTCGGCCGGTGATCGAATCAGGTTGAAAAAATGATCCACCCCCGGGCGGGCGCCCGAGGGTGGATCCGACGAGTGCCATTGGGGAGCGATCAATGGACTCGACATACCAGACCGATGCATCCGGAACTTCATTTCACCCAAAACGCAATTCTTTTTCGGGCGGCATTGAATAAAGCTCGAGCGTGCACGAACGTTTAATGAACGGTATTCTTGACCCGATACAAGGGGAAACCCACGTGCCAATGACTTCGCTGCGCTTGCTGATGATGCTGACCACGACCCTGCTGACCGCTGCGTGGCCGCTGCAGTCGCCCGGTCAGGATTTTTCGATCCGCCTCGAGCGCCTGGAACAATTGGCGAGTTCGGACTCGCAGGCCGCAATCCTGCAACGCATCGAGAATCTGCAAGCCTCGCTCGATGAAGCCACCCCTCGCGAGCACGCGCGATTCACCCTGCTGAAGGCGCGGGCTGCCGCCAGGGAAATGCGCATGGAATCCGCCATAGCTCTGCTCAAGAAGCTGCTGGACCGACGCAACGAGCTCGACCGCGACCTCGAACTGAGCGCTTTGAACCTTGCAACCAACGTTCTTGTAGTCAATGATCGGTTCGAGACCGGTTTCGACTATTTCCGCCAGGCGCTGGAACTCGCCGACGTTGTCGATGCCCCCGAAATGCGCGCCCAAACCTTCATCGTTGCGGCCGGCTTCCATTCCCGGATCGGCGAACACGGAATTGCGCTGGAATATGCCAATCAGGCCATGCAGGAGGTGGAACGCGGCTCGGCACCGCGCGTACACTGCGCGGCGCTTGAACTTCGCGCGCGAGCCGAGCAGGCACTGAACCGGCCGGATGAGGCCATTGCCGATTTTCGCAAGGCGATCGGCGTGTGCGAGTCGGCCTCGGACAAAGTCTTTTCCAGCGCCGCCAGAATCGGCCTGGCGCAGATATTGCGGGTCCGGGGCAAGCCGGCCGAGGCCGAGCTTTCGCTGCGCGAGGCCCTCGATCAGCTTTCTTCGCGCGGCATTTCCGAGCTGGAACTCGAGGCCCGCTACCGGCTGGCCGATCTTCTTCTGGACCGAGACGGACGCGTCGAGGCCAGGTCGCTCCTGGCTCCGACCATGGAATGGATCGATTCGCCGGGCGGGCGGGCCATTCGGGCGGAAGCACTGCGTGTTCATGCCCGTCTGGCTTCACTGGAAAGCGATCGGGAAGCGGTTTATCGGCACACGCGACGGGCCGTGGAACTGGACCGGCGGCATGCCCAGCGAATCCGGCAGATGCGCTTCACGCTGCTGATGAGCGCCCACGACGACAGTGCCCGCGCTCGCGAACTCGAACTGCTTCGGTCACGGAATGCGCTGGCCGAACTGGACCGTGAAGGGCGCCGCCAGGAAGAACTCGCGCTGACCTATGGCGGATTCGGCGCCGCGATCGCCGGCCTTCTTTTGATCACGCTGCTGATCAAGGCGGCGCATGATCGTGCACAGTTCCAGAAACTGTCGCAGCACGACGGATTGACCGGGCTGCTCAATCACACGCGTTTTTTCGAGCTGGCCCAGCAGTCATTTCAGCGCGCCCGACAAAACGCGATTCCGTTCTCGCTGATCGTTGCCGATATCGATCTTTTCAAGCAGGTCAATGATGAATACGGACATCTTGTCGGAGACAGCGTGCTGGCCAGGGTGGGCGCTCGCCTGCGCTCGGCCTTCGGATCCGACGCCATCATCGGCCGTCTTGGCGGCGAAGAATTCGGAGTGGCGCTGCTCGACTGCGACATCGACAGCGCCGTCGCCCGAATCGAACATCTGCGTGCCACGCTAAACCGGCAGCGCGCCGACGACGAGGAACCCGCCGTCACGATGAGTTTCGGCGTCGCCGAGCTGGCCCGCGAACCCACCCTGGACGTTCTATACGCCCATGCCGATCAGGCGCTGTACGATGCAAAAGACGCCGGCCGCAATCGCGTCGTCACGGTCGCGCGGATCGACCTGAGCGGCGCCGGGATGCTGACCTGACGCCGGTCCGCGTCAGCCCGGGACTTGCAGCACTTCGAGGTCGTCCAGGTAGGGCCTCAACGCTTCCGGAACGGCCACCGACCCGTCGCGTGCCTGATGGTTTTCCAGCAACGCGACCAGCGTGCGGCCTACGGCCAGGCCGGAGCCGTTGAGGGTATGCACCAATTCGGGTTTGCCGGTCTCCGGATTGCGCCAGCGCGCCTTCATTCGGCGCGCCTGGAAATCACCGAAGTGGCTGCACGAAGAGATTTCCCGCCAGGCCTGCTGCCCCGGCAACCAGACCTCGAGGTCGTAGGTCTTGCGGGCCGAAAATCCCATGTCGCCGGCGCACAGCAACATCCGGCGAAACGGCAGCTCGAGCCTTTGCAGCACGGTTTCAGCATGTCCGGTCAACTGTTCCAGGCACTCTTCAGCCTCTTCCGGTGCGCTGATCTGAACCAGTTCGACCTTGTCGAACTGGTGCTGGCGGATCATGCCGCGGGTATCCTTGCCGTGCGAGCCGGCTTCGCGCCGAAAGCAGGGCGTATGGGCAACGAATTTCAGCGGCAGCTCTGCGGCAGCGACGATTTCGCCGGCCACCAGGTTGGTCAACGGCACCTCGGCCGTCGGGATCAGATAGCGCGGCGGATCGTCGTCGATCCGGAACGCGTCTTCCTCGAATTTCGGCAGCTGCCCGGTTCCCTGCATCGCCGATGCGCCGACCAGGTACGGCACCGCCATTTCGCGATAGCCGTGCCGGGTGGTATGCAGATCCAGCATGAACTGCGCCAGCGCACGATGCAGACGCGCGATCCGACCGCCGAGCACGGCAAAACGCGCCCCGGAAAGCCGGGCGGCGCGGTCGAAATCGATTCCGGCGTGCAATTCACCCAGTTCGACATGGTCGCGCGCATCGAAATCAAGGCTCGGCGGCTCGCAGTTGCGCGAGATTTCCACGTTGGCGTCGTCGTCTCGACCCGCCGGGACGTCGTCGGCCGGAAGGTTGGGCATGTCGAGGAGCAGGTGATCCAGCGCCGCGCGTACTTCGTCGAGCTGGTCGCGCCCGGTCTTCAGCGCTTCGCCGAGATTCGCGACCTCCTGCTTCAGCGGTTCGATATCCTGGCCGGCGGCCTTGGCCTTGCCGATTTCACGCGATCGGGTGTTGCGCTGGTTCTGCAACTCCTCGACCCGGGTCTGAAGCTGCTTGCGCCGGGACTCCAGCGATGCGAACTGTTCCATGTCGAGGTGGTAGCCGCGCCGCGCGAGCGCAGCCGCTACCCGTTCGAGATCGTGACGCAGCAATTGCGGATCGAGCATTGATGTTCCCGGATGTTCTGGTCTGAATTCAACAGTGTAGCCGGGCGGCACCGATCACGGACGCCGGTCCGACCGATCAGTCGCCGTGATAGGGATGCCGGATCATGACGTTGGCTTCCCGTTCCGGGCCCGTCGACAGCATGTGCACCGGCGCGCCCACCAATGTTTCCAGTCGCTCCAGGTAGGCGCGTGCCGCCCCCGGCAGACGCGCGGCATCGGTAATACCCCGCGTGTCGCCTTGCCAGCCCGAAACCGACTCGTAGACAGGCTCCACACGCGCCCAGTCCTCCGCGCCCAGCGGAAACGTGTCCACACCTTCGTAGGCGGTACAGATCCGCACCTCATCGAGGCCGTCGAGCACGTCCAGCTTGGTCACGCACAGACCCGTGATGCCGTTGACCTGGACCATGCGCCTGAGCGCGACGGCGTCGATCCAGCCGCAGCGCCTGGGCCGCCCGGTGGTCGCGCCGAATTCCACGCCGCGTTCGGCGATGCGGCGGCCAATCTCGTCGTCCAGCTCGGTAGGAAGCGGGCCCGAACCCACGCGCGTGGTATAGGCCTTGGTGATGCCGAGCACATAGTCGATATCGGCCGGGCTGACGCCGGCGCCGGTCATCACGCCGCCGATGGTCGTATTCGACGAGGTCACGAACGGATAGGTGCCGTGGTCGATGTCGAGCAGGCTGCCCTGCGCGCCCTCGAACAGGATCGCACCACCGCGCGCGCGCAGCCGGTGCAGTTCCTCGGTGACGTCGCACAGCATTGGCTTGAGTTCGGCCCCCAGGCGTGCCGCGTCTTCGGCAACCCGGTGCGCGTCGACCGGGTCGGACGCGTAATATTCGGTCAGCAGGAAATTGTGGTAATCGAGCACTGCGCCGAGCTTGTCTTCCACCCGCGCCGGGTCGACGAGGTCGGCGATCCGGATTCCCAGACGCGACGCCTTGTCTTCGTAGACCGGACCGATCCCGCGCCCCGTGGTTCCGATGGCCTTCTTGCCGCGCCGCCGTTCGCGGGCCTGATCCAGCGCGACGTGCGAACCGAGGATGACCGGACAGGCGCCGGACAGCCCGAGCTTTCCGCGCACCTCGATTCCGGCCTTTTCCAGTCCCTCGATTTCGGTGATCAGCGCCTGCGGCGAAATGACCACGCCGTTACCGATCAGGCAGCGGGCCCTGTCCGTCAGAATGCCCGAAGGAATCAAGTGCAGCACCGTCTTGCGGTCATCGACCAGGAGGGTATGGCCGGCATTGTGGCCGCCCTGGAACCGGACGACCGCATCCGCTTCGTGCGCGAGCAGGTCCACGATCTTGCCTTTTCCCTCGTCGCCCCACTGGGTTCCGAGGATTACTACCGAGCGTGCCATTTGAATTTGACTCCCGAAGCCCTGAGGGCATCGCCGGCGACATCCCTGCCCGACGCCCTCGGATGCATGTATTGATTTTCAGCGGCCGAAATTCAGCGCACCAGGTGGAAAACGATGGCGCCGGCGGCGATCATGACGATGCCGAAACGCCTGATGGCGCGATCCGACAGTGCGCCCAACTGCTCCATCGCGCTGCGCCAGCCGCGCGGGTTCATTGCCGGCAGCAGCCCTTCCAGCACCAGCACCAGCGCAAACGCGACAAGCAGGTCTTCAAGCATTTCGGCGCGACCCGGAATGCCTCCTATTCACGCGCTTGCATGTAGCGGAAGAAGTCCGAATCCGAATCGAGCAACAGCATGTCGCCCTCGCCGCCGAAGCTGTTGCGATAGGCCTCCAGGCTGCGGACGAACGAATAGAACTCGGGATCGCGCTGATAGGCCGTGGCATACGTGGCCGTCGCCGTGGCGTCGCCTTCACCGCGCATCCTGGCCGCATCCCGCTCGGCTTCGGCGAGCAGGATGCGCACCTGGCGATCGGCGTCGGCACGGATCTGCTCGGCGCGCTCGCGGCCGAGCGAGCGCAGTTCGTTGGCGTATTCGGTACGCTGGGTTTCCATCCGGTTGAAGACCGAATCGAGCACTTCCTCGGTCAGCTCGATCTTCTTGATACGCACGTCGTTGATGGTAATGCCGAACTGCTCCGCGCTGATCCCGGCCTGGAGCTGCAGGTCCTCCATCATGTCGCGGCGCTGAATGGAGACGACCTCGTTGAGCGAACGCCGGGCGAATTCCTCGCGCAGGTCGTCTCGGATCAGCTGCGCCAGGCGCGTGCGTGCGATCCGGAAATCACCGCCGGAGGTCGAGATGTAGAACTCGCGTGGATCCTCGATGCGCCACTTGATGTAGTAGTCGACGTCGACGTATTTCTGTTCGGCGGTATTCATCTGCTCGGGCTGCATATCCAGCAGCTGCAGGCGGCGGTCGAACTTGATCACGTTGTTGATGAACGGCGTCTTGAAATGCAGGCCCGGCTCGTAATCGGCGCGCACGACCTCGCCGAGGCGGAACTTGATGGCGTACTCGGTCTGTTTGACGATGAACAGGCTCTGGAGCGCGGTGAAGATGCCTGCAATGATCAGTATCGGTATCAGAATGCGCATGTCTTAACGTCCTTCCCGGCCGGAGCGGGTTCTGGTCTGGCTGCTGCCCGTGGCCTGTCCTTCGCGTTCCTGGCCCGACATCAATGGTGGCGGAGGAAGTCTGTCGTTCGACTGTCCCGAGGCGAGGCGATCCAGCGGCAGGTAAAGCAGGTTGTTGGAGGAATTCGCGTCCAGCAGCACCTTCGGCGTGCCCGAATACAGGCTTTCGAGTTCCTGCAGGTACAGGCGCTGGCGCGTTACCTGGGGTGCCTTGGCGTACTCCTCGTAGACCGCGATGAAGCGATCGGCCTCACCTTCGGCCTGCGCAATCACCGAATCCCGGTACCCCTGCGCCTGTTCGCGCACACGTGCCGCACGGCCGCGCGCCTCCGGAATTTCCTGGTTGGCGTAGGCCTGGGCCTCGTTGGCGAACCGTACCTGGTCTTCGCGTGCCCGCACCACGTCGTCGAACGCCGCCTGAACCTGGTTGGGCGGACGCACCTGCTGCAGGTTGAACGTGAGAATCTCGATTCCGGCGTCGTAGCGTTCGAGAATCTGCTGGAGCAGGTCACGCGCCGCCGTGGCGATCTCGCCCCGCCCCTGCTCGAGGATGAAATCCATCTGGTTGGTGCCGACCACTTCGCGGATCGCACTGTCGGATGCCTCGGCGAGCGTGGTTTCCGGCGCCTGGATCTCGAACAGGAAAGCGGCCGGATCCAGCACCCGATACTGCACGGCAAAGCCCAGTTCGATGAGGTTTTCATCGCTGGTCAGCATGCGCGCCTGGTTTTCCTGCGACCGGACTTCGGCCACGTTGACCTTGGTAATGGTTTCGATCGGTGCGGGAAAGGTAAAGCGAAGGCCCGGCATCATGATTCGCGTGTATTCACCGAAGCGCAGCACCACGCCGCGCTCGGACTCATCGACGATATGAACCGAATTCCAGGCCGTCCAGATACCGGCAAGAACGAGAACGAGCGCAATGATGCCGCCCACGCCGGGCCCACCGCTACCCTGCGATCCCGATCCACCGCCACCGCCACTGTCGTCGCTGCCGCCGATGATCTTTTTCAGGCGTTTCTGAACGTTGGCGAAAACCTCGTCGAGGTCCGGCGGCTGTTGCCCGCCGCCCTTCCAGGGATCCTTGCCGTTTCCACCGCCGCGTCCGGGCTCGTTCCAGGGCATTTAGTTCTCCGTAGCGTTTTCCGCGCAAAATCAGGATCGCGCACCGATGCGCGTGATCTGCGCATGTCGATTCGAGCGATCACCAAAGAAAGTCATTTTAGCAGGTGTTGGTGAACCCACGTGCCCCCGGCACCGCCCATGCGGCCCAGTTCGCGCGCATCGCGCCGGCTCATGTCGAGTTCCAGCCGGCTCGTCCCGTCGGGATCCACGGATTCTGATTCGATCGCACCCAGCGCGTAAAGATGAGACCGCAGTTTCTGCAACCTGGCCGGCAACTGCACCCGGGCATGAATTCTGCCCTCGCCGACAAGCTCGCCGACCGCCTCCAGCAACGCTTCGATCCCGTCGCCCGTCGTCGCCGAAACGCGCACGCAGCGAATCTGCCCGGCGGCGTCCCGTTCGATGCCGGGCTTGCCGTCGACGAGGTCGATCTTGTTGTAGACGACCAGGCGCGGCAGCTCGGACGCACCGATATCGTCCAACACCTGTTCCACGGTCGCGCTATGCGCACTCCGTTCCGGGTCCGAGGCGTCGACCACCTGCATCACGAGCGAAGCCGAGGCGGTTTCCTCCAGCGTCGCCTTGAACGCCGCGACCAGTTCGTGCGGAAGGTCCTGGATAAAACCGACCGTGTCGCTCGCAAGCACTTCTCCGCCCCGCTCGGTTTCGATCCGGCGCACCGTCGGGTCGAGCGTCGCGAACAGCTGGTCGCGCACGAGAACCTCGGCCGATGTAATCCGATTGAACAAGGTTGACTTCCCGGCATTGGTATAGCCCACCAGCGCCACCAGCGGCAGCGCACCACGGGCCCGCGCCTTGCGTCCGCGGGCGCGATGCCTTTCCAGCCGCTCCAGACGTGAATTGAGCTGACGAATCCGCCCGGCCAGCAGTCGCCGGTCCGTCTCCAGCTGGGTTTCGCCGGGCCCGCGCATGCCGATGCCGCCGCGCTGGCGTTCCAGATGGGTCCAGCCGCGCACCAGGCGGGTCGACAGGTGACGCAACTGGGCCAGCTCGACCTGAAGCTTGCCCTCGTGCGAGCGCGCGCGCTGAGCGAATATGTCCAGAATCAGCGTCGTTCGATCGAGCACCGGCACGCCGAGTTCGCGCGTGAGGTTGCGCTCCTGAACCGGCGAGAGGCGGTGATTGAACAATACGATTGCCGCCTGCTCCGACCGAACAGAGGCGGCGATTTCATCGACCTTGCCGCTCCCCACCAGAGACCGCGCGTCCGGCTTGTCGCGCGGTGCACGAATCACGCAGGCGCTGGCACATCCGGCCGCGTGCGCCAGCGATTCGAATTCCTCGATCTCCCGCGCGACCGATGCACCGCCGATTTCCGGCTGGACGAGAATTGCGCGCGGGATGCCGCCCGTGGCGGCGGTCTGTAGGCCGGCCTGGGTCAATCCGAGTTCTGTTCTTCCTGCGGTGGCGCGATGCGGACATTACGCGCCGGAACGATCGTCGAAATGGCGTGCTTGTAGATCATCTGACTGACCGAGTTCTTCAGCAGCACGACGAAATTGTCGAACGATTCGATCTGCCCCTGGAGCTTGATTCCGTTGACCAGGAAAACCGATACCGGAACCCGCTCCTTGCGCAGCGCGTTGAGATATGGATCCTGCAGTGATTGACCCTTGCCTGACATTTGTAATTCTCCTAGGTTGCCTTAATGATTATTGCGGGTCTGTCGTGAATGTTTTGCTATCTTCGGCCGGCCAATTCCGCCCGGTCAGCATGCGCCCCCCAACGACGCGCCAAATCTGCTTACCCGGTTGATTATGCGGTCAATAGTGTTCGGATTCAACGGGTCGTACCACAATCCACCAGTCCATTGTCGAAATGCGGTGAGCTGCCGCTTGGCCAGCTGCCGCGTCGCGGCCGCGGCGCGATCGACCAGCGCCTCCCGTTCGAATCGTCCTTCCAGGAATTCGATCGTCTGCCGATAACCGACCGCGCGCATCGCCGGGGCGTCTCGCGACAGCGCCGGCCGCGCCAGCAGCCCCCGGACTTCCTCGACCAGTCCGGTTTCCAGCATCGCGGCCCACCGCTGCCCGATGCGCCGATGCAGTGCGCGACGGTCGGCCGGTGCGACCACCAGCATGAGGCTGCCGACCAGCCGGTCGGGCCCGCGACCACGAAGGAACGAACTGGCCGGCCGGCCGCTGGCCAGGCAGACCTCCAGTGCCCGCTGAATGCGCTGCGGATCATTGGGCCGGATTCGCCGTCCCGATTCGGGATCCAGCCGGGCCAGCCGCTGATGCATCGCCGGCCAGCCCCGCGCGGCGGCTTCGCGCCCGATTTCGGCGCGCAGCGCCTGATCGGCCGCCGGCATGGCATCGAGACCATAGCGCAGGGCCCGCAGATAGAGCGGCGTTCCGCCCACCACCAACGGCAACCGCCCATGCGCCGCCGCGACGCGGATTTCGTCGGCGGCATCGCGCGCAAATGCCGCCGCAGAATAGCCTTGTTCGGGCTCGCGAATGTCGACCAGCGCATGCGGAAAGCGGTGCAGCGTCCGTGGATCCGGCTTGGCGGCACCGATATCCATTCCGCGGTAGACCTGGACCGAATCCGCGCTGATCAGCCGTACCGGAATGCGTGCGGCAATCTCCAGCGCGATGGCAGTCTTGCCGGCCGCGGTGGGTCCGCAGACAATCAGGGCCGGCGGCAGACGCTCTGCCCGAGACGAATTTCGAATCAACGGGAGGTCACCTCGGCTCGGACTCCACACCGTCCCAGATGCAGCCGCGGTCTCCGGCGATGCCGGCGATCTTGTCCAGCAGCGCGCGGTGCGCCTCCAGTTCGGCACCATCGGCGTTCTTGCGCACCAGCCTGGAAGCGTCGAACGCCGGCACCGATGGATCGGCGCCGGCCATTGCCGCGCCGTCCAGATCCAGGCCCAGGGCGACCTGGCCGCCGGTCATCAGCAGATAGACTTCGGCGAGCAGTTCGGAGTCCAGCAAGGCGCCGTGCAACGCTCGATTGGAATTGTCCACCTCGTAACGCCGGCAAAGGGCATCCAGGCTGTTGCGCTGCCCGGGGTGCAGCTCGCGCGCCAGTGCGAGCGTATCGTGCACTTCGGCCATGTCGACGATGCGCGGACTGCCTTCCAGGCGCGTCAATTCACTGTCGAGAAACCCGAGGTCGAAGGCGGCATTGTGGATCAGCAGTTCGGCGCCGCGTATGAAATCGATGAATTCGTCGGCAACCTCGGCAAAGCGCGGTTTGTCCGAAAGGAATTCGTCGCTCAGGCCGTGCACCGTAAGCGCGCCGGATTCCACGGAACGCTCGGGATTGATATAGCGATGGAATTGGCGGCCGGACAGCTGCCGATCGATCATCTCGAGACAGCCGATTTCGATGATACGGTGACCTTCCTCCGGTTCCAGGCCCGTGGTTTCGGTATCCAGCACAACTTGACGCATGTTCGCTTCCCGCTATGGTTGAAGAAAAATTCGCGTGCGACTCATAGCCGATCGGCCGCAGCTGTCGCCAGCAGGTCGGCCCGATCGTTCTCGGGGTGACCGGAGTGACCGCGCACCCAGGACCACTTCACCTCGTGCATTTCGGCCGCCGCGGCCAGCCGCTGCCAGAGGTCGGCGTTCTTGACCGGCTTGCGCGCCGCGGTTTTCCAGCCGTTCGCCCGCCAGCGCGGCAACCACTCGGTAATACCCTGGCGCACGTAGTTCGAATCGGTGGTCAGGTGCACCCGGCAGGGCCGTTTCAGCACCTCCAGTGACCGGATCGCGGCCATCAGCTCCATCCGGTTATTGGTGGTCTCACGCTCGCCGCCGGAGAGCTCCTTTTCGTTTCCGTTGAAACGCAGCACCGCGCCCCAGCCGCCCGGACCGGGGTTGCCGCGACACGCGCCATCGGTCCAGATTTCGACCGTACCGGCGCTCATGCCGCGCGACAGCTGGTGGGCACGGCGCGCGGCCTGCCGGCGCTCGTACGCTGCAAACGAAGTCTCTGCACCGGGGCGGCGCGCGGCGGTTTGCGCGCGACCACCACCAGCAGCGGCGCCACGCCGGGGATGAATCCCTGCCATTGCTGTCGCGCCGGATACTGCAGCAACAACTGATGGCGCGCATGCTGCATCAGAAAACGTGGCCAGGCCGGGAGGCGGAATGCCCCGCGACCCAGCTCCTGCCAGCTGAATCGATGCCAGGGATTGGCCGAAATCGACACTAACAGGCCGCCGGGCTTGAGGCAACGCACGCTCTCTTCCAGCAAAGCCGCGCCGGATTGCAGCCAGAACAGGTGGCGCAGGAGGATAGCCGGCAGAGCCTCGTCGCCAAACGGCAGCATTTCGGCCGGCAAGCGACACGGCCAGACCCACTCCGAAGCATCCAGCAGCATCCGATGCCGGGGCACGTCGATGACCGGCGACGGACTGGCGGTGGGCGCGCACTCGACCATCCAGTCTACGCCGGCGTCGCCGATCAAGCCCGGCACCAGTTCATTCTCGGCGCGTTGCAATCTGGCGAATCCCGCGATCATTCAGATCTCCCGAACCGGTGGTTACAATCATTCGGGTATTCATCACTTCCCGAATCACAAGGAGGCATCCGATGACCATCGATATCGAGGCCATCAGGGCGTTTTCGGACAATTATATCTGGGCCATGCACGATGGCCGGCACTGCGTGCTCGTCGATCCCGGCGAAGCACCCGACGCACTGGACTTCCTGAAGCGCAATAACCTGCGGCTTGCCGGGTTTTTGCTGACGCATCATCACGCCGATCACATCGGCGGCGTCGACGAAATCCGGACGCACCGGCCTGCGCCGGCCTGGGGTCCTCCCGACAGCAGGATGCCCGACCGGGTTTCCCCGGTGCGAGAAGGCGACAGGGTCGAAATTCCGGAACTGGGACTTGCTTTCAGCGTCATCGAGACGCCCGGCCATACCCGCAGCCATATCGCTTTTCACGGACACGAGCTGCTGTTCTGCGGCGACACCCTCTTCTCGGCCGGTTGCGGCCGCCTGTTCGAAGGCACACCGACGCAAATGCAGCGTTCCATCGACAAGCTGGCGGATCTGCCGGAACCGACCCGTGTTTACTGTGCACATGAGTACACGGCCGACAATTGCAGATTCGCCGTGCAGGTGGAACCCGACAATGAAGCGTTGCAGGCCCGGTGCGACGATGTCGCCGAACTTCGCCGGAACGACCGGATCACGCTGCCGTCGACAATCGGCGACGAAAAGGCCTTCAACCCATTCATGCGAACGCGTCGACCGGCGGTGGCCCACGCCGCGCGCCAACGTGAACCGGACTGCGGCCAAACGCCCGAGGCGGTGTTCGGCGTCATTCGACGCTGGAAGGACGCGGCCTGAGTGCCGCCGGGCCCGCCAGCGAGGCCGGCCGCACCCCGAACGGCTTGAAAAAGCGCCGTAGAGGCGCTACTCTGATACAATATCTTTCAATCGAGATAAAAGGATATTGTCATCGAGCTCGACTTGATCGGGCGTCATTGCAGCCTGCTGGGTGATGCCACCCGGCTGCGTCTGCTGACGCTGCTGGACATCGAGGAACTGACCGTCGCCGAGCTGGCGCGCATCACGCGGCTGGCGCAGCCGCGCGTGTCCACCCATCTGGCCAGGCTGCGCGAAGCGGGCCTGGTCGCGGACCGCCGCGAAGGCGTTTCAGTCTACTACCGCTCGATGACCGACGATCAGACCTGTGAGCTCTGTCAGATCTGGGGTGTACTGCGCGCGCGGCTGGACGATCCGCAAATCGAGTCCGACGCCGCCCGCCTGCCCGACGTGCTGGCCGAACGGGCATCCGGGCGCCACTGGCCGGATGCCGTGGCTGGCGACATGGAACGGCACTATTCGCCCGGCCGGACCTGGGAGGCGACGGCGCGCGCGATGGTCCAACTGGTTTCCCCCGGTCGCGTGCTCGATGTGGCCTCGGGCGATGGCGTCATCGGAGAATTGCTGCACGCGCGCGCGGAATCCGTGGATTGCGTGGACCTGTCGCCCAAAGTCGTCGAGGCCGGGCAAAAACGCGTGGCCGAATTCCACAACGTGCAGTTCCACATGGGCAACATGCACGCGTTGCCTTTCGAGAAAGGCAGCTTCGATACCGTCCTGCTTCTGCACGCGCTGACCTACAGCGAGACGCCCGAGCGGGCTTTAGCAGAGGCGGCCCGTGTGCTGAAGCCCGGCGGACGTCTGGTCGCCGCCACGCTGGCGCGCCACCGGCACACCGTCCAGGTGCAGGCATACGGCCACGTCAACAGCGGCTTCGACCCGCAGCAGCTTGACGCTCTGGTATCGGCCGCCGGTCTCGAAATCGATTTTTGCGAAACCACGTCGGTGGAAAAGAAACCGCCGAACTTTGAAATCATCACATTACTTGCAAGGCAGACATGACTCAAATCAATTGGCACAATCCAGAACGCGTCGAGAAAATGTTCGATGCGCTGGCCGACCGAATCCTGCTGCTTGACGGCGCCATGGGCACGATGATCCAGGGCGAGGAACTGGACGAGGCCGACTTCCGCGGCGATCGGCTCAAGGATCATCCCGACGACCTCAAGGGCAACAACGACTTGCTGACGCTGACGCGGCCCGGCCTGATCAAGCGGATTCATGCCGACTTCATGAACGTCGGATGCGACCTGGTCGAGACCAACACCTTCAACGCCAACCGCATCAGTCAGGCCGATTATTCACTGGAAGAACTCGCCGAAGAGATCAACCGCGAGGCTGCGAGGCTGGCGCGCGAGGCGTGCGATGAAGTCGAGGCCGAAACGCCGGACAAGCCGCGCTTCGTGATCGGCACCGTGGGCCCGACCAACCAGACGGCATCGATATCGCCGGACGTGTCCAGTCCCGGCTACCGCAAGGTCACGTTCGACGATCTGGTCGAGACCTACACCGAAGCGGTACGCGGTCTGCTCGACGGCGGCGCCGACCTGTTGATGATCGAAACCATCTTCGACACGCTCAATGCCAAGGCGGCCATCTTCGCGATCGAGGAGGAATTCAACCGGCGCGGCGAGCACTGGCCGCTGCTGATCTCCGGCACCATCACCGACGCCAGCGGCCGGACGCTTTCCGGCCAGACAGCCGAGGCATTCTACTACTCGGTACGCCATGCCAACCCGACCGGCGTCGGCTTCAACTGCGCGCTGGGCGCCGATCAGCTCAAAAAGCATATCGAGGATCTCTCGCGGGTGGCCGAGTGCCTGGTCACGGCGCATCCCAACGCGGGATTGCCGAACGAGTTCGGCGAATACGACCAGAGCCCGGAAGAAATGGCCGAAATCGTCAAGACCTATGCCGAAGATGGCCTGGTCAACATCATCGGCGGCTGCTGCGGCACCACGCCGGCTCACCTCAAGGCGATCGGCGAAGCCATCGAACCGTTCCAGCCACGCAACCTGAAACAACGCAAGGCGGCTTGAAAGCTGTTTCAGCCACAGATGGATACAGGTAAACACGGATAGCGAAAGAGGAAGTCTTTCCAGATATTCATCTGTGTCCATCTGTGTTCGTCTGTGGACAGAACTTCTTGAATTTTGTACCAGCAGGTAAATTAATGAATCAACCCCAGGAACAACGACGCTACACGCGCCTGAGCGGCCTCGAGCCGCTGACGATCACGCCCGAGCTCGGCTTCGTCAACGTCGGCGAGCGTACCAATGTGACCGGCTCGGCGAAGTTCAAGCGCCTGATCGCCGACGAACAGTACGACGAGGCGGTCGAAGTGGCGCTGCAGCAGGTCGAAAACGGCGCCCAGGTCATCGACGTCAACATGGACGAAGGTCTGCTCGATTCCGAACAGGCGATGACCGATTATCTGAACCTGATCATGGCCGAGCCCGATATCGCCCGGGTTCCGGTAATGGTCGACTCGAGCAAGTGGTCGGTCATCGAAGCCGGTCTGAAGTGCCTTCAGGGCAAGGGAATCGTCAATTCCATCAGCCTCAAGGAAGGCGAAGAGCAATTCCTGGAGCAGGCGCGCAAGATCAAGCTCTACGGCGCGGCAGTCATTGTCATGGCGTTCGACGAAAAGGGGCAGGCCGACAACGCCGAGCGTATGGTGGAAACCCTGTCGCGGGCGCACGGTCTGCTGACCGAGAAAGTCGGGTTCCCGCCCGAGGACATCATATTCGACCCCAATATCTTCCCCGTGGCCACCGGGATGGAAGAGCACAACAACTATTCGATGGAATTCATCGAGGCGTGCAAGGTGCTCAAGAAGAAGTACCCGGACAGCCACATTTCCGGCGGCGTATCGAACATGTCGTTCTCGTTTCGAGGCAACAACCCGGTACGCGAAGCCATGCATTCGGTATTCCTGTACCACGCGATGAAGGCGGGCATGGACATGGGCATCGTCAACGCCGGACAGCTGGCGGTCTACGACGACATCGACCCGGAACTGCGCGAGCTCGTCGAGGACGTGGTGCTCAATCGTCGCGAGGACGCCACGGAGCGGCTGCTGGACGCGGCCGACAAGTACAAGGGCGAAGGCCAGAAACAGGAAAAGGACGAGGCCTGGCGGGAAAAGTCGGTCGCCGAAAGACTCAAGTATTCACTGGTCAAGGGCATCGACAAGTACGTGGTCGAGGACACCGAGGAAGCGCGGCAGAACTTCGATACCTCGCTGGAAGTCATCGAGGGCCCGCTGATGGACGGCATGAACTACGTCGGCGACCTGTTCGGCGCCGGCAAGATGTTCCTGCCGCAGGTGGTCAAGTCCGCGCGCGTAATGAAGAAGGCCGTCGCGCACCTCATCCCCTACCTCGAGGCCGAAAAGAAGGTGGGCGAGAAGAAGGGCAAGGTGCTGATGGCGACCGTCAAGGGCGACGTCCACGACATCGGCAAGAACATCGTCGGCGTGGTGCTGGCCTGCAACGGCTTCGACGTGCACGACCTGGGCGTGATGGTCCCGGCCGACAAGATCCTGGATGAAGCCGAAAAGGAAGACGCTGACATTGTCGGGCTTTCGGGCCTGATCACGCCGTCGCTGGATGAAATGGTAAGCGTGGCCGAAGCAATGAAGAAACGCGGCATGAACCTGCCGCTGCTGATCGGCGGCGCGACCACCTCGCGCGCTCACACCGCGCTCAAGATCGATACCCGGTACGACGCGCCGGTATGCTGGGTCAAGGATGCTTCACGCTCGGTCGACGTGGTGCGCAAGCTCGCCAGCAAGACCAACCGGGAGGCCTATGCGAAAACGATCGCCGAGGACTACGAGGACTACCGCGAGCGCGCAGCCAACAAGAAGAAGCGCAAGCCGCTGATTTCCATCGACAAGGCGCGCGAGAATGCGTTCGAGTTCGACTGGAGCAAGTACCAGCCCGAAAAACCGCTCAAGCCCGGCATCAACGTCATCGAAGACTGGCCGCTGGAGGATCTGGCCGAGGTGATCGACTGGACGCCGTTTTTCCAGACCTGGGAACTGGCCGGGCGGTATCCGGATATCCTCGAGGACGAAACGGTGGGCGAAGCCGCGACCAGCCTGTTCAAGGACGCGCAGGACATGCTCAAGCAGATCGTCGACGAGAAGTGGCTGCAGCCCAGGGCCGTCTGCGCGCTGGTGCCCGCCAACCGCGACGGTGACGACATCCTGCTGTACAAGGACGAATCCCGCGCCGAAATCCTCGAGCGCATGGTCTGCCTGCGCCAGCAGTCCGAAAAGCCTTCGGCCAATCTGTGCCTGGCCGACTATGTCGCGCCGGCGGACTCGGGTGTGAACGACTGGGCCGGCCTGTTCGCGGTCACAACCGGGCACGGCATCGAGGAGGCGAAAAAGAAGCTCCCGGAAAATGACGACTATGCCGGAATCATGCTGCAAGCCCTTGCCGACCGGCTCGCCGAGGCGCTGGCCGAAGCGCTGCACGCCAAGGTCCGCCGCGAAATCTGGGGTTATGCCCCCGACGAGAGCCTGAGCAACCGGGAGCTCATCAAGGAGAAGTATCGCGGCATACGTCCCGCGCCGGGTTACCCGGCCTGCCCCGACCACAGCGAAAAGGAGAAGATCTTCGAACTGCTGGACGCCCCGGGCAACATCGGCCTGGAACTGACTGAATCCTTCGCCATGCACCCGGCAGCCGCCGTAAGCGGCTATTACTTCGGGCATCCGGAAGCGAAGTACTTCGTCGTCGGCAAACTCGGTCGCGACCAGGTCGAGGATTACGCCAGGAGAAAGGACATCAGTCTCGAGCAGGCCGAGAAATTCCTGCGTCCGAATCTCGACTATTGAGCGGCGCCTGGTGGATCAACAGGATCGGCCGATGGCGGCCAGGCCCGGTCTCGCGGCAGCGATTTCGCCGGTCTGTTGTTGAACGAAGTCCCGATCATGGTTATATTGAGCGGGACACGGACCATCAAGGGAAAATCCACCGCCTCCATGCCAAGGAGAACAACATGACCAGTCAAACAGCTTCCACGCGCCTGCGTATACCTCTCACTGCCGGCTTGCTCGCGTTCCTGTTCTTTTCGGTGAACGCCGCGCTTGCCGACGACCACGACGATGAGCACGCAGAGGTAGACGTCGCCATGGCCACCATCAACGGCTGCGAAGACGACGGCATCGTCGGTTCGGCACTGCTGCACGAATCGGCAAGCAGCGAAGGCATCAAGCAGGTTGAAGTCTATATGCTCGTCCGCGGCCTGACCGACGGCGACCATGCAGTACATATCCACGAGACCGCAGCTTGCGAACCTTGTACCGCCGCCGGGGGGCATCATGACCCGGGCCCGCACGGCAAGTCCACGCCCGATGCACCCGATTTCAACCATCCTTTCCACATGGGTGATCTGATCAACCTGAACGTCGAGGACGGCATCGGCGAAATGCGCACCGCCACCAACCGGATCACCCTTTCGGCCGGTCGTCTGAGCATCTTCGACGAAGACGGCAGCGCGTTCATCATCCATACCGAAAAAGACACCTACTGCGATCACGAGGATGAACTGGAAGGCGGCTGCGCCGGCGGCCCGCGCGATGCCTGCGGGATCATCCGCCCGATGAACTGATCGCCCGTTCTTGTCGCTTGATGCCGCCGGGCTTTTGTAATGCGTTGCCCGGCGGCCTTTCGGCAAAGCGTAGCGTAATCACGAATCGCGTTCTCCTGAAGCGATCCAGCCCCGGATCCATTGGCGCACAGGTCCCGTCCAGACTCATCCGGAACGCTTCAAGAATCCTGCGGCCGTAACGCTTTGCCCGCACTTCCGTTTCCGGCCGGCCACCTGTTTGCAGCCTTCCCCGCCATAGCGAATGCCTGGTGGCACCGACGTTCCCGACTTGCAATACGACACTCTTCTCAGCGGCGCTCGGCCGCCTCCATGATCGTGTCTATGCCGCTGCGGTCACCGGTCAGCTGCCAGTGGATCAGCGACATGGGAATCAGGCCTGCGGCGTTGAAACGTTCGAAGAATTCGGCCAGCACGAATTCCTCGCCCTGCTGCATTTTCTGCCGGGCCCGGGTGCTGATCAGCCGATCCAGCTGGTGCTTGCCGGTCACGTAACTGGTGCCGTAGCCGGGCTGGCGCAGGTAGAGCTGCTGTTCGAACGACCGCCATTAATTGAACAGTTCCACGAGTTGCGCGTAACCTGGCGCTTCGTCAGCGATGTCCGTATCTCCAACTGCATCGGCAC
>JAGXKW010000014.1:37833-59358 GCA_018334995.1 Wenzhouxiangellaceae bacterium
ATCTGTTCTTGCACGCGGTTCCACGTCGAAGACCGCGTGCCTTCGCATGCGTCATCCGGGTCAAGGTTAACCTGAGAACGAATCGCGCGGCTGTTGGCTGCTCCCGCGCCGGTGGCTAAAGTGTCGAAGCCGACCCGAAAACGCCTTGCAGCCAGCCGTTTTCAAACTTTCTCGGCGTTTCGAGCGGTAATGTTTGCTACAGCATGGATCGGGGCATGGGCTCAGGAATCCGGCGGTCGGTACTCGATGTGCGGAGCCGACTCGATAAAATTGCAACGGTCATTGCGGCCACCTAAACCGCCGGCGAACAGTCTGCCACCAGAAAATCCGGAGCCATCTCATGCGTGAAAGAAAGCTAGGCCGAATCATCGAATCGATCGAAACCTCCGACGGCGCCGGAGTTCGTTTGCGGCGCAGCCTGGGGGCCATGCGCGGCCTGAACCCGGATCCCTTCCTGTTGCTCGACGAATTCTCGTCCGAAGACCCCGACGACTATATCGCCGGATTTCCGGATCATCCCCACCGCGGATTCGAGACGGTCACCTACATGCTCGACGGCCACATGCGCCATGAAGATCACCTGGGAAATCGCGGCGATCTCGGCCCCGGCGGCGTGCAGTGGATGACCGCCGGCCGCGGCATCATTCACTCCGAAATGCCGCAGCAGGAGAATGGCCGCATGCGCGGATTCCAGCTGTGGATCAACCTGCCGGCCGCCGAAAAGATGAAGCCGGCCCGCTATCGCGATATTTCCGCTGCCGAGGTGCCGGAGATCGGGCTGTCAGCCGGCCGAATCCGGGTGATCGCGGGCCGCACCGAAGTCGAGGGCGTGCGGGCCGCCGGACCGGTCAATCCCGACGGCCGAATGTCCACCGACCCGCTGTATCTCGATATCGCGCTCGAGCCCGAAAGCTCGGTCAGTCTCCTTCTGCCGCGCGGGCATACCGTCGCGGTATACGTTTTCGAGGGCGATGCCAGGGTCGACGAAGGCGGCCAGCGCCTGAAGGCCCAGTCGGCCGGCGTGCTTTCCGATGGCGATTCGGTGCTGCTGGCGTCGTGCACATCGGGCTGCCGGGCCCTGTTGCTGGCCGGCAAGCCAATCAACGAGCCCGTCGTGCAGCACGGGCCGTTCGTCATGAACACGCGCGAGGAAATCGAGCAGGCCATGCGCGATTACCGCGATGGCCGGCTGACCGCGACGCAATAGCCGCGAAGCGTTGAAAACCCAGCGAGCGGTGCTCAGCGCGTTGAGCTTCTGTCCGCTGAGAACCGCAATCGAAATCGGCACTGCCCTGCGGATTCTGTTCGCGCTTCCGGGCAGTGACCGTGACCGATTCCAATCGGGCGATTTCCGCTATACTGTATATATAACCACCATCTGTCCGGCGATCGACCAATGCCCGTATATGCCGAACTGCATGCCCTGAGCTGTTTCAGCTTCCGGCGGGCTGCCTCGCATCCTGGAGAACTGGTTCGACGCGCGGCCGAGCTGGACTATCGGGCCATCGCGATTACCGACGAATGCTCCATGGCCGGCATCGTGCGCGCCTGGGAAGCGGCCCGCGGGTGCGCCATCAAGCTCGTCGTCGGCAGCGAGATGCGCACCGACGACGGCCTTCATCTCGTGCTGCTGGCGCCGGACCAGACCGCCTATGCCCAGATCTGCCGCCTGATCACGATCGCCAGACGCCGCGCCGGCAAGGGGCGTTATCGGCTGCAGCGAAGCGATCTCGAACAAGATCTGGATCGCGTATTGGTGATCTGGAAACCCGGTGACCCGCCCGCCCGGACCGATGCCGAGTGGCTGCACGTGCGCTTCGGCAACCGCTTGCGGATCGGCGCCACCCGGCTGCTGCGGCCGGGGGAAAAAACATATTTCGCGAACCTGCAGCGGCTTGCGGACACTTTCGGGCTGCGCTGCATCGCCTGCGGCGACGTGCGCATGCACCGGCGCTCACGTCGAGCGCTGATGGATGTCATGAGCGCTCTGGAATCGGGTCGGCCGCTGTCCGAATGCGGACGGGCGCTGGCGGCCAACGGCGAACGCCACCTGCGTCCGATCGAAACCCTGGCACAACTGTATCCCGAGGCCTGGCTGGACGAGAGCCTGCGCCTGGCCGATGCCTGTGGATTCGACCCCGGCACGCTTAGATACCGCTATCCGAATGAACTGGTTCCGAGACCGTATACCGCGTCGCGCTGGCTGCGTCACCTGACCCTGGAAGGCCTGCGCAAGCGCTTTCCCGACGGCGCGCCCGAGTCCGTGCACCGGCTTGTCGCACGCGAACTGGACCTGATCGAGCAGATGGGCGTGGAAGCGTTCTTCCTGACCGTGCACGACCTGGTGCGCTTCGCCCGCTCGCGCGGGATTCTTTGCCAGGGGCGGGGCTCGGCGGCCAATTCGGCGGTCTGCTATTGCCTGCACATCACCGAAGTCGACCCGGCGCGCCAGCAGCTGCTGTTCGAGCGCTTCATTTCAAAGGAACGTAACGAACCGCCGGATATCGACGTCGACTTCGAGCACGAACGCCGCGAGGAAGTGCTGCAATACATCTACGCCAAATATGGCCGCAAGCGGGCGGCGCTTGCGGCCACCGTGATCTGCTACCGGCCCAAAAGCGCGCTCAAGGACGTTGGTCGCGCGCTCGAACTGGACGCCCAGCGCATGAACCGACTGACTGCCTCGCTGGCCTGGTGGGACGACCCCGAAGCCTGGCCCGAACGCCTGCGCCAGTCCGGCTTCGACCCGGAAAGCGCTACGGTACGTCAACTGCTGATGCTGGCCGGCGAGCTGATCGGCTTCCCGCGCCATCTGTCGCAGCACGTCGGCGGTATGGTGATCGCCGACGAGCCGCTGCACCAGCTGGTGCCGGTTGAAAACGCCGCCATGGCAGAGCGCACCATCATCCAGTGGGACAAGGACGATCTCGAATCGCTCGGCCTGCTGAAAGTCGACTGTCTCTCGCTGGGCATGCTCACGGCACTACGCAAATCGATGGACCTGGCCAACCAATGGCAAGCGTCGATCGCGCCATCGGCAGCGGACTCGCCGCTGACCCTGGCGAACATTCCGCGCGAAGATCCCGATACTTACGACATGCTCACATGCGGTGACGCGACCGGCGTGTTCCAGGTCGAGTCGCGCGCCCAGATGGCCATGCTGCCGCGGCTGAGGCCGCGCTGTTTCCAGGATCTGGTCGTCGAGGTCGCGATCGTTCGCCCCGGACCCATCCAGGGCGACATGGTGCACCCTTACCTGGAACGGCGCGACAACCCGGACAAGGTCGAATATCCCGGCGATGCGCTGAAGAAGGTGCTGGAACGCACGCTGGGCGTACCGATCTTCCAGGAGCAGGTCATGCAGATCGCGATCGTCGCGGCCGGCTTCACGCCCGGCGAGGCCGATCAGCTGCGTCGTGCCATGGCGGCCTGGAAGCGCCGGGGCGGGCTGGAACCGTTTCGCGAAAAGCTCGTCGACGGCATGCTGGCGCGCGGCTACACAAGGGAATTCGCCGAGCGCATCTACAGCCAGATCTGCGGCTTCGGCGATTACGGCTTTCCCGAGTCGCACGCGGCCAGCTTCGCGTTGCTGACCTATTTCTCGGCCTGGATGAAATGCCACCATCCCGCGGCGTTCACCTGCGGCCTGCTCAACAGCCAGCCGATGGGCTTCTACGCGCCGGCCCAGCTGATCAACGATGCCCGGCGCCATGGCGTGAACGTGCGGCCGGTCGACGTCCGCTACAGCGGCTGGGATTGTGGGCTCGAACCTGTATCCAGCGGCACCGGACAGGCCGCGGGTATGATCCCGGTCTGCGGGGTTGATGGAAACGGCGTCGGGGATGTAACCCCGACCTACAGCCTTGAGGGGAAAAGTGCCCGGCCCGCAATTCAGTCTGCAATCCGACTGGGGCTGCGGATGGTGCGCGGGCTGCGCCGCGATGCCGTCGAACGACTGGTCGCGGCGCGTGCACAGGCGCCGTTTCGCGACATCCCGGACCTGGCCGAACGCGCCCGGCTGGACCGCGCTTCGCTAGCGGCGCTGACCGAGGCGGGCGCGCTCAAGGCGCTCGCCGGACACCGCCGACGGGCGCGCTGGGATTCTATGGCCGCCCGTCACCAGGGCGACCTGCTGGCCGAAAGCCCGATCCGCGAAAGACAACCGAGTCTGCCCCTGCCCTCGCGCCGCGATGATCTGCTGGCAGACTATGCCAGCACGAGCCTGAGCCTGGAACACCACCCGATCGCGCTGCTACGCCGACGGCTGGGCAAGCGCGTGTCGAACGCAAGGACATTGCGCAATCTGCCCGACGGGCGCGCGGTGCAGGTCGCCGGCCTGGTCACACACCGCCAGCGGCCAGGCACCGCATCGGGTGTAATCTTTCTTTCGCTGGAAGACGAAACCGGCATCATCAACGTGATTGTCTGGCCGAAACTGGTCGAACGCTTTCGTCCGGAGGTCCTGCAGGCCGGGCTGCTGAAGGTCTACGGCAAGCTGCAGAACGCCAAAGGCAGCCAGCACGTGATCGCGGACCGCTTCGAGGCGCTGGATGGCTGGCTGGACGGACTGGCTTCCGAATCCAGGGATTTTTGCTGAAGAAAAACAGGGGCCCGCACGAGACACGAGAGCCTCGAAGAAACCGATCCGACTCGGAAACTTCATGCGCCCGGCGCTGCTCGCTTTGCCAAACCCTTGCGCGTCAACCGCGACTGTACTGGCGGCGGTGGTCGCGAGTGCCGACGTAGTACAGCCCGCCGTCCAGGCCGTATCGGGCCGGGTCCAGTCGCTCGACCGTGTCGGCCTGTTCGGTATCGCCAATCAGCCCTTCGTATTCCTCGATGCTCAGGCGCCTGCGCGCGGCCAGCTGTTCAGCCGGGTCCAGCGCTTCGCGCCAGTGCGCCGCCCGGTCGCCGATGCGGCCGATACAGTAGGTGGCACCGCAGCCGCTACCATAGGAAAACAGGCTGATTTCACGTCCCGCAAGCCCTTCTGCGGCCTGGCGCAGCAGATCGATCAGCGCGAGAAATAGCGAGCCGGTGTAGATATTGCCGATCTCGGCATTCAGTCCGAGCCAGGGTGCAGCCAGCCGCTGATAGCTGTCGGTGAGCATGCGCCATGCTTCGGTATGGTCCTTGCTGAGCGGGCCGCCGTATTCCATTTCCAGGTGGCGCTGGTGCGCCTTGAACGCCATCTTGACGAACGGCACGTGGTACAGACACGCCCCGAGCCCCGCCAGCAGCTCGGCCTCCTCGCCCACCGCGTCCACGCGCGCGCCGGCAAGCGCGTCCAGGTAGCACTGGATCGAGTAATGGCCGTCGGCAAAAGCGTACTTGGAATACAGCGGGCGCCAGAAATCCATGACCTGGCGAGTGTAATCACCGATGCGCTGCGGGTCGATGGCCAGAAGCCGGGGATCCTCCGCGATCACCATGGCCACCGCACCGGCGCCCTGGGTTGGCTCGCCGGCCGTTTTGAGCCCATAGCGTGCAATATCGGAAGCGATCACCAGCGCCTTGCGGCCGCGTGCACGGCCGGAACCGATCCAGTCCATCGATGCGGTCAACCCGGCCATTGCGCCATAGCAGGCGTGCTTGGTCTCGAACGTGCGGCATCGCTGATCCAGCCCCAGCAGCTCATGAACATAGACGGCTACAGGCTTGCTGTGGTCCACACCCGTTTCCGTGCCCACGATCAGTGTGCCGATCTCGGCCGGATCGATATCGAAACCCTGCAGTGCCCGCGTCGCCGCGTCGGCAGCCATGGTGACCGTATCCTCGCACGGGCTGGCAATGGCCATCCGCCGCTGTCCCAGTCCCTGCAGATATTTGCCGGGATCGACGTCCCTGGCCTCGGCAAGGTCGGTCATCTCGACGAAACCGGCAGGACCGGCAAATGCCAGCGCGTCTATACCCACTGAAGTATTCAAGGCAGCAATCCAGTCATTCCGGAACCAGGCCGAGATTATCGCCGATCAATCGGTGCGGCACAGCAATCGGCGCCAGGCTGCTGCCCTGGACGCGATCAAGCCGTGGCCGTCCTGGCGCGCGCTGACGAATCCAGCAGCAGAAAACCGCAGGCATGGCAGGCATTGAGAAACTCGGCCACGTCGCTGCGATCGGCTTTGCTCGCCTCGGCGAGTTCATGGATGCCGACCGGCGCGCGGATCAGAACGCGGGCCTGCCGCGAATACGCCGTATCCGAGAGCGCCTGCAGGGGCACCTGGGGCAACATGAAGCGAACATCGCCGGCCAGGTCCGGATGCAGAGCCCCGCTGGACATTGCAAGCCCGGCGCGCCATTTCAGGTTGGCAAGACTTTGTTGCTCGAGCCCTTCGGTATGGGCGATCAGCTCGTGACTGGTCACCGGCTGCGCATCGTCTTCGGTAAAGCGTTGCCGCAACAGGCGTGCCAGCTCCCGATCGGAGGCACCCGAGTACCAGACGCCGGCGCCCGGATCGATCACCAGTTCGGGCACGTAATTACCACCCATCCTGATCGGCTGGTCCCAGCGATGCCGCCTGAGGTGCTCGGCCAGCGGCAGCGGCGCCGAACTCTCGCCGAAGGGAAGCACGGGCCAGTCATCTTCCTGTTCTGAAACCTGCGCGTTTTCCGACAGTTCGCTCAGCAAGCGAAGCAGCTGCTGTGACCGTATGGGCTTGCGCAACAGCCGCCGCGCGACAAAGTCCCGCCGCTTCGTGAGCGCGACCGCAGGACGGTTGTGCTGGCTGATTTCCGGCCAGATCGCAGCCCCGTCGGGGCTGTCCACGTCGACAAGCAGGACGTCGCCGCTATCGGAATCCGGGGCGATATCCCAGCGCCGATCTGATTGTTCGTCAGACAGGCCGAGTAATGATTTCAGGACCCTGAGATCCTTGCTGCTGACGCTCAAAGTACTCAATCGAATTGATTCAGACATCCGAGACTCGCGGCTTGAGATGACCATCAATGTTAACGGACGGGCACCGGCGGGCCAAGCAGAAACATCGCGAAAGGCATCACATCTTGGTGCCGAATTGGCCACTGCAAGCAATCAAACGGGAATGTCCTGCACCAGCTGAACGATCATTTTTTGCACCCGCTCCATCGCGGCTTGCAGCACGCGATGGATATCCTGCTCGGTGATCGGTCCCTGTTCGAGTCCGGCGCCCGCATTCGCCACGATACACAGGCTGGCGTAATCGATGCCTGCCTCGCGCGCCAGCGCCGCCTCGGGCATGCTCGTCATGCCGACTGCGGCGCAACCTTCGGCCGCAAGACGGGCCACTTCCATGGCCGTCTCGAGTCGAGGTCCCTGCGTGACCGCAATGCAACCATCTTCGGTCACCTCGAGGCCGGCCCGATCGGCTGCCGCCAAAACTGCAGCGCGCAAAGGACCCGCGAAAGGGTTCGTGAAATCGACGTGTCTCAACGGGGCCGAACCACCATCGCTGAAAGTGTGCGCCCTGCCCCAGGTGTGGTCGATCAGTTGGTCGGGCACCAACAGAGAACCCGCGCGCAGATCCGGCGAGATCCCGCCGACCGCATTGACCGCAAGAACCGAATCAACGCCAAGAATCTTCAGGGCATGGATATTGGCCCTGTAATTGACCTTGTGCGGCGGTATCCGATGCGGGTTGCCGTGGCGGGCCAGAAACCAGATCTCCCGCTCCCCGATCGCGACTTTCCTGGGACGGTCGGACGGCGCCCCGAACGGCGTGGTCAATGAAGCGCCGCTGCTGGCGACGAACAGATCCAGTGCCCCGGTGCCGCCGATGACTGCCAGTTTCATACTGCCTTGCTCCTGCTGTTCCGTCGCGCCCGAAGCGGGCTCAGTCATCCGTCGCCACGGCCCAGATGTCCGTGAGTTCCCGGTAATTTTCGCGATAATCCATGCCGCATCCGAATACGTAGACATCCGGTACGACAATCCCATGGTGATCCAGCCAGTCGCGGCTCAATCCGCGGTCGTGCTGCTTGAGTGCCAGCGCCGCGGTGGTGACCTGGTACTGTTCCGGCAGACGGTCGCGGATGGCCGCAAGCGTATGACCCTCGTCGAAGATATCGTCCATCAGCAGCACCGACTGCTTTCCCGACTGGAATTCGGGCCAGTGCAGCCACTCTAGCCGTGAACCCGAGGTCTCCCCGCGGTAGCGCGTGGCGTGCACATAATCGATACGCAACGGGCGGCGGATGCGCCGCGCCAGTTCGCAGGCCGGAAACATGCCGCCGGTCATGACCGGCAGCAGCAGGATTTCTCGCTTCGGCAACTCGTCGTTGAGTCGTTCGGCAATCCGGTCGTAAGCGCTGGCAACTTCCGCCGCGTCGAACAGCTTGTAGGCGCCGGCGGGCATCATGACGACTGCTTTTCTTCCCGGGCCAGCGCCTCGGGAACCGAATCGAGCTTCAGGGTACGCGTCGGGAACGCGATTTCGGCGCCGTGCGCCTCGATCAATTCGCCGATTCCAAGCAGTACGTCCTCGCGAACGCGGTGATACTCGGCCCATTGCGTGGTGCGGGTGAAGCAGTACACCATGATGTCCAGCGACGAATCGCCGAACTGATTGAAGTGAACGATGAGCGTCTCCTCGCTGGCGATGTCTTCGTGATTCGACAGCATCTCGCGAATCGAATCCACGACCGGCTTGACCTGAGCGAAATCGTCGTAGCGCACGCCGACGTGCTCGAAGATCCTCCGATGCGTCATGCGCGACGGGTTCTCGACCGTGATGGTCGTGAAGGTCGCGTTCGGAACATACATCGGCCGCCGGTCGAATTTCATTATGGTGGTCACCCGCCATCCCATCTTCATGACCACGCCTTCGATGTCGCGATCCGGTGAGCGCACCCAGTCGCCCACCGAGAACGGGCGGTCCATGAAGACCATGAAGCCGCCGAAGAAATTGGCCAGCAGGTCGCGCGCCGCAAGCCCGACGGCGATGCCGCCGACCCCGCCGGCGGCAAGCAGCCCGGAAATCGGGATTTCCAGGATGCTCAGCGCGGTCAGGATGCCGGTCGTGACCACCGCGATGCGCGCAATCCGGGCGAGAACGCTGACCGTCGTGATGTCGAAGTCTCGCTGAGTCTCCCGGCGATGGCGGATGAACGCTTCCTCGAACCCGGTCGTCAACCGAAACGCGAACCACGTGGCGGTCACGACCAGCAACAATTCCTGCGCCAGTTGAAGCCATGCAGCCTGGAACACGATTGCGCCGGTGTGCGGCTGCAGGACGCGCGCGGCGATCAGAAGCCCCTGTCCGTAGATCAGAAGCGAGACCGGAAGCTTGCCGGCATAGACGACCGCGTTGTCCCAATGATGCCGCGAACTTCCGGCCAGCCGTTCCAGCCGATTGATGAACTTGCGAAACACGAAGTCGGCCAGCAGCGCGACCAGGATGACGACGAACGCCTGCACCGTCCATGGATTCATGCCGATCAGCCCGGCGATGCGATCGAACCACTTCTCCATTTCATGCTCCAGCCAGTTGGTTCAGCGAATGCTTCCAGGCCCGAAATTCCGAAACCAGTTCCTGCTCGGCCAGGCTGAACGAGGCGCGGCCGAACAGCTTCGCGGCGGCAGCCCGTGCGGCCTGGAAGCCGGCCTCATCGGTCTCTTCGCCCGACAACAGATCGGCGGCCGAGCGTGGGTCGCAGACCAGCGCCAGGTCGCAGCCGGCCGTCTCGCAGGCGCCCCAGCGCTCCCGGAGATCGCCGACCACGCCGGCGCCGTTCATGTCCAGGTCATCGGAAAGCACGACGCCGCGAAAATCCAGCTCGGCACCCAATATGCCCTCGATCCAGGCGCCGGAAAACCCGGCTGGCCGATCGTCGACGCATGGATAGCGGACATGCGCCGGCATGACGGCGTCGAGCTGGCCGGCCAGTCCCGCAAATGGCGCGATGTCGGCTGCCAGCTCGTGCCGCGTGCGCGAATCGGTCACCACCTCCAGGTGGCTGTCGGCGCGAACCGAGCCATGCCCGGGAAAATGCTTGCCGCAGTTCTTCATGCCGGCGTCGCGCATGCCGGCGATGTAATGGCCGGCAAGCGCGAGCACCGCTTCGGGATCGTCGGAAAAGGCGCGATCGCCGATCACCTCGCTGCCGCGATCCAGGTCCAGCACCGGGGCCAGGCTGAGATCGGCGCCGTGGCCGAGCACTTCGGCGGCCATGATCCGCCCGTGGCGGTAGGCAAGATCCAGCGCCCGGTCCGGATGGCTGCGATACCAGTTGCCCAGCCGACCCAGGGGCGGCAGCCGGGTGAAACCGGATGCGAATCGCTGCACGCGACCGCCTTCCTGGTCCACGCAGATCAGCAGCCGCGGCTCACGCAGCGCGCGGATTTCCCGGCACAGTCCAGCCAGTTGTTCCGGGTCGCGGTAATTGCGCGAAAACAGGATCACGCCCACGACGGCCGGATGCTTCAGCACCGCCCTGGCCCGGGCGTCGAGCGCGTGGCCTTCGATCCCGACGACAAGCCCGGTGCGCATCACGCGGCCTTCCTGAAAAGCGCCAGCGACTCGACGTGCGCGGTATGCGGAAACATGTCGGCGATGCCGGCCTTTTCGAGCCGGTAGCCGAAGTCGGCGGTCAGCGTGCCGGCATCGCGCGCCAGCGTGGCCGGGTCGCACGAAACGTAGACCAGGGTGCGGGCGCCGGTGGCCGCGACCAGCGGCAGAATCTCGGCCGCACCCGAGCGCGGCGGGTCGATCAGCACGCCGTGGAAGGCATCCTGCATCCAGTCCAGGGTATCGACCGACTGCATCAGGTCGGCGGCGACGAAACCAGCATTCCCGATCCCGTTGGCCGCCGCGTTGTGCGCTGCCGAGCGGACCAGGCTTTCATCCAGTTCGGCGCCCAGCACCTCGCCGGCTCGGGTTGCCAGCGGCAGTGAAAAGTTGCCCAGGCCGCAGAACAGGTCCAGAATCCTGTCGTCGGGTCCGGCGTCCATGAGCTCCACGGCCCTGGCGGTCAGCTGGCGGTTGACCGCGGCATTGACCTGGATGAACTGCTGTGGATGAAAATCCAGCGTCAGCCCGAAATCATCGAGTCGATAGTCGAGCTGATGCTGCGCCGGCCACAACCGGGTCACGCTGTCGGGACCGCCCGACTGCAGCCAGACGGCGATCCCGGTCTGGTCGGACCAGTCGACCAGCGTCTTCTCGTCGGCTGAGGTCAGCGGCTCGAGATGGCGCAGGACGATCGCGGCGGTATCGTCCCCGGCAGCGCATTCGACCTGCGCGACCCGGTCGGGAATGCTCAAGCTCCCGATCAGCGACGACAACTCCATGAGCCGATCGGCAAACGCCGGATGCAAGACCCGGCAGGCCTCGATATCGGCCACGTAGCGGCCGCCGATCTCGCGGAAACCGACCAGCACCCGGCCCTTGCCCGGCACGTTGCGCGCGCTCAGCCGCGCGCGCCGGCGGTAGTTCCAGGGCGAGGCGAAGATCGGGGCCATCCATTCATCGGGCTCGACTTCGCCGATCCGCCGCAGGTTTTCCTTGAGTCGCTGCTGTTTCCACCCAAGCTGCGCGCGATGATCGAGATGCTGCAAAGCGCAGCCGCCGCAATAGCCGAACCACGGGCATTCGGGCTCCACGCGCTCGTGCGAGGGCGCCTCCACGGCCAGCGTGACGGCCTCGTCGAAGCGACGGTTGCGCCCGACCAGGCGCGCCGAAACACGCTCGCCGGGCAGCGCGCCGTGGACGAAAACGACCTTTTCTTCGATCCGCCCCACCCCGCGCCCGTCGTGCGAAAGATCGCTGATTCCGACTTCTACCGGTTCGTCCGGAAGCCGCCTGCGTCTGCGTCGGGCCAAGATCTACTTCCGCTGCCAGTTGCCGGAATCGTCCTGGTAGTACCACCCGTCGCGCGCATTGGCCACCCAGCGCTCGGCGAAGGTTTCGCGAATCCGCTCCTCCCATTCCGGGTGGCCGTTGGCCACCGCGATTTCGCGGTAGACCGCTCGCCGATCAGCGTTTTCCTCGGCGACCACCTGCTCGAGCCGGCGCCGCGCGGCCAGCGAAACCGCACTGCGGTCGCGGATGGCGATCAGTCCAGTGTTGTCCAGCCCGATCGCGCCGGCGTCCAGCCAGTCGGCCAGATGTTCGCGCTGGCGCTGCACCATGCGCTGCTTGATCGCGTTGATCTGCGGACTTTCGATATCGATGTCCACCGACTGGGCGTGCGCCGAGGGAATCAGGATTCCGGCCAGCGCGGCAAGCGGGTTGAAACCCGACCCGAGCGCCGCTCCCGAGACTTCGTCGGCGCCCTCTTCAGGGCCGATCACGTCCTGGATGAATCGGTCTGCGGCACGCTCTGCGGCCGCCTCGGGGAAATAGACGTTGATGGTCACACACGCCACCAGCACGGTCAGCCCGCCAAACAGAAGGCCATTTCTTGCGATGCGCTTGTTCAAGTTCGTTTTCTCCATAGGTGACTCGCCAGGACCCGGATTCAGCATGCGGCGCGGGTGATGAACTTCATCTGAACCGGATTCTACCAAACGGCCACGCCTGTCAACCGCCGCCAGCAGCCCTTTCAGTCCGTGGATGCATTGGCGGTGGCGGCGGCAAGCTGCGCCAGCAGGCGCGGCCAGTCGACTCGCCGCTGGTAGCCGACGATATCCAGGCGCGGGAGCAAGCGCCCCTCGAGAATCAGATAGCCGCCCTGCTCGGTCTCGCGCAGACCCCTCATGCGGCAAACGTTGTTCTCCAGCGTGCAACCCAGCCCGGCCCTGCGATACGGAAAGTCCTCGAACAGGTTGAGGAGCGGGCCCGACAGTGCCGCGCCGCCACCGCCGGAAATGGTCGAGATGGAGTCGACCGCCTTCTGGCTGATCCTGCGCTTCGGGCTGTTCTCCAGCGTCTCGAAGCGGGCATCGAAGCGCACCGGCTGCCAATCGAGCAGCCGCAGGTCCCGGACGTGTCCGGACAACAGACCCAGCATTCTGCCGAACTCGAACGCGCCGGTGACCTGTTCGAGATCCAGCGCCTTGAATTCGATGTCGGCAGCCAGCGCCGGCAGGGATCCGAACGGCCGTTCGATGGACAGATCCTGGACGCGTGCCTTGCCGCCGAAAAGATCGATGTCCAGTCCACCCTGGACGTCGAAAGCGTCTCCGGCCAGCCGAATGCCGGGGAAACGGCCCGAAATGCGGCCGCCGAACTCGGTCCAGCCCAGGATCCGGGTCAGGCGCCCCAGGTCCACCGGTTCCAGCCGCGCGTCCAGATCGAGCTGCCGTTCGGCGGCCAGCCAGTCGCGCCACTCCAGTCTTTCCACGACGAGTGCGCCATCGAGCACCGGCAGACGGAACGGCTCGGCCAGCGCCAGCGTACCGTCGCCGCGGCTGCCGAGCGCGAACGCGCCGGGCCCCAGCGGAATACGAAACAGGCGTGCGTCGCTCCAGCTGGCATTCGCTTCAAACGTCTCCGCATCCGCTTCCCACTCGATCCATGCCCCGAGCTCCCGCAACGCCAGGCGTCCGGCGCCGTCCTCGACCCCGGCGTCGGCCACGCGCAGACCGAGGCTGCTCAGCGCGTTGCGTTCGATGCGCAGGCGCCCTTCCAGGCGGCCGTTCGGGTCCAGCTGACCCCAACCCCTGGAAGCGGCGATTGAATCCAGGCCCTGCCGCCAGATCGTTTCCAGATCGGCGTGCGCCAGCTCGACATCCATGTTTTCAATCGCCACAGCGCCCACGAAGGCCAGCCGGCCCGTGGCGCTCAGATCGAGAACGTCGGATCGGTGAAGTCGGGCTCGATCGATGCGCCACGTCGATTCATCCAGTTGCGTTGCGGCCAGATTTGCCGACACGGGTTGCGCCGGCTCGGGCAGGTAGACCGGCCCCAGCAGCAGTTCGCCGGATTTCCATTCGCCTTCGGCCCGAAACCCGTTTCGGGCCGGCTGCCACTGCAGGTTCAGGCCGAATGCCAGTCCCGCCCCGGCAAAACGCCCGTCCGGCGTATCGAATTCCAGTTGTCGGGTATCGAACGCCGCGCGCGTCGACTCGGGCGCGTATACCAGCCTGCCGTCCAGGCGACCCGACAGCGCCGAAAGCCCGGCCGCCCGGCGAACGCCCGCCGGCGTCCACGCCAGCGCCAGATTCCGGAATTTCAACGTGGCCGAATCCGCGCCGGTCTTTTGAATCCGAATTTCGGCATCGGCGTCGTGGTGAAGGCGAACGGCCGCCCCGGAACGCTCGAACGCCCACTCGATCGGGGTTGCTTCCGGCGGGCTCCAGGTCAGCGTCCCGGCACGGCACCGCTGCACGGCATGTGGCCGACACCGCGCCAGCACATCCCCCATCGGCCCCAGTGCGGCATGCGAAATTCCGGACAGCGCGATTTCGATCCGCTCACCCCGAAGAATCTCGACACGCTCCAGGGTCAAGGCACCGAAACGCGTGCTCGTGGCTTCCAGTTCGAGCTGCAGCGCGGCGCCGGCGCCGTTGAAAACAATCAGCGCGAGGCCGGCGATCAGCGCCGGCGGCCAGGACAGGATTCGAAATCTCGGCGCCATCGGGGTATATTGTGCGCCATGAAAAAGAACGACAGGGCGGACATCGGCGAACTCTCCGTGCTTGCGGTCGACGACCACGAGATCAATCGTGACTTCATCCACGCGGCGCTTTCGGCGGCGGCAGCGCACCTGGAACTGGCCGGCAGTGGGTTCGAGGCGATTCAGCGCTGCGCCCAGCGGCATTTCGATATCGTGCTGATGGACCTGCACATGCCGGACATGGACGGCGTAGCAGCATGGCACCGGATACGCGAGCAGGCCGACGGCCGTCTCTCGACCCGAGTGGTCGCTCTGACTGCCGACAGCCGGCCGGAAGAACGCGATCGACTGCGCAGCGCCGGTTTCCACGGCTTTCTCAACAAACCGGTGTCACCGGATCTGCTGGTCGGGACCATTCAGCGCGTGGCCGCCGGCAACGATGGCTTTACCGAAATCCGGGATCCGGCCGAACAGCGCGCGCTGCTGCTGGATGATGCCCGTGCACAACGGGCGAGTGGAAGCGCCCCGCGCGCCGATCAAATGCGCGAGGCACTGGCACAGGAACTGGCAGGACGTTTCGGCGAACTGGATCGGGCGCTGGCGGCCGGCCGATTCGAGGAAGCCGCCGAGCTGCTGCACCAGTGGGCCGGGGCAAGCGGCTACGCCGGTGCGACCCGGCTGGAACAGGCCAGCGCCGCGCTTGAACAATCATTGCGCAATGCGCTGGACAGCTCGCCCGGTACCTTGTACCTGAATCTGCTGCGCACGCTGGAAGGCACGCGCCAGTCGATCGCGGTTTCGAATTCCGGACAGGCCTCCGCTTAGGCTGCCCCACCGGGGCCGGCCAGACAACGCTTCATTTCGGCGACCGCGCCGCCCAATCCGCTGAATATGGCGCGTGCAATGATGGCGTGCCCGATATTGAATTCGCGAATCAGCTCGAGCGCGACCACCTCGGAAATGTTCTCGTAGTGCAGCCCGTGGCCCGCGTTGACGACCAGTCCGTTCGCCCGGGCGAGCGCTGCAGCCTCCGAAATGCGGTCAAGCTCGGCCCGGGCGCGCGACGGGTCGCCGGCATTGGCGTAGGCGCCGGTATGAATTTCGATGACCGGCGCGCCGCACGCGGCCGAGGCCTCGATCTGCTCGGGTTCCGGGTCCACGAACAGCGATACCCGGATGCCGGCCGCATTCAGCGCGCGACAGAAGCGGGTCACCTCGGCCTGCCTGTCGGCCACGTCCAGCCCGCCTTCGGTCGTCAATTCCATGCGCCGCTCGGGTACCAGGCAGACGTCTTCGGGGCGGTGCGACAATGCGAAATCAAGCATCTCGTCGGTCATCCCCATTTCAAGATTCAGGCGCGTGCGGGACTGCTCCAACAGGCCCGAGACGTCTCGGTCCTGGATATGCCGGCGATCTTCGCGCAAGTGCACGGTGATCAGGTCGGCGCCGTAGTCCTCGGCCACGCGGGCCGCTTCCAGCACGGACGGGTATTCGGTCCCGCGCGCCTGGCGCAGCGTGGCGACGTGATCGATATTGACGCCCAGAAGCGGCGTCTGGAGTGTTTCGGTCATGACGGATTCTCCCGAAAAAAAGCCGGCGTGTTCAGTTTCCGGCCATCGAGTTGATGATCGACCAATTCTCGCATCACGCGCAGCGCCGCGGCGTCGTCTTCGGCCGCGATTTCGCCACCGCTGGCCAGTGCCAGCAGCACCGAGCCCCGGACCCCGCCCCGGCGTGCGGGTACCGCGAACGGGCCGGCCACGGGGTCCACTCGATAGCGGCCCTCGGCATCGACCGGCGTTCCGGCCTGGCTGTCGACATCGAGTTCCGGCGCTACGCCCAGCGCGTTCAGCAGGCTCATTTCAAAACGCCGCAGCGCGTTGCTCTGGCGCGACGGAGTCGTCAGGGCGGGCAACAAACAGCTGTAGGCATCGAAGATCGCCGGGTCCGGATCGTCGCGCGGAGTCAATCGCAACAACAGCTCGTTGGCGTACAGCCCGCACCACATGGCGCGACCTGCCAGCCGCGTGGTTCGCCCGGTCGGCTCGAGCCCGGTCAACGTCACCATCTCGCCGCGCCGGGTCCACGAAGCCTCCAGTCCGCGAAACGGCTCGGTCAGTCCGAAAAAGGCCGACTTCGCGCTTCTCGCGCCGCGGGCGACGCCGGCGATGCGGCCGTGCCTGGCGCTCAGCAGTTCGATGATCAGGCTGGTATCGCGCCACGGCCGGCGGTGCAGCACGAAAACCGATTCGCGGTCGACGCGACTCAACGGCGATAGCCCAGCCTGGCGAATTCACCTTCGCGGTCGATCCAGCCGGCTTCGACGCGCACGTTGAGCTCCAGGTGAACCGGCATGTCGAACAGCTGCTGCATGGACTTGCGCGCCTGCGTGCCGATGCGTTTCAGCGTCTGGGCGCCCTTGCCGATGACCATGCCCTTGTGGCGCTTCTCGGAAACGAGGATCAGGGCGCCGATGCGAATCCGGCCGTCTTGCTCATCGAACGATTCGATCATCACCGTCGTGCCGTACGGGACTTCCTGGTGGAGATTCTCGAGCAGTTGTTCGCGCACGATTTCGGCGGCCAGGAAGCGCGCGGACTCGGTCGTGAATTCGTCGGGCGGATAAAGCGGCGGCTGTTCGGGAAGGTGCTCCAGCAGCCCGTCGGCCAGCGCGTCGACGCCATCGCCCTTGAGCGCGGAGATGAAGAACACCTCGACCGGATCGAGCTTTTCGCTCCAGGCCTTCGTCAGCGGCAGCAGATCGGCGCGCCGTCGGACCCGGTCGATCTTGTTGAAAACCAGCACCGCGTCGACTCCGGCCTGCCGCACCGCACGCGCGGCAGCGTCGTCTTCGTCGGTGGGATTGGAGGCGTCGACCAGCAGCACTGCCAGGTCGACGCCGCGCAGCGATTCGGCCGCTACCCGGTTGAGGTGCCGGTTCAGCGCATGGTCGCGCCGATTGTGCAGCCCCGGCGTATCGACCAGCACCAGCTGGCCGGCGGGGCGATTGACGATGCCGGTGACCCGGTGCCGGGTCGTCTGCGGCTTGTGGGTGACGATGGAAACGCGTTCGCCGACCAGGCGATTGAGCAGGGTCGACTTGCCGGCATTGGGGCGTCCGAACAGGGCGACGGTGCCGCTATGGGAGTGAGGCATGTCGGTCATTCGCGTTCCAGTCGTGAAATCTCTTCCAGCGCCTTCAGCGCGGCAGCCTGCTCGGCCCTGCGGCGCGATCCTGCCGTGGCCCGGATCGGCTCTGCGAGCATCCCGACCCGGCAGACGACCGTGAACTGTCGCTCGTGATCGGCTCCGTGCACGTCGACCACTTCGTAGTCGGGCAGATCCAGCGAACGGCCCTGCAGCCACTCCTGCAGCCGGGTCTTGGCGTCCTTGAGCGCCTCGGCGTCCGGCAACGCCGCGATGCGCCCGGCCATCAGGCGTTCGACCAGGCTTTTCGCCGAAGCGAAACCACCATCGAGGAAGACCGCGCCGATCACCGCTTCCAGCGCATCGGCTAGAATCGAGTCGCGCAGGAAACCGCCGCTCTTGAGCTCGCCCGGTCCGAGCAGCACGTGCTTGCCGAGCTTCAGCTCGCGCGCCACTTCGGCCAGCGTCCGTTCGCGTACGATCCGGGCCCGCAATCGCGAAAGGTCACCCTCGGGCACATCCGGTCGCGCCTTGTACAGCAGTTCGGCGACCACCATGTTGAGCACGGCATCGCCGAGGAATTCCAGCCGTTCATTATTGCAATTCCCGCGGCTGCGGTGGCTGAGCGCCTGCTGCAGCAGCCCGGATTGCCCGAACCGGTATCCAAGCGCCTTCTGCAGAACCGGATGAAGGGCCTCAGTTGAGCGACTGGACACGCTTGAAGCTGACCACGGCATCCAGATTGCCGATCAGGTCTTCACGCACCTCGTATTCGGCCACGATTTCGATACCCGTACTCCGAACGACTTCGATATCGCGTGCGGTCACGTGCTTGACGTAGCTGGTGGTGAACTTTCTCGACAACAGATCGCGAATGCGCCCTTCGGACATATTGGCCACGTCAGGCTCTTCGGCAAGGCTCTTCATCGATGTAACCACGGAGTAATGATTGAGATAGATCGGGACCAGTTTCATCGCGATGTAGGCAACGAACAAAGCCGCCGCCAGAACAAAAAGAAACCCGATCAGCGTCATGCCGCGTTGCTTCGAAATCATCTATGGTTCTCCCATTCGTCCAGACCCGATTCACCCTGCACCTCCCCCGAGGTCCGGGTACCGTACACCATAATCACACCCAATTCAGGCGCTTACTACTGAATCTTATCACCAATTCGCGAGAAATCGACGCAAAAACCGCGCGCACAGTCCCAGTGCATCCAGATGCGCACCGCCCGGCCAACCAGATGGTCCTCCGGCACAAAGCCCCATCCGCGGCTGTCGTGGGACCGATCCCGGTTGTCGCCCATGGCAAAATAGTGGCCTTCCGGCACTACCCAGCTCGCCGGGCGACCGGAAGGTCGGCCCGGATAGACCAGGATTTCATGAATCACATCTTCCAGCTTCTCGGTCCTGAGCTGCGGATTGGTGCCCGGCGGGTTGCGGTTGATGCCCTGCCCGACCCAGGGCCCCAGGATTTCCTGCGGCGCCGGCTCGCCATTGATGTAGAGCACCTTGTTGCGATAGGTGATGGTGTCTCCGGGCATGCCGACAACGCGTTTGATCATGTTCACGCCTTCCTGCTCGACCGAACGGAACACGAAGACGTCACCTCGTTCGGGCTCGTCGGTATCCAGGACTTTAGTGTTCAGAACCGGTAGACGCAGCCCATAGGAAAACTTGGATACCACGATGAAATCGCCGATCAGCAATGTCGGCTGCATCGAGCCGGACGGAATCTTGAACGGCTCGAAAATGAATGACCTGAACACCAGCACGATCAGCAACAGCGGAAAAAAGGAACGGCCATATTCGACCGGTCTGGACGGCTCGTCGGATTCGATTTTGCCGTGCGCCACCTGTTCGGCACGTCGTTTGCGCAACCAGAATCGATCGAGGAACCAGATCACGCCGCTGATGAGCGTCAGGGAAGTGATGATCAAAGCGAAATCAAAGTGCATGTAAATCCTGGGCCTTCTGCTTATGGTTATATTTTCAATGAAACGACGCCGGCGTCAGCTTCGATCGCGATCGGTCCTGAGTACGGCCAGGAACGCCTCCTGTGGAATCTCGACGTTGCCGACATTCTTCATGCGACGCTTGCCGGCTTTTTGCTTTTCCAGCAGCTTGCGTTTGCGGGTCACGTCGCCGCCGTAGCATTTCGCGGTGACGTTCTTGCGATAGGCCTTGACGGTCGAACGTGCGATCACGTTCGAACCGACCGAGGCCTGGATGGCGATATCGAACATTTGCCGCGGGATCAGCTCGCGCATCCGCTCGGCAAGATTCCGACCCTGTCGCTGGGCCTGGTCACGATGGACGATGGTACTCAGGGCATCCACGCGCTCGCTGTTGATCAGCAGGTCCAGCCTGACGAACGGGCCGGACTGGTGCCGGGCCTCGGCGTATTCGAACGACGCGAAACCGCGGCTGCATGACTTCAACCGGTCGAAGAAGTCCACCACGACTTCGGCGAGCGGCAGCTCGTAACTCAACTGGACCTGGCCACCCAGGAAGCGCATGTCGACCTGCGCCCCGCGCTTTTCTTCGCACAATCCGATGACGGCACCCAGGTAGTCCTGCGGCACCAGGATGTTGGCGCTGATGATGGGCTCGCGGATCTCGGCGATCTTGTTGACCGGCGGCAGTTCGGCCGGGTTGTCCAGCTCGATCTCGCTACCGTCGATCAGCGCCACCTCGTAGACCACGGTCGGCGCGGTAATGATCAGGTCGAGATCGTACTCGCGCTCCAGTCGCTCCTGCACGATTTCCATGTGCAGCATGCCGAGAAAGCCGCAGCGAAAGCCGAAGCCGAGCGCCATCGAGGTCTCCGGCTCGAACTGCAGCGCCGAATCGTTGAGCTGCAGTTTGTCCAGCGCCTCGCGCAGATCCGGGTACTGAGACGAATCAACCGGGAAGATTCCGGCAAAAACGCGCGGCTGCATCGGCTTGAATCCCGGCAGCGGCTTTTCGGCCGGGTCCTTCGAGGAAGTCAGCGTGTCGCCCACCGGCGCGCCGTGGATCTCCTTGATGCCGGCGGAAATGAACCCGACCTGGCCGCAATCGAGCGTTTTTTCTATCTTCCGCTTGGGTGCGAATATGCCGATCTGATCGGCATCGTGTTCTTCGCCGGTCGACATCACCCGGATTCTCTGGCCCTTGTGCAGCGTACCCTGCTTGATCCGGATCAGCGAATTGACCCCGAGGTAATTGTCGAACCATGAATCGATGATCAGGGCCTTCAGCGGTCCTTCGCGCATTTCGGGCGGCGGGACGCGCTCGACCAGGGCTTCCAGCACTTCGGCGATGCCCTTGCCGGTCTTGGCGCTGACCAGCAGGGCGTCGCTCGCGTCGATGCCGATGATGTCCTCGATCTGGGCCTTGACGCGCTCCGGGTCGGCCGAAGGCAGATCGATCTTGTTGATGACCGGGATCACTTCCAGGCCCTGCTCGACCGCCGTGTAGCAGTTGGCCACGCTCTGGGCTTCCACGCCCTGGGCGGCGTCGACGACCAGCAGTGCGCCTTCGCAGGCCGACAGCGAGCGCGAGACCTCGTAGGAAAAATCCACGTGCCCGGGGGTGTCGATGAAATTGAGCTGGTAGACCTGGCCATCGGGCGCCGGGTAATCCAGCGTCACGCTTTGCGCCTTGATGGTAATGCCGCGCTCGCGCTCCAGGTCCATGGAGTCCAGCACCTGCTCGGCCATTTCCCGGTCGGTGAGCCCACCGCAGACCTGGATGAAGCGATCGGCCAGCGTCGACTTGCCGTGGTCGACATGCGCGATGATCGAAAAATTCCGGATATGCGAGCAGTCGGTCATCGAATCGGATCTATCCTGAATTGGAACGGCGTGCGAGCGTTCTGGGCATCGGGCACGAGCCAACCAGCCGGTGCACGACAAACAATGC
>JAGXKW010000125.1 GCA_018334995.1 Wenzhouxiangellaceae bacterium
GCGCCGCGGTTGGTTGACTGGATTCCCGGTCGGGCCGGGAATGACGTATGGAGAAGATGGCGGCGCCGCGGTTGGTTGACTGGATTCCCGGTCGAGCCGGGAATGACGGATGGGGGAGGAGGCGGCGTTACCGCGGTTGGTGGACTGGATTCCCGGTCGAGCCGGGAATGACGGATGAAGAAGGTGGCGGCGGTCCTGTCCAGCCGATATCGGCCGCGGTCCGGGCGCCGATCACGGTTTGCTCGAGCCGGTCGGCCTGTACCGCCCTGTCCGGCGCCAGGGGAATCCGGCCGGCCATCAGTTCGGCCTTCGATTGCGGGTGGCGCGGTCGGCGGTCCGGGTCGGCGTAGCCTTGCGGGTATTCCGGCAGGCCGGTGGCCGGGTCGTAGAGGTCGTCGGCGCCGACCGTGTGGAGCAGTTCGTGGGCCAGCACCACGTTGTTCAGGCCGGCGGCGGATTCGTTTGCCGTGAGGTTGGCCAGCGCCAGGTCCATGCCCGGGATGCCGAGCGAGTGGAGGCCGTCGCGGCGTTCGCCCTCGCGGTAGCGGACGATGAAGGTGATGTCGGGGTTTCGGCCCTGGTCGTCGAAGGTCCAGTACCACAATCGCAGGCGAAGGCCCCATTGCAGGTGCGCCCAGAAGCTTGCGTAGTCCGGCTCGCCCGGGGCGCCGGAGACGGTGTCGGCCAGTTCGAGTTCGAACGGCTTTTGCAGATCGAGACGATAGCGCGCGGCCTGTCCGGCGAGCCAGGTTTCCACCGCGGCGAAGCGGTCGGACGAAAGCGCTTCGATATGCGCCCGCGCCGCGGCGCTGCCGTCGGCGTTTTCCGGGTAGATCACCACCTTCAGCGGGCGATCCCAGTCCGGTGGGGCGGGGTCGCGCGAGTACCAGGCCGCCGCGACGAGCAGTGTGACGAAGAGCAGGATCAGCAGGCGGACGGTGCGCGGGCGCATGGGTTGATTCTGGGGGATTGGTGCGCAGGCGTCCAGCGGCGCTCGGAGGCGAGAGAATTCTGCCGATGTTCAAACGCGTTTGTGTTGGGCTTCGGATCCAGGCCCGGCGCTTCGCTTCGCGACCGCCGGAACAACGGAATGAGGGACGTGTTCGAGAACTGACTGCATGCCTGGTAAAGCGCAGACTGTTGACCCGCGTCACGTGACAATTTACAATTCTTGGATGATAAAGTCGTTTGCCGACCGCAGGACTCAGCAGTTATATGCCGCCGGCAAGGCAAAACATATTCCACCCGACCTGTGGAGGCGAGCAGCGCGCAAACTGGAGTATCTGGATCTAGCAACGCACTTGAACGATCTGAAAAATCCGCCGGGAAATCGCTTGCATGCACTGAGCGGCGACCGAAAAGGGCAATATTCGATTTCCATCAATGATCAATGGCGGATCTGCTTTCGATTCCATGACGGCGATGCATTCGATGTTGAAATCTGCGACTATCACTGAATTGGTGCACTCATGAACATTCCAAACAACGGCATGAAGCGCCGCCCCACACATCCCGGGGAGATGCTTCGCGAAGATTTTCTGCCTGACTACGACCTGAATGCGACACGGCTGGCCGAAGCGGTAGGCGTTTCACGTCAATCGATCAACGAGTTGCTGCGCGAGCGGCGCGCGGTGAGTCCCGGGATGGCGTTGCGGCTCGGGCGGCTTTTCGGCAATTCACCGGAATTCTGGATGAACGCGCAGCGGGCGATCGACCTGTGGGATGCCGCAGAATCGGGCAAGAAAGAGATTGAACGTATCAAGCCCCTGCAGGCGGCGTAACCGCGATAACTTGCACCGGATAGCTTGGACCGGCACATCATCACACTTTCGATGGCGCCGGCGCTGACGATCGTGGACAGGCACGGCCGCCGCGCTATTCGAACTGCAACAACCCTTCTACCGCCATTCCATCGTCCATTCGCTCGCCTTCCCATAGGAATGGTGGTTTCCGCCCCGAGTGCCAGGCCTCTTTTTCGATTCTGCAACTTCAGTACAAACACGTTCCCGCGGGAACGTGTTTCGGCAACGGCTGGAATCGCGCGGCCGGTCGCGTCGGTGAATTCCGGGCCGTTGGCGGTCATCCGCACATCGAACCCGCCTTCGTGCACCAGTCGGTGATGGTGGCGACACAGCAGAACGAGGTTATCCATTTTCGTCTCTCCACCATCCGCCCAATGGACAATGTGATGAGCATCTACGTATTTGTGCGCCGTGCAGCCAGAAAAGCGGCAGCCCCGGTCTCGCCGCTGTAGCGCGCGCCGGATGGCCTGCTCGATGTCACTCATTTTCGATTCTCTCGACATTGAGTATTCCTTGTCGGGTGAGTTCACTGACAAAGACGCATCCATCCCGGTTTTGTGACTGCGATGAGATCCCGGACCGTCAAAGATTGCGACGCTCCAAAGCGAAGGAATGGGTAGATTGTTTACGTTTGGTAATCACTTGGATATACTGAGGGCGTGTATGCAATTGTGTTCAAGAAATCTGCGGTCAAGGGGCTTCGCAGAATGCCCGAAAGGATTTCTGGTCGAATGCTGAAAGAACTCGACCGAATCGCCAGCGATCCACCAAACCATTCGGGTGACTGGAAAAGACTGACCGGCTCTAAGTACTGGCGTTTGCGTGTCGGTCGTTATCGTGCCATCTGCGACTTGCGTGACGGTGAACTCGTTCTGCTGGTAATCAATGCCGGGCCCAGAGGTGACATCTACAAATGAACGACAAAATCCAGATCATCGAAAAAGACGGTCGCGAAGAATATGCGGTCGTGCCCATGGAAGAATGGCGTCGCGTCTGTGCGTTGGCCGAAGACGCCGAAGATATTCGGGCAGCCGACAGCGCCGTGCGTGAACTGACCGCGGGTTACGACGAAGCTGTTCCGATGGACGTCGTCCGGGAACTGCTCGAAGCACCACATCCGCTGTCGGTCTGGCGCCGTTACCGGGGCATGACGCAACAGGCGCTGGGCGAGGCCGCCGGCATAGGAAAATCGTATATTTCCCAGATCGAATCCGGTGCGAAAATCGGATCGGTGAAATGTCTGCACCGCATTGCCGAGGTGCTTGGCATCGATATCGATGATTTGATTGTCAACGACGATTCGTGAATCACGCGGTTATGATGACCGCAATCCAATCATGAGCACCCGCAATGCCCAGTTTTGACGCCGTATCCGAAGTCGACCATCACG
>JAGXKW010000067.1:0-1675 GCA_018334995.1 Wenzhouxiangellaceae bacterium
CAGGCCTTCGGCTGGGGCGCGACCGGGCACCGGGTCGCCGCCGAGATCGCCGACGGCTACCTGTCGGCCGAGGCGCGCTTGGCCGTAAACGAGATTCTCGGTCCCGAGACGCTGGCCGAAGCCTCGACCTGGCCGGATTTCATGCGCGCCGACCCGGCCGAGTTCTGGCAGGAGACCGCCAACCCCTGGCATTATGTGACCGTGCCGCCGGGCAAGACCTACGAAGACGTCGGTGCGCCGGAGCAGGGCGATGCGGCGAGCGCGCTGCAGAAGTTCACCTACATGCTGCGCGACGCCGAAACATCGGGCGAAGACCGGAAGCTGGCGCTGCGATTCTTGGTGCACATCATCGGCGACCTGCACCAGCCGCTTCACGTGGGCAACGGCGAGGACCGTGGCGGCAACGACTTCGAGGTCACGTATTTCGGAGAGCCGACCAACCTGCACCGCCTATGGGATTCGCAGCTGATCGATTCGAAGAAGCTGTCGTATACCGAACTGACGGAGTGGCTGGGAGCGAAGATCGGCCCGGCCGAATTCCGTGCCTGGAACACGCCGGATCCGATGATCTGGATGGCCGAAAGCGCGGAGCTCCGGGAGCGCATATATCCCGAAGATCGTGATCTTCGCTGGGGTTATGGCTACCAGTGGACCGATTCCCTCTACAAACGTCTCCAGCAGGCCGGCGTGCGCACTGCGGCGTATTTGAACGAACTGTTCGGCGATTGAAGGCATGGAACAAATGCCGGGCCGCGGCTCGACCGACAGTCCGGCGAGGGCGACGATCCGTCGAATTCAGAATGGATAGAACACCGGAATGCACAGGGTCGCCAGCAGCCACAGGATCAGGTTCAGCGGCAGGCCAACCCGGGTGAAGTCGGTAAAGCGATAGTTCCCGGCGCTGTAGACCATGGTGTTGGTCTGGTAGCCGACCGGGGTCAGGAAGCTTGCCGAGCCGGCGAAGGCTACGGCCAGCAGGAACGGCAGCGGGTCCACGCTCATCGTCGTTGCCAGCGAGATGGAGATCGGCGCCAGCAGCGCGGCCGAGGCATTGTTCGACATGATTTCGGTCAGCACCGATGTGATCAGATAAAGCGCCGCGACAATCGCGACGGGCCCGTACCGGCTGCCGAGCGCGTCGAACAGCACGGCGGACAGGGAATCGGTCAGACCGCTGTTGTTCATCGCAGTGCCGAAACTCAGCGCGGCGGCAAGCAGAAAAACCACGCCCCAGTCGATGGACTTGTAGACTTCCGGCGGCGTCAGCACACCGGCGAGCGCAAGAACGGAAATCCCGGCGATCGCGGCGATACTGATCGGCACCAGTTGCAGCGAAGCCGCGAGCACCACGGCCGCAATCACGGTCATGACGGTCCAGAAGCGACGTCTTCTGAACGGCTGCAGATCGTGCTCGCTGATGGTGAAGAACGGGGCGACCCGCTTCGATTCCAGTTGGCGGATGCGTTGCTGGGCATGCCTGGACGTATGCAGCAGCAACACATCGCCGGCCTTGAGGCGGGTTTCCCACAGCTTTTTCCGGCTCAGCTTGCCGCTGCGGCGAATGGCCAGCACGTTGGCGTTGTAGCGGTGCATGAACTGGTGGTCCTTGAGCGTCCGGTTCTCAAGGTCGGAATTCCTGGCCACCATGACTTCCAGCAGCACATTCTCGGCATCC
>JAGXKW010000067.1:2233-12743 GCA_018334995.1 Wenzhouxiangellaceae bacterium
ACGATCGGGATGAAGGTCGCGACGACCGGCGTGTTGTTGACGAACGCCGAGATCGCGCCGACCGAAGCCATCATGGTGCCGGTGGTTCGCGTGTAGTGGTTTTTCAGACGGCGACTGACTGCCGGGGCAATCGCCTCGATCACGCCGGTCTTGAGCACCGCGGCCGACAGCACGAACATCGCGGCGACGGTGACGGTCGCGGGATTCGAGAATCCCCGCAACGCCTCGGCCGGCGTCAGTACGCCGGTCAGCGCCAGCAGCACCATGGCGCATACCGCAACCAGGTCGGGCGGATATTTCTCGGTCGCGAACAGCGTGACCGCAGCGATGATGATCGCCACCGTGATGTAGGCTTCCATCGCCATCGTCGCAGATCAGTCGCTTTCTTCGCGGGGCGGCGTCGGCAGCACCATCAGTTCGTGCACGTCGACATGGGCCGGCTGGGTCAGCGCGTAGACCACCGCGCGCGCGATGTCTTCGGCTTTCAGCGCATCGGGCTTGGGTTCGTCGAAAAACGGGGTGTCGACCATGCCCGGTTCCAGCAGCGTCACGCGCACGCCCGAGCCCTTGATTTCCTCGCGCAGGCCATAGCCGATTGCCGACACCGCCCACTTGGTGGCCGAGTACATCGATCCGGCCAGCGTGCGGCGGCCGGCGACCGAGCCGGTCAGCACGATATGTCCGCGGCGCTTCTTGACCTGTTCCAGGGTCGCGCGCAGGGTATGGGCGACGCCGAGGATGTTGACCTCGACCATGGTCCTCCACGAACCCACCGGCGCGCCCGAGAAGCCACCGGGGCCGCCGCCCGTGCCGGCGTTGGCGAATACCGCGTCGATGCGGCCGTAGTGTTCGAGCACCGCCGCGGCCATGCGCTGCTGGTCGGTGTAGTCGGTCACGTCGCAGCGAAGCGCCAATGCCCGTTCGCTGCCGATCTCGGAAACCAGGGCCTCGAGCTTGTCCTCGGATCGCGCGCAAAGCGCCAGTCGATAGCCGTGTTCGGCCGCGGCCCGTGCCGTTGCCGCACCGATGCCGCTGGACGCGCCGGTGATCAGGAGCACTTTGCCGTTCTCGCTCATCGGTAATCTCCGTGCGTGAATGGGTGGGATGCCGGACGACATCCTATCAAGCCATCGGGGATGCGGATCACGCCAGCACGAAAAGCTGGAAGAGCATCATGGCGGCGAAGGCCAGTACGACGACCGCAGCGGCCGAGGCCGACGAACTCTTTTTCAGCGCATCGGGCGCGAGTTCGGCGAACACCATCCAGATCATCGCGCCGGCGGCAAGCCCCAGGCCCACCGGCAGCATCGGCCTGAACAGCTCGACGAACACGAAGGCCGGCGCAGCCATCAGCGGTTGCGGAAGGCTCGTGAAAACGGCCCACAACGCGGCCTTCCAGACCGGCGTGCCGCGGGGCACCAGCACCAGCGCGATTGCAAGGCCCTCGGGGACGTTATGAAAGGCGATCGCAGTCGTGATGAACAATCCCAGGCCCTCCTCGCCGGCAAACGATACGCCGACGCCGACGCCTTCGGCAAACGAGTGTGCGGTCATGACGCCCAGGATCAGCAGGGCGCGGACCGCGCTGGCGCCCTGCAGTTCGGCGATCGAAAAATCGTTCGCCCGGTCCAGCAGGTTTTTCGAGGCCAGGATGGCGGCAAGACCCAGCAAGATGCCGACCAGCGTCAGGCCGGCCGCCAGCGAAACGCCCTCGGCGACCAGGCTGTGGCTTGCCGCCAGCATCAGCCCGGCGGCGGCCGCATTCGACCAGCCGATCGTGCGATCGCCGATGCTGCGAAAGAACAGGAACGGCAGCGCGCCCATACCGGTCATGATCGCGGTGACGGCCGCGGCGATGGTGACGGTCAGGAGCGTGGCTTCCATGCCTCTACTGTACTTGTCACGTGGACGGCCCGGGATGCCTTCGCGGGCGCTGGGCCGGCATGGATTCCGGTCCGGCGTGCAGGATTTCCGGCCAGCCCAGCGCCGCCGTGACCGCGCGGAAATCCTGCGGCGGCGGCGTTTCGATCCTCACCGGGCGGTCGTGGTCCGGATGATCGAACGCCAGCGTGGTGGCGTGCAGCAACAGTCGGTGGCAGCCGAAACGCGCGCGGAACAGCCGGTTGTGCCGCCGGTCGCCGTGGTTGACGTCGCCGACGACGGGGTGGGCGATGTGATTGAAATGGCGCCGGATCTGGTGCGTGCGGCCGGTCTTCGGTTCGATTCCGGCCAGGCTGTAGCGCGCGGTGTCGTGCGGCGGTATCGCCAACTGCAATTCGGTTCTTGCCAGGCAGCGATAAAGCGTCAACGCCTCGCGGGTCTTGTTGCGTGCGCCGGCAAGCGGTTTGTCGATGCGCCCCCGGTCTTCCAGCCAGCCGCGCACCACGGCCAGATAACTTTTTTCGATCGCCCCGGCCTCGAACAGCCGCCCCATTGCGGCGGCCATCTCGCCGTCCAGCGCGAACACGAGCACCCCGGAAGTGGCCCGGTCCAGACGGTGAAGCGTCCAGACGCGCCGCCCCAGCTGTTCGCGCAGCAGGTCGACGAGGAACACCCGGTCGGTGGAAATGCCGGTCCGGTGGACCATGATGCCGTGCGGTTTGTCGATCGCGCAAAGGCGCTCGTCGAGGTACAGCAATCGCAGCGGCGCAGACGTCGACATCAGGGTCGCGCACCGGTCGGCCGTCGAGCCGTGCCTGCGCCAAGGCGCCGGCGCCGGCCGCGTTGTTTATACTGACAAATTGCCCAACTCATTCCAGGAATTATCCATGATGCATCGTGCCTTGGTCGCTTTCGTTTTCGTTGCCGGGATCGTTTTTACCGGCTCGGTCGTCTCAATCGCCGAAGCGCAGCAAGAATACCGCACGCCCGAATCGGCCCTGGCAGCGCTGGTCGATGCCCCCATGCAGCCGGCGTCGACGGTTTCGCCCGACAAGCGCTGGGTTGCGGCATTGGAATGGAAGTGGGTCTTGGGGCTGGAAGAAATCGCGGCCGAAGAGCTCAAGCTTGCCGGACTGCGCATTCTGCCGAAGTCGTTCACGCGCTCGCGTTCGCGCAGCTATGATTCGATTGCGCTGCACGACCTGGACGACGGTTCGCGCATCGCCGTCGAAGGGCTGCCGGAAGGGCGCATCGCCGCGCCGGCATGGTCCGCGGACTCGAAATACCTGGCGTTTACTCTGGTGCGCGACGGCCGCAACACGCTGTGGATCTACGACGTCGAGAGCCGGCAGGCGCGCGAGCTCGTTTCGCTGCCGCTCAACGGCGTGCTGACTTCCAGGCCCTACACCTGGCTGCCCGACGCCAGCGGCATGCTGATCAACATCGCCGTCAACCACGGTAAAGCCCTGCCGGAACCCTCGATCGAGGCCATCGCGCCGGTGATCCAGGAAACCGATCCCGACAGCAAGGCGCCGGTGCGCACCTATCAGGATCTGCTGCAGACGCCGCTGGATGGCGAGCGGTTCACGTTCCTGGCCACCGGTCAACTGGCCCGAGTGCGCCTGGACGGCGAAGTCGAGGAGCTGGGCGGGCCGGCGCTGGTGGCCGATTTCGAGCCTTCGCCCGATACCGGGTATCTGCTCGTGGAGATGATCCAGCAGCCGTATTCCTACGCGGTGCCGTATTCGCGCTTCCCGCTGTTGTCGCAGGTCTGGGACGTCGACGGCCGACTGGTGAAGACGGTGGCCGACCTGCCGCTGGCCGAGGATATTCCAAAGGGTTTCGACTCGGTACGCACCGGCCGGCGCAGCATCCAGTGGCGCGCCGATGTCGCGGCCACGCTGGTCTGGGCCGAGGCGCTGGATGGCGGCGACATGCGCGCCGAAGTCGAGCATCACGACGCGGTGCATGCATGGCCGGCGCCATTCGAGGCCGAGCCGGAAATGCTGGCGCGGACCGAATGGCGCTATGCCGGGCTCGACTGGGGCCACGACGAACTGGCGATGCTGACCGAATGGCGTTTCTCCGATCGCAAGCTCAGGACCTGGAAAATGGCGCCGGGCGCGCCGAAAGCCGAACGGGTTTTGTTCCAGGAACGCAGCTACAACGACGCCTACAACGATCCGGGCACGCCGGTGCGCGGCCTGAGTGAATTCGGGACCCGGGTCATCCACACCATCGGCGGCGACGCTATCCTGCTGGCGGGCAACGGCGCCTCGCCCGAGGGCAATATCCCGTTCCTGGACCGCCATGATTTCGCTTCGGGCGAAACAACCCGGCTGTGGCGCTCCGCGGCGCCGTATTACGAGCGCGTCTCGGATGTACTCGACGATGCCGGTCAGCGGCTCCTGACGCTGCGCGAGGCGCGCGAAATCCAGCCCAACTTCTTCGTCCGCGACCTGGAAGCCGACACGCTGACCCAGGTCAGCGAGTTTCCGCACCCGCATCCGCAGCTGACCGGCATCGAGAAGGAGCTGATCGAATACGAGCGGGCCGACGGCGTGGACCTTAGCGGCACGCTGTACCTGCCGCCCGGATATACCGAACAGGATGGGCCACTGCCGGTGCTGATGTGGGCGTACCCGCTGGAGTACAAGGACAGCGCGGTGGCCGGGCAGGTCAGAGAGTCGCCGTTTGAGTTCAACCAGGTCAGCTTCTGGGGGCCGCTGCCGTACCTGGCGCTGGGCTACGCGGTGTTCGACGACCCGAAGATGCCCATCGTCGGCGTCGGCGATGAATTGCCGAACGACACGTTCCGCGAGCAGCTGGTCGCCAGCGCCGAGGCCGCCGTGGACGTGCTGGTCGAGCGCGGCGTTGCCGAGGCCGACCGAATCGCCATCGCCGGTCATTCCTACGGCGCGTTCATGGTCGGCAACCTGCTGGCCCACAGCGACCTGTTCGCCGTCGGTATCGCGCGCAGCGGCGCCTACAACCGTTCGCTGACGCCGTTCGGTTTCCAGGGCGAGGAACGCGATTTCTGGGAAGCCCAGGCGGTGTACACGAATGCCTCGCCGTTCTTCCACGCCGAGAAGATCGACGAACCGATCCTGATGATTCACGGCATGGAAGACAACAACTCCGGCACCTACCCGATGCAGAGCGAGCGCATGTTCGACGCGCTCAAGGGGCTGGGCGCCGAGGCCCGGTTGGTCATGCTGCCGCATGAGAGCCACGGCTACCGCGCCCGCGCCTCGCTGCTGCACATGCTCTGGGAGCAGCAGCAGTGGCTGGAGAAGCACCTGGTCGGTTCCGGGCGGTGAGCTGCCAAACGCAGGCATGCGCCTGAGACCATTTTCGGCTGGACACTTTTTGCATAACTTGACATACCGATCTGGTCTTGTTGCATCCGCGGTGCAATAATTCCGGCTGGCGTCGGCAGCGGGAAGCGCAACAAAAGAGGAGAAGCCAATGGCTGGAAAATTTGAAATCTACAAGGACAAGGCCGGGGAGTTTCGGTTCAGGCTCAAGGCCGGCAATGGTCAGAATGTTCTGGCGAGCGAAGGCTACTCGAAGAAGGCCAGCTGCGCCAACGGCATCGAGTCGGTCAAGAAGAACAGCGCCGATCCCGAGCGGTTCGAGATGAATACGACTCCTTCGGGCAAGTTCCGCTTCAACCTTACCTCGACCAATGGGCAAGTGGTCGGCACGAGTCAGAATTATGACTCCGAGTCCGGTTGTCGGAATGGAATGAAGGCCGTGACGAATGCGGCCAACGGTTCGACGGTGGACGACCAGACCTGACCGGATCGTCTGGCTATTGACGATCCCGGGGCGATGTTTTCAACGCCGGTCAACCGGGAATCGATCGGCAAATCCGAGGGACGCCTTGCAACCGCAAGGCTTCAGTTCGACTTTCTTTAGCGCAAAGCGTCCTGGTGCGCGAGCACGACGGCAAGCTGATCTTCGTACGGCGGTACGGCGCAATGGATCACCCAGTCGGAGCGGATGTCGAAGCGGGCACCGACGAAGTCGGCGTGAAGCGGCATCTTCAGTCCGGGCCGGGCGCATAGAAAGGCGGCCTGGATGCGGATGGCGCCGCCGGCGCGCAGGTTGCAGGCCGCCCGAAACATGGTTTCACCGGTATACAGAACGTCGTCCACCAGGATCAGGTGCCGGTCCTCGATGTCGATGTCGAGGGCTTCGCGATCGATGCGCGGACGATCATGCAGCAACTCCAATGAATCGCTGTAGCGCTTGAGCTTCAGCGCACCCACCTCGGGCTTCCACCCACTTGATTCCGCCAGACGTTCGGCCAGCATTCCGGCCAGCGGCTTGCCGCGTCGAAGGATCCCGACCAGCGCGGTCGACGATGACAAGCAGGGTCGGATGCGCTCTGCCAGCTGGTCGAGCAGCGCTTCCACTCCGTCGGCATCTATGATCTGAAGTTCGCTGTTGTGGTCGTCGTTTTTGCTTTGGGTCACGTTGGTTTTTCCTGGCGCGTCTCGAGGCCCCCGGCGATCCGGAAAAGCCGCAGTTGCCGGATTCCATTTCGGCAGGCCCGGCTCGGCGGCGTAATCAGGTCAGCCTTTACCCGCCGAGCGCTCGACTTCGGCTTGTACCCGGCCGCGATGAGAGCGCAATGAATCGCTCAATTCCACCGGATAATCATTCTTTGCGCGATCGATTGAAAGGATCGCTTCGGGCAGGGTGTCCAGCCGTTCACCGGCGCGCGTGCGCGCCTGGTCCGGCGTATCGGCCCGGCGCACGCGCCGCCCCTCGCGCACGAAAGGCTCCAGTAGCGGGGTTCCTTCGAGCGCTTCATCGCGCCGGCCCAGCGTGTCGCCGACCGCCTTGTTGCCTTGGTGGCGCCGGAAGATCTGCTTGGCGCCGGGCAGGGTCGGCTTGCCGGACGAGAGCTTCATGCGGCCCCGGCCGGCATACTCGACCAGCTTGTAGGCAATGTCCAGATCCGGCGCGTCGGGCGAGACGCCCATGGCAGTGCCGACGCCGAAACCGTCGATGGGTGCGCCCTGGTCCAGCATGTCGCGAATCTCGAATTCGTTCAGCCCGCCGCTGGCGAAAATGTCCACCTGCTCCAATCCCGCAGCGTCGAGTATTCGGCGGCTCTTGCCGGCCAGTCCGGTCAGGTCGCCGGAATCGAGCCGGATGCCGCTGACCCGGAAATCATCGCCGAGTTCTTCGGCCAGGCGGCATACGTTTTCGACGCCGTTGATCGTATCGTAGGTGTCGACCAGCAGCACCGTGTCGGGAAACTCGCGGACGAAGTTGCGGAACGCGTCCATTTCGCGGTCGTGGGCCTGCACGTAGCTGTGCGCCATGGTTCCCGAGATCGGGATGCCGAAGACCTTTCCGGCCAGCACGTTGGAAGTTGCCGTCACGCCGGCGACGTGGAAGGCCTTGGCCGCCTTCAGGCCGTTGTCGGCGCCGTGTATCCGGCGCAGCCCGAAATCCAGCACCGGCCGGCCATCCGCCGAGTGGACGATGCGCGCGGCCTTGGTCGCCAGTACCGACTGCACGTGCATCTGGTTCATCACCCAGGTCTCGACGATCTGGGCTTCCGGCGCGGGTGCGGTGACCTCGAGCATCGGCGCATGCGGGAACGTCGGTGTGCCGTCGGGCAGGGCGTGCACGTCTCCGGTGAACCTGAAGTCGGCCAGGTAATCCAGGAACGCACCGGAGAACTTGCCGGTTTCGCGCAGGTAGGCCAGATCGTCGTCGCCGAAGCTGAGATCGCACAGGAAATCGACCACATCGTCGATGCCGCAGGACAGGATGTAATTGCGGTCGTCGGGCAAGTTGCGATAGAACAGACTGAAGGTCGCCGGCCCAAGCATGCCTTCCGCGACATAGGCCTGCGCCATTGTCAGCTGGTACATGTCGGTAAAGAGCGCTGGACTGGAGCCGCTCGGATCGCGATGACTCATGATGAATTTCTGCTCCGGGGCCAATCGCCCGGACGGGTTCATCATTGATGTTAACGCAGCTCTCATCCGACATCAGGCACGTGCTTCGGCGGGCCTGCCGCCTGCACGGCGGTGCAGGAACTTGGCGATTTCGTCGACCAGCAGCAGCGAGGCGGCGATCGACAGCAGAATGCCCCAGCTCTCCAGGGCCACCGGCTGGACGCCCAGCACATCGTTCAGGCCCGGGACGAACATGGCCGCGATGTGCACCCCCTGGGCGGCGAGCACCGCAAGAATCAGCAGCGGATTGGAGCGAAGCGGAATCCTGAGCAGCGAACGGGTTTCGGATCGACAGCTGAAGGCGTGCACGTTCTCGAACAGCACCATCTGGAGCAGCAGCAGGTTGCGGGCGTCGTTCTCGCTCATGCCGAAGGTCTGGATCATCACGTAATAGAGCGCGAACGCCACGAGGCCGATATAGGCGCCTGAAACCAGGGTTTCCTGGATCATCAGCCGGTTGAAGATCGGGTCGTCCGGCGGCCGGGGCTTTCGTTCCAGCACGTCGTCCTCGACCTTTTCCATCGCCAGCGCGACATCCTGGATGCCGTTGGTGACCAGGTTGAGCCACAGGAGCTGGATCGCCGTCAGCGGCAGCGGCAGGCCGGTAAAAAGCGCCAGGAAGAACAGCAGCACCTCGGCGGCGCCGGTCGCCAGCAGCAGCCAGGTGACCTTGCGCACGTTGTCGTAAGCGCCCCGCCCCTGTTCGATGCCCTTGACCAGCGAGGCGAAGTTGTCGTCGGTGAGAATCAGCGAGGATGCGCGGCGCGCCACATCCGTGCCGCTTTCGCCCATGGCCACGCCGATATGCGCCGCCTTGAGCGCGGGCGCGTCGTTGACCCCGTCGCCGGTTACCGCGACCAGTTCCCCGGATTCCTGCAGGCAATCCACGATCACGTTCTTCTGGGCCGGCTCCACCCGGGCGAATACCCTGGCCTTGCGAATCTTGTCCGCGAGCGCGTCGGAATCGTCTTCGAGTTCGCGCAGCTCCGCGCCGGTGACCGCCTCGTCATCGTCGTCGGCCATCCCCAGATCCCGCGCGATGCTCATGCCGGTGGCGGGGTGGTCGCCGGTAATCATCCGCACTTCGACACCCGCGCGCCGGCAGCGCTTGATGGCGTCGGGCACCTCGGGGCGGATGGGGTCGATCAGCGCGGCGAAGCCGAGAAACTCCAGGTCTTCGAGGTCGTCGGCTTCGTATTCGCCGTCCTTGTCGGCGACCTTGCCGCGGGCCAGCGCGAGCACCCGGTAGCCACGCTCGGCCAGGGCGTGCTCGCGTTTGTCCAGTTCATCTCTGCCACCATCGGCATTGCGGCACATGCCCAGCACGACCTCGGCGGCGCCCTTGACGTGGGCCGTCGGCGTGCCGTCGACCTCGTTGAAGGTGGCGGCGAACCGGCGGTCGGCGTTGAACGGGATCCGGTCGATTTCCGGGTATTTGTCCAGCAGTTCTTCGCGCTCCAGATCCATCTTCGCGGCCAGCACGAGAAAAGCGATGTCGATGCTGTCGCCTTCGGTCTCGATCTCGCCGTCGCCGCTGCTGATCTCGCCCTCGTTGCACAGCGCCCCGGCAACGGCCAGCGCGCGTGCCCGCTCGCGCCGGGATTCCGCGAGAGGCTCGTCGTCCAGCGTGAGTTCACCGTCGGTCTCGTATCCGTCGCCCGATACCCGGACCTGTTCCTCATCGGGCAGGTGGAGACGCCGCACGGTAAGCGTATTGGCCGTGAGCGTGCCGGTCTTGTCGCTGGCGATGAGCGTGCAAGAGCCCAGCCCCTCGACCGCGGGCAGCTGGCGCACGATGACGTTGCGTTCGGCCATGCGCCGCGTGGCGACGGCCATGGCCACCGTGATCGCGATCGGCAGCCCGGCGGGAATCGCGGATACGGCCAGCGCCACGCCGAGGAAGAACAGCCGGGCGGGCTCCACCCCCTGCAGAAACTGCGTGATCGAGAGCACGATCACCGCGGCCAGTACGAGCAGCGCGATCTGGCGCGTGAAACGCCGCAGTTTCAGGACCAGCGGCGGGGCCTGGGCGGCCTCTTCGCTCAGTGATTCGGCAATCTTGCCGACCTCGGTGTGGTCGCCGGTCGCACAGACCAGGCCCTCGGCCTCGCCGTCGAGCACCGTGCTCCCGGCGAACGCCATGTTGCTGCGCTTGCTGACGACGTCGTCCGCGTCCGGCGTTTGGTCGGCGTCCTTGCCGACCGGCGTCGATTCGCCCGTCAGCGGTGATTCATCGACCTGCAGCCCTTTGGCCGAGAATAGCCGGATATCGGCCGGGACCGCAGCGCCCGCCTCGAGCAGGATCCGGTCGCCGGGCACCAGTTCCGAGGAATCGAGCGTCTTGCGTTTTCCGCCGCGCAGGACGCGGGCGCGGGTCCGGATCATTTCCTGCAGCGCCGCGGCGCTGCGCTCGGCGCGGCCTTCCTGCAGCGTGCCGATGATCGAGTTGATCGCAAGCACGGCGAATATGAACAGCGCATTGTTGATATTGCCGATGCCCAGCGAGACCAGGCCGGCGATCAGCAGGACATAGATCAGCGGATCCCTGAACTGGCGCAGGAATATGGCGACCAGGCCGGGACGGTCCTCTTCCGGCAATCGGTTGGCGCCGAAGCGCTCCAGGCGCGATTGCGCCTCTTCGTCGT
>JAGXKW010000068.1 GCA_018334995.1 Wenzhouxiangellaceae bacterium
TGCGGATAGCCCCGACGATGTCGTTTCGACGCGTCGTGGCCTATCGACGCGCCCAGCGCGGCGCCGGCGGCGGTCAACGCCTTTTTACCCGAGCCGCCGCCGAACTGGTTTCCGACCACGCCGCCGATAATGGCTCCGGCGATGGTGCCGGTGGCCGAGTTGCCGCGGCGGCCGGGATGACCGCGTTCACGCCAGCAGACCTCGCGCTCCACCGGCACCTGCTCGGTCGCGTAAATGGGTTCGTAGCCGATCACCGGCGCGTAGACATAGTGAACGGAGGGCGATTGCGCGTACGTTGCCCCGGACGCCAGCAGGCCGAACGCCAGCAATGAAGTGAATGCGGTTCTCATCGATGCAGCTCCTGCGGTGTTGCCGCGCTTCGGGAAGTTCAAGGAAATCCTATACGTCGTTCGCTGAATCGCCACTGAATCGTCGAGCCGCCTCGGATCGGCTCTCAGTACCCCGCAGCGGCGCGCGCGGCCAGGTTGCGTTGTCGCAAATTTCGAACTCGATTAGGATGTCAGAATCACTTCCAGATAAATTGCTACGCCGAGGAAAGCGCCCATGTCCAGTGCCGAAATCGCACGAATCCGCAACATCGCTCTGCTGGGACACGCCGGCAGCGGCAAGACGCTGCTGTCGGAACAGCTGCTGGTCCGCGCCGGCGTCAAGGGAGAACCCGGCACGATCGAGCGCGGTGACACCCTGGCCGATTTCGACCCGCTGGAAAAGCAGTATCAGCATTCCCTGGACAGCGCGATCATGCACTTCGATGCCGGCAAGGCGAAAGTCCAGCTGATCGATACCGCCGGCGACCCCGACTTCCGCGGTCAGACGCTTTCGGCCATGAGTGCGGTGGAAACCGCGGCCGTGGTGGTCAATGCGACCGCCGGAATCGAAATGTCCACCCGGCGCCTGATGCGGCGCGCCCGGCAGCGCCGGCTTTGCCGCATGATGATCATCAACCGCATCGACGCCGATGAAATCGACCTCGAAGCGCTGGTGCGCGAGATCCGCGCCGAATTCGGCGCGGAATGCCTGCCGATCAACCTGCCGGCGGAGAACTTCACGACGGTACGCGACTGCTTCTTCCACGAAGACGGCGATACCGATATCTTCTCGCTGGCCGACGCACATTCGGAAATCCTGGACCAGGTCGTCGAGGTCGACGAGGACCTGATGAGCAAGTATCTGGACGGCGAGAAGATCTCCGCCGACGAGTTGCACGATGCCTTCGAGAAGGCGCTGCGCGAAGGCCACCTGGTTCCGATATGCTTCACCTCCGCAGCGACCGGCGCGGGCTGCGGCGAACTGCTGCGGTTCGTCGAAAGACTACTGCCGAGCCCCGAGGAAGGCAACCCGCCCCGCTTCCGCGCCGGCAGCGAGGATCGCAAGGTCACCGCAACCCCCGACCCGGATGCGCACGTACTCGCCCACGTGTTCAAGATCGTCAACGACCCGTATGCGGGCAAGCTGGCGATCTTCCGGATCTTCCAGGGCAAGGTCGAACCCGGCATGCAGCTGTACGTCAACGATGCACGCAAGCCGATCAAGGTCGCGCATCTCTACCGCATGCAGGGCAGCGAACACATCGAAACCGAGGCGGGAATTCCCGGTGACATCTGCGCACTGGCCAAGGTCGACGAGATTCACTATGACGCGATCCTGCACGACAATCACGACGAGGATCATTACTACCTCAAGCCGATCGATTTTCCCCAGCCCATGTTCGGCCTGGCCATCGAATCCAGAACTCATGGGCAGGAACAGAAGCTGGCCGGCACGCTGGAAAAGATCGCCCAGGAAGACCCGTGCTTCCAGGTCGAACACAACCAGGAATTGAACGAAACGGTCATCCGCGGACTCGGCGAGATGCACCTGCGAGTGCTGCTGGAACGCATGCAGCAGCGGTTCGGGGTCGAAGTCGAAACCCGGCCGCCGCGCATCGCCTACCGCGAAACCATCACGCGGCCGGCCGAGGGCCATTACCGGCACAAGAAACAGACCGGCGGCGCGGGCCAGTTCGGCGAAGTGTTCCTGCGCGTCAAGCCGCTGGGCCGCGGCGAGGGCTTCCGCTTCGCGAGCGAAGTCGTCGGCGGCGTCATCCCGACCAGCCTGATTCCGGCGGTCGAGAAAGGCGTCCGGCAGGTGCTCGAAGAAGGTGCGGTTGCCGGCCATCCGTTGCAGGACCTGGAAGTCACGGTCTACGACGGCAAGCACCATAGCGTGGATTCAAAGGAAATCGCGTTCGTCATCGCCGGCCGCAAGGCGCTGCTGGATGCCATCAGCCACGCCGGACCCCAGATCCTGGAGCCCATCGTCAACCTGGAGGTCACGGTCGCCGATGCGGTCATGGGCGACGTGACCGGGCTGCTGGCTTCAAAGCGCGCGCGCATCCAGGGCACAGACAGCATTCGGGGCGGACTGACCCAGGTCACCGCGGCGGTCCCGCTGTCGGTCATCACCGATTTCCCCACCGAGCTCAAGAGCATGACCGGCGGCGAGGGTCGATTCGTGGTCGAACTTTCCCACTACGAGGCCGTGCCGCCCCAGATCCAGCAAAACCTGATCGACGAGGGTGCCCGGGGCGGCGAAGACGAGGGTTGAATCGGCAACGCGAGCCGGACCCGGCCGCCCAGGTCTGTCCGGTTCGATCCCGGCCGCGTCGCTGACAAAGGAAAGACGATGACCAGACACAAGCGCCTGGAACAGCTCAACCGGATGGTGCCGGGTACGCTGATGGAAACACTCGGCATTCGGTATACGGATTCGGGCGAGGGGTTTCTGGAAGCCACCATGCCGGTCGATTCCCGCCACCTTCAGCCGATGCAGATCCTGCACGGCGGGGCGACGGCAGCGCTGGCCGAAAGCGTCGCCAGCGCCGCGTCCGCCGCCGCACTGCACGGCACGGGTCGCCATCCCGTCGGGCTGGACCTGGGCATCAATCACCTTCGAGGTGTCCGCGGCGGTGTGCTGACGGCGCGCGCCGAAGCCGTCCACCTGGGCCGATCGACCCATCTTTGGCAGATCCGCATGACCGATGAGGATGACCGACTGGTTGCGCTGGGCAAGCTGACGCTCATGGTGCTGGAGGGGTCGTCCGGGCAGCGCCCTGAAACCGAGGACTGAGCGAGATTCAGTCCCGGGGGACGAAGCCGGTCGAGTCGCCGCGTTCCGCGCCCGGAATCCCGCCTACGTGCGCCGGGACATCCATTCGCGCCGCCAGCTCGTCCAGGCCCTGCCGTGCTTGCCCCAGATCGGGATCGAGTTCGAGCGCACGCTCGAACGCGATTCGCGCCTCGGCCGCGCGCCCCAGGCGTGCCTGGATTGTTCCCAGATGCAGCCATGCAAGGGCTTCATCCGGATCGCCGGGCCATTGCGGCAATTCGAGATAACGCTTCAGGGCGGCCGCCCCCTTGTCCGACTGAACCCCTTCCTCGGCGGCCAGACGCCCGATTTCGTAAAGGGCCGGCCTGAACCCGGGGGCCGCGTCCAGGGCGCGCTCGAAGCATCGCATCGCGCGGCCGGTTTGCGCGAGTTCCAGCAACCAGCGCCCTTTGCTCACAAACCACTCGGCGCGCGGTCGACCGGCCATGTCGATGGCCCGCGACATCTGCTCGACCGCATCGGCAAGACGCGCCTCGGCGGCCAGCTGCATCGCCGCGCGCAGGTGCACGCGCTCCGGCGCCAGATCCTGCAGCCTTGCCAGAAGGGCTTCGGCCTCGCGTTCACTGCCGCCGGCAATTCCGGGCGCCTGCTGATGGAACGCCGTCAGCGCCGCCAGCGCATCGACGTGTCCGGGCGAGACCGCGACGGCGTGTTCGAGATCGTCTCGGACATCGCGGGCAATGCGCAGCGACTTGAAGGTCCCGGCGTCTTCGAGCAGATCCGAACGGAAACTGGCCCGGTCGACCCGCAGGTCGGCCTGATCCGGGGCGCGCTCCACGGCCCGATCGATGAGCTCCAGGGCACGGCGGCTGTCTCCGGCCCGGCGTGCCAGCCAGGCGCGCGCGCGCAGGGCCTCGACACTGTCCGGGCCGTTCCCGTCGCGTTCGGCCAGCCAGTCCCGGACCGCCCCCAGATCCCGCTGGCCCCAGGCCTGTTCGGGGTCCGGAACCTGGCTGCCGTCGGTTTCCGTCGCTGCCGATATCGCGCCGCACGACACGCCGGATAAAAAAAGCAGTGCAAACAGCCGTTTCGCAATCATCAAGAGATTTCCCCCACCAGAAACATTCGGCCAGTGTATGCGCCCTTGCGCGAAGGTGATTGCTGAATGAAGTCGTCGACCGGGCTGGCGTACGCTGATCGACGTCCGGATCGAAGACTCAATCCCGCAGCAGCTTGCCCGGATTCAGGATACCGTCGGGGTCGAAGACCTGCTTGATCGAGCGCATCAGGTCGATTTCGGTACGCGCCTTGATCAAATCGAGATAATCGCGCTTGAGCAATCCGACGCCGTGCTCGGCCGAAAGGCTGCCGCCGTAGCGTCCGACCAGCCGAAAGACCTCGGGGCTGAGCTCGTTGCATGCGGCGTGGAAATCCTCGACCGACCAGGCCTCTGGCTTGAGAACGTTCATGTGCAGATTTCCGTCGCCGATGTGGCCGAACCAGACCACGTCGAAATCCGGATAGCGCTGGCCGACCAGCTCGTCCAGTGCCGCCAGGAACCCGGGCACGGCCGAGATGCGCACCGAAAGGTCGTTCTTGTACGGCGTGCGTCCGGCAATCGACTCGCTGATCGCCTCACGCCAATGCCAGAGCTCTTCGGACTGGGCCTGGCTCTGGCTGATCAACCCGTCGACCACGTGACCGTCCTCGGCCAGCTTTTCGAAAACTTCCAGCGCGGCTTCCTGTCGGCTCTCACCGGGATCGTCGAACTCGACCACGGCGTAAAACGGCGCCGGGGTTTCCAGTGGAAATGCGGCGTCGCCTGCGCACGCGACGTGCTCACTGCTGGCCGCGTCGAAGAACTCGAATGCCGACAGTTCCAGTCCTGCGCGCAAGGCCCGGAACGCGGGCATGATCGCGTCCAGTCCGGAAAACGCCAGCAGCAGCACCGAGCGCTGCGGTGGCGGGTCGATCAGACCGAAGGTCACCTCGGTGATCAGCCCCAGCGTGCCCTCGCTGCCGACCATCAGGTGGCGCAGATCGAGCCCGGCATTGTTCTTGACCAGGCCCCGGTTGAGTTCCAGCACGTCGCCGGCCCCGGTGACCACGGTCAGACTGCGAACCCAGTCGCGCGTCATGCCGTAGCGCAGCACGCGGATACCCCCGGCGTTGGTGGCCACCGAGCCACCGGACTGGGAAGACTCCGCGGCCGCCCAGTCGACCGGGTAGTACAGTGCGTTTTCCGCGGCGTGGCGCTGCACTTCGCCGATGCTGGCGCCCGCCTCTACCGTGATCGAGGGTTCGGTTTCATCCAGGCTCTTGATCGAACGCATCTTCTCGAACGAAACCACGACCTCGCCGCCCGCGGCCACGGCGCCCCCGGAAAGTCCGGTACGGCCGCCCGAGGGCACCAGCGCGGCATTCTCGACGCGCGCCCACTGGACGAGCCGCACGGCGTCTTCGGTGGTGCGCGGAAACACCACGGCACGCGGTTCGGGCTGCCAGAAGCGCGTCCAGTCGCGACCGTAGTGGGCCAGCGATTCGGCGTCGGTGAGTTTCTCGATATCGGGCAAAGCGTCCATGGTTCTCCATCGGTTTCGAATCAGCGGTTGAATACTCGACCGGCAGGCTCGACTATCATGCAGAGTGTCCCGCATATTTCAGGAACCCAATGACCCAGCGAAACTATTCGCTCGCCAAGGAAAAAATCAGGATTCTTCTACTCGAGGGCATCCAGGACAGCGCCGTCGAGAGCTTCCGCAAGGCCGGCTACAGCCAGGTAGAGAGCGTATCCTCGGCCCTGCCGGAAAACGAACTGGCCGACAGGATTTCAGATTGCCATTTCCTCGGCATCCGATCGCGCACTCGACTGACCGCATCGATGCTGGAAAAAGCCGGCAAATTGACCGGTATCGGATGTTTCTGCATCGGGACCGACCAGGTCGATCTCGCCGCAGCCCGACACCAGGGCATTCCGGTGTTCAACGCCCCTTATGCTAACACCCGATCGGTGGCCGAGCTGGTGCTGGCCGAAACCGTGATGCTGATGCGCGGCATCCCGGCCAAGAACGCCGCCGCTCACCGCGGCCGCTGGCAGAAGACCGCCAAGGGGTCCTTCGAGGTGCGCGGCAAGACCCTGGGCATCATCGGCTACGGCCATATCGGCTCGCAGTTGGGCATTCTTGCAGAGGGCCTGGGGATGCGCGTCATCTACTACGACATCGTGCGCAAGCTGCCGCTGGGCAATGCCGAACCGGCCGAGAGCATGAACGAGGTCCTGGAAAACGCCGACGTCGTCTCGCTGCACGTCCCGGATACCGACGCCACGCGCGGCATGATCGACGCAGCCGAAATCCATCGGATGAAACAGGGCGCGCACCTGATCAACGCCTCGCGCGGCAAGGTCGTTTCGATCCCGGCGCTGGCCAGCGCGATCGAAAGCGACCACCTGACCGGCGCCGCGATCGACGTCTTCCCCTCGGAACCGGCGTCGAAGAACGAGGAGTTCGTGTCCGAGCTGCGCGGCTGCGAGAACGTGCTCCTCACCCCGCACATCGGTGGCTCGACCTTCGAGGCCCAGCAGAACATCGCGCTGGACGTCGCGACCAAGCTGGTCCTGTATTCGGACAACGGGTCGACGGCCGGCGCGGTCAACTTTCCGGAAGTCACGCTGCCCGATCACGCCACGGCGCGGCGCATCATGCACATCCACAAGAACGAGCCCGGCGTGCTGCAGGCGATCAACAACGTGTTCTCCGAGGCCGGCATCAACGTGGCCGCCCAGTACCTGCAGACCATGCCCGACGTCGGCTACGTGGTCATGGACGTGGAGACCGACGACGCCGGGCCGGTGCTGCGGGGGCTCAACGACATCCCGGCCACGATCCGCACCCGCTACCTGAGATGACCGGCCGGCCGCCCGAATTCATCAAGGACCGACTATGGAATATGACATCGCGCACAACCCGGCCGAAAACCGTTTTCAGACCGAAGTCGATAGACAGCTCTGCGTTCTCGACTACACGCTCGACGACGGCGTAATCTCCATGCATCGCGTCTACGTGCCGCCGCCGGTCGAAGGCCGGGGCATCGCGGGCGCGATTACCCGGCACGCGCTCGATTACAGCCGGGAAAAACACTGGAAAGTCATTCCGCGCTGTCCTTACGTCGCGGCCTGGATCGAGCGCCACCCCGACTATCAGGAACTCGTCGCCGAAAAACCGCGGTGAAATCGAGACGATTCCGCCGGCCTCAAGCATCACGCGCCGAATATTTACCTCGACGCAGACCGCGCTTTTGCGTAAACCCACGGAGGTTGATCATGGATAAACGAAGAGCATTGATATCCAAAGCGACGCTTTCGCTGCTGCTGGCAGCATTGCTGTCGGCCTGCGCCACCGGCACGGACCCGTGGACCGGGGAGCCGCGCACCTCGCGCACCGGCGCCGGCGCCGGCGTCGGTGCCGGAATAGGCGCCGTCATCGGCGCGATTTCCGGCGGCGACCGGCTCAAGCGTGCCGCCATCGGCGCCGGGGTGGGTGCGCTGGCCGGTACGGCGGTCGGAAGCTACATGGACCGCCAGGAAGCCGCCCTGCGTGAACAACTGCGTGGAACCGGCGTCAGCGTAACCCGCCGCGGCGATGAAATCATCCTGAACATGCCCGGCAACGTGACTTTCGACGTGGATTCCGCGGGTCTGAAACCGCAGTTCTTCGAAGTGCTGGACTCGGTCGCCCTGGTCGCGCAGGAATTCGACCGGACCGTGCTGGTCGTCGACGGGCACACCGATTCGACCGGCAGCGCCGAGTACAACCATGAACTTTCGAAGCGCCGCGCCGAAACCGTGGCCCGCTACATCATCAACCGGGGCGTCGCGCCGGTGCGTATCGAATCCTATGGATACGGCGAACAATATCCGGTAGCCACCAACAATACGCCCGAAGGCCGCAGCCAGAACAGGCGGGTGGAGCTGACGCTGATGCCGGTCACGTCCTGAGCCGGCATCGGCAGCCTGCCAGGAATCGGCACGGTGAACCGGGGTTGCCAGGGTGGCCGGATGCCCGCCTGACCCCCTGAACGCTTCCGGTCAGACCCGCCGGAACGGATGCGCCGACAGCCAGACCCCGGGCGCCGATACCTTTATCGTATGGTGATGTTGCGCGAAACGCGAACAAGGAAGGGCGCCAGACCATGATCGATCCCGCCGGCTGGACGCTTTTCCAGAGCACCCTGGTCTTCCTCGCGTGCACGCTGGCCATCGGCGTTTTCGGCACCTGGATCACCGGCGTGGTCGACCAGCTCGCCGACCGCACCGGCGTCGGCGAGGCGATCGCCGGCGCCGTGCTGCTCGGGGCGTCGACCTCGCTGGGCGGCTCCGTGCTGTCGGTCACCGCGGCTTTCAACGACAATGCCGACCTGGCGCTGGGCAACGCCCTTGGCGGCATCGGGGTGCAGTTCGCAGCCCTGGCGGTGGCCGACTTCGCCTACCGGCAAGCCAACCTCGAGCACGCCGCGGCCTCGGCCGAGAACCTGATGCAGAGCGGTTTGCTGATCGCGCTGCTGGCGCTGATCCTGATTGCACCGACCCTGCCCGACGTCACGCTGTGGGGCATTCATCCGATCACGCCGATCATGCTGGCGCTCTACGGTTACGGCCTGCGCATGATCCGGACCGCGCACGACAAGCCGATGTGGCGGCCCACCCGAACCCACGAAACGCGCGAAGACGAACCGGAAGACCTCGACAAGGTGCCGGCAATGGCACCGCTGGCGATCCGGTTCGTATTCCTGATGCTGGTGCTGGGCGCGGCCGGTTACGTCATGGAACACGCCGCTTCGAACATCGCCGAGTCGACCTGGTTCAGTTTCACAGCCGTCGGCGTGCTGTTCACCGCGACCGCCACGTCGCTGCCCGAACTGGTGACTTCGATCGCGGCCGTCAGGCGCGGCGCACTGACGCTGGCCGTCGGCGGCATCATCGGCGGCAACGCGTTCGACACGCTGTTCACCGCCGCCTCCGACGTCGCCTACAGGAATGGTTCGATCTACCACGCGATGCCGAAATCCGTTGCGTTCTGGGCCGCACTGACGCTGCTGATGGCCGCGGTGCTCATCATGGGCCTGATCCGGCGCGAAAAACAGGGCCCGGCCGGCATAGGCGTCGAAAGCTTGGTCATTCTTGCGCTCTATGCCGCCGGCGTCGCCCTGCTGCTCGGCATGGGATCCGGCTAGCCCCGATCCGACACCCCGTAGCGCTACGTTTTTATTCGACTCTCGATTCGCCAGGTTTCCCCGCGCTTTCCAGTTCGTCCCAGCGCGCGTAGGCGGCATCGATTTCGGCCTGGGTGGAAGCGACTTCGGCGTTGACCTTTTCGATCTCCTCCGACGGTCGGCGGTAGAGCGCCGGGTCGTTCAACTGCGCACTCAACTCGGCCATGCGGGCTTCGAGCTGCTCGACCTTCGTCGGCAGTTGCTCGAGTTCCCGGGCGAGTTTGTAGCTGAGCTTCTTCGGCCTGCTTGCGCCTGCGGGCTTCGATTCCGTTTTCAGCGTCGATGCCGGGGATTGCCCCGCCGCCGAATCGTCGGCGGACCTGCGCGCCGCAACCCGCTGCGCCTGGCGCTTCCAGTCGCTGTAGCCGCCGGCGTATTCGCCCACGCGCCCGTGGTCTTCCATCACGAACGAGGCGGTGATCACGTTGTCGAGGAAGTCCCTGTCGTGGCTGACCAGCAGCAGCGTGCCGGGGTATTCGGCCAGCAACGATTCGAGCAGTTCCAGCGTTTCGGCATCCAGATCGTTGGTCGGCTCGTCCATGACCAGCAGATTCGACGGTTTGGCGAACAGCTTGGCCAGCAGCAGCCGGTTGCGCTCACCGCCGGAGAACTTGGTGATCGGCGCCCGCGCACGCTCGGGCGTGAACAGGAAATCGGCCAGGTAACCGATCACGTGTTTCTGCTTGCCGGCGACGGTCACGAAATCGCGTCCCTCTCCGACATTCTCGGCCGCGGTCCAGTCGTCGCGAAGCATCGCTCGGTGCTGGTCGAAATAGATGATTTCCAGCCGCGTACCGAGCTTGATCTCGCCCGAATCGGGCTCGAGTTGTCCCAGCAGCAGCTTGAGCAGGGTCGATTTGCCGCTGCCGTTGGGCCCGATCAGGCCGATCCGGTCGCCGCGGAAGATCGTGGTCGAAAAATCACGCACGATGGGTTCGCCGTCGTAGCTGAACGTCACGTGATCCGCCTCGATCACCTTTTTTCCGGACTGCCCGGCGTCGCTGGCGGCCATGCGCACCTGACCGGCCTGCTCGCGTCGTTGGGCGCGCTCGCGGCGCATCGCCTCGAGCGCCCGCACGCGACCCTCGTTGCGCGTGCGACGGGCCTTGATGCCCTGGCGGATCCAGACTTCTTCCTCGGCCAGCTTGCGGTCGAAATGTCTGCGTTCCAGTTCCTCGGCGTGCATTCGTTCCTCGCGCCTTCTAAGGTAGTTGTCCCAGTCGCCGGGCCACGAGGTGAGCTGGCCGCGGTCGATCTCGACGATGCGCGTGGCCAGCCGGCGCAGAAATCGGCGGTCGTGGGTAATGAACACGATGGAGCCGCTGTATTCGATCAGGAACTGCTCCAGCCACTCGATGGACTCGATATCCAGATGGTTGGTGGGCTCGTCGAGCAGCAGCACGTCCGGGTGCGTGACCAGGGCCTGGCCCAGCAGCACGCGCCGCTTGAGCCCGCCGGACAACTGCTTGAAATCGGCCTCGGCGTCCAGTGCCAGGCGCTCGATCACGGTCTCGATCAAACGGTCGGCGTCCCATCCGCCGGCCGCCTCGATGCGTTCCTGCAGCGCGCCCATGCGCTCGGCATCGAACGTCCCTTCGGCCGCGGCGTGGTATTCGCGGATCAGTCCGCCCAGTTCGCCAAGCCCGAGCGCGATCACGTCGAACACGCTCCCGGTCACGCTCTCGGGCACTTCCTGGGCCACCCGGGCGACCCGGACCCCCGACTGGTAGCGCACCTCGCCGCCGTCGGGCTGGATCGTACGGTCGATCAGCTTGAGCAGCGTCGACTTGCCGGCGCCGTTGCGCCCGATCAGCGCAATGCGTTCGTTCGGCTCGATGGTGAGATTCACCCCGTCGAGCAAAAGCGGCCCGCCGATGGAGAATTCAAGGTCGATCAGTGAAATCAGGGACATGACGTTTGCTTGGTTGGCTGGCTGGGCTGACGTCGCACGAACGAGGATGGTAACCCGGACAGCGGGGCAGGCTGCGGTTGCTGATGCTTCAAGGTGAATTCAGGGACAGTTGCCTGGCCCGGGTCAGCGAAGCGCACTCGCGGTGAACAGCCGATCCAGCCCGCGGCCCGGATGCGCGTTGCGCGTTTATCCGGGCTGCGGAGTCGCCTTTCTGCTTGGACCTTTCTCCGCGTCTCCGCGACTGTGCGAAAACATCAGCTTCTTTCGGCCCGGAGTCGTTCCATATATCGTCGAAGCTCTTCTTTCACCTTCGGCATCAGGAAATACATCCCGAGGATGTTGGGGAAGGCCACGGCCAGCAGTACCGCGTCGGAGAAGCCGATGACCGCGCCGAGCTGCATGGCGCTTCCGATCACGACGAAGACCAGGAAGAGTGTCTTGTAGACCGTTTCGGTGCGCTTCGACTTGCCGAACAGATAAGTCCAGCTTTTCATGCCGTAATAAGCCGCGGCGATCATGGTCGAGAAGGCAAACAGCATCACCACGATGGCGAGCACGAACGGAAACCAGCCGATCACGGTCTCGAACGCGCGCGAGGTCAGCGCCACTCCGCTCATTTCGGCGGTTTCGAGATATGCGCCCGAAAGCACGATCACCAGCCCGGTCAGCGTGCACACGATCACGGTGTCGATGA